>NZ_SCOG01000008.1:0-177772 GCF_005502545.1 Microbacterium sp. Beta
CGCCGCCCCCGCCACCGGAGAATCCGCCGCCGAAGGACCCGCCCGCGCTCGACGAGGACCCCGTCGACGGCGCCGAGTAGGTCGCCGCCGAGTGCGACGAGGCCACGAACGAGGCGAGCTGCGCGCGCAGCACGAACGAGGTCGGGTCGCCGATCCAGGTGGCGCCGTGCTGCGCACGCGTGTACGCCTTCTCGAGCACCTCGCCCCATTCGTCCTCCATGCCGAAGAGGATGGCGTAGGGGAGGAGGCGCTCGTAGATGTGGATGACGTCGGCGGTGCCGTCTGCTCGACGTTCGGCCCCGCTGTAGGACTGCAGCATGCGCAGGCGGTCGGCGTCCGCGACGCGGATGAACTCCTCGACGCCGCGCAGGTACTCGTAGGTGCGGGCGCCTTCGGCCGTGAGCACCGTGTGCTTCGAGAAGCCGTAGATGCTGGAGAGCAGCACCAGGAAAGCGCCGAAGGAGATCACCACGAGCGAGGGGATCGCGGAGAGCCGCCCGCTGGCCGCGCTCCAGATCCCGAACGCCAGACCGATGACCGCGATGCCGATCGCACACCACTGCAGGATCACGGCCGCCCGACTGCGCGCCTTCTCGGTGAGCCCGCGGTTCTGCGCCTCGATCGTCCCGCGTTGCTCCAGGGCGGTCATCCGCGCGGCGAACGTCTCATCGGCGGTGGGCAGGTCGACCACACCCTCGCCGTTCGCGTCGGTGAAGAGGGTATCCAGGGCCTCGACGTCGAGCTGGTCGGGAAGTCGCGTTCCGGGGAGCCGACGCAACCGAGGCTCCTCCTCCTCCGCCCCCTCCTCGATGCGCAGCGTGCCGCGGACGGCCAGGTGCACGATCTCCGAGGGGATCACGTCCTTGGCGCCGGGCACCACGGCGGCGGCCAGCAGGGGAGGCAGTGAATCCGGCACGTCGTACTGGGCGACCACGATTCCGGTCGCCCTTCGGCGTCTCCGGGTGAAGGCCGAGACGGCCACCCAGCTGCCGACCGAGAGCCCGAGCGCGCCGACGGCGGCGACGATCGGGGTGACGTCCGCCACGGGGTCGGGGGTGCGGGCGAGAGGCTGGGTGACCGTACCGGCATCGAAGCCGATGGCGACGGTCACCCCGTCGCCGGCAGGACGGGCTCCCGATTCGACGCGGAACGTCACATCGCGCCCGTCCGCGATCGGACCGTCCAGCTCGCACTCGTCCTTCGAGCCGGAGGGACCGGTGTAGCAGCGCGTGGCACCGTTGAGCGCAGCGCTCAAGGAGGAGTCGAGCGTGACGTCAGCACGGAAGCGATCGATGGACTGCGTGCTGTCGAGCGGCAGCAGGTCCCAGTAGAACTCGTCCGCGGGAGGAGCCGACGATCCCGCAGAGGGCTTCGTCGCCAGGATCACATCGCGCATCTCGTACTCGATCACGTACGTGGTGAGACCCCGGACGAAGTCGTCGTCGTTGCCCGTGAGCACGTAGAGGAGACCGTCCTCCTCGTCCGTCTCGTAGGGCACCTCCGCGCCGTTCCCGTCGGTCACGGACAGGACCGTCGTCTCCGTGCTCGCCCCTTCGTAGGAGGTCGCGAGCCCCCGGACGATGCCGTGATTCTGGTCGGCGTCGGGGAAACGTGCCACGAGCGTCTCCGTCACACGCATCCGCGCGCGGCCGTCGTCATCGAGCCCGACCTCGTACGCCGCGTCCCAGGAACTGTAGGAGAAGTCGTCGACATCGGTCGTGGCGACGCGGATCGGACCGGCTGCGGCGTGAGCGGCGTGCTCGGCTGACGTCGCGAACGCCGCAGCCGGGGTGAAGGCCGCCACGAGGGCGAGGGGGAGTGCAGCGAACGCGCGGAGGATCCGTGTGTGGGCCATTCTCCGAGGCTACCCAGCACGCGACCGATGGCGTCACGCCGCCTCGGTAAACTGGGAGGGACTTCCAAGGAGCCCCCCACATGACTGACGCGTCGCCCGCGCCCGAATCGGCATCGACCGACCCCTCCACCGACGAGGACGTCCACGAGCAGAAGGCCGTGCGGCTCGCCAAGCGCGAGCGTCTGATCGAGAAGCGGTCGAACGCGGGGGGAGGGGCATTCCCCGTCGGAGTGCCCGTCACTCACACGATCCCTGCACTGCGCGCCGAGTACGGCGAGCTCGAAGCGGGTGCCGAGACCGGCGTCGTCGTCGGGGTCGCCGGTCGAGTGGTGTTCAGCCGCAACACCGGCAAGCTCTGCTTCGCCACCCTGCAGGCCGGCGACGGGTCGCGCATCCAGGCCATGATCTCGCTCGCGAACGTCGGCGAGGAATCCCTCGCGGACTGGAAGGAGTACGTCGACCTCGGTGACCACGTCTTCGTGCACGGTGAAGTCATCTCGAGCCGTCGCGGCGAGCTATCGATCATGGCCGACGACTGGACGATCGCTGCGAAGGCGATCCTCCCGCTGCCCAACGCGTACTCCGAGCTCAGCGAAGAGGGCCGGGTGCGCAGCCGCTACCTCGACCTGATCGTGCGGGAGCAGGCGCGCAACACCGTCCGTGCTCGGGCCGCCGTGAACGCGAGCCTGCGTTCGACGTTCACGAGCCACGACTACCTCGAGGTGGAGACGCCCATGCTGCAGGTGCAGCACGGAGGAGCGTCTGCCCGCCCGTTCATCACGCACTCGAACGCGTTCGACACCGAGCTGTACCTGCGCATCGCGCCGGAGCTGTACCTCAAGCGCGCGGTCGTCGGCGGCATCGAGCGCGTCTACGAGATCAACCGCAACTTCCGCAACGAGGGTGCTGACTCGACGCACAGCCCCGAGTTCGCGATGCTCGAGGCCTATCAGGCGTACGGCGACTACAACCAGATGGCCGCGCTCACGCAGGAGCTCGTGCAGAACGCGGCGATCGCGGTCGCCGGCTCCACCACGGTGACCTGGGCCGACGGCACCGAGTACGAGCTCGGCGGTGAGTGGGACCGCATCTCGATGTACGAGTCGCTCTCGGCCGCTTCGGGTCGTGTCATCACCCCGCAGGACTCCGTCGAGGACCTCATCGCCTTCGCGGAGGCCAACGATGTGGATCTGCCACCGCAGGCCACCCACGGCAAGCTCGTCGAGGAGTTGTGGGAGCACTTCGTGAAGGGCGACCTCGTCCGCCCCACGTTCGTGATGGACTTCCCCGTCGACACGTCGCCCCTCGTGCGCGAGCATCGTTCGATCGCGGGCGTCGTGGAGAAGTGGGACCTGTACATCCGCGGCTTCGAACTGGCGACGGGATACTCCGAGCTCGTCGACCCCGTGATCCAGCGGGAGCGCTTCGTCGAGCAGGCCAAGCTCGCAGCACGCGGCGATGTCGAGGCCATGCCCGTGGATGAAGAGTTCCTTCGCGCCCTCGAGCACGGCATGCCGCCGTCCGGCGGGATGGGCATGGGGATCGACCGACTGCTGATGGCCATCACGGGTCTGGGCATCCGGGAGACCATCCTCTTCCCTCTGGTGAAGTAGTCCACGGAGTCGTTCATCCCATCGGGCCGCGCCGGAACGCCCATTCCGGCAGCATGGCCCCGCCGATCATGGTCTCCAACAGTGCGGCGAGCGAGTACCGAGGGTCGATCTCGCGCACCATCTCGAGGTAGCGGCCCGCGTGACTGGCGCGCCCCAGCGCCCAGGACAGCCACGCGGCCACGGTGAGCGGGGCGGGTCGCGAGTGCCGGGGTGCACGGGCGGCTGCCTCGCGCGCGACCGAGAGGGCGCACCGCAGGCGTTCGGTGTCGGGCGTCGGTCCGCGTCCGAGGAACACGTCGCCCACTTCGTCGGGAACCATGATCCCGGACTCGGCGAAGGCGGTCTGGGCGTCGAGCGTGCGGATGCCTCCCGCGAGGTCGGTCGCCCATTGCGCGATCGCCACGTCGCGCAGCAGCGGCTTCTCCAGACACCACAGCAGCGCGGCTGTCGCGAAGGGTGGAAGACCGTCGGGTGCAGCCAGCACCGACTCGAGGAACGCGGGCACGTCGTCGAGCAGGACGAGTGCGGCGATGAGCTGAGGATTCTCCCTGGCGCTTCGCGGAGCGCGCCCGCGCCGATCGAGGAGCGCGTCGAGGTCGGCGGATGCTCGCCCGACCCGCTCCTTCTCCGCCAGATCGACGGTCGGCAGCTCCGTGCCGACGTTCTGATCTCCGGACACGTCTTCCATCGGCGGCAGGTCGGACGGAAGGCGGATCTGCGCGAGAGACCCGAGCTCCGGTTCCTCCTCGAGGTAACTCGACCAGCCGGACGGCGTCACGCACAGAGCGTCGACGACTCGCAGACCCGCATCCTCCGCGCAGCCGAGCACCTCGTCGATCACCACCGCGTGCGGGAGCACCAGGCCGTCGCGCGTCGGGTGCGCATCCTGATCGGTGTAGACGACGACGGCCACCGCATCCGTTCCGGAGACCCGTGCCACGAGCCCGACCGCGTTGTCGGCATAGCGACCGACATCGGTGCTCTCCTCGGGGAGGTCCAGACGCATGGCACCGTCGGTGCGCGAGCCGCGGAACGGGAGGAGGACGATGCTCCGACGGGGCGTGAAGCCGGCGAGAGAGGGGACGATGCCGAGGAATGCGGCGGAATCGGTGGCGCGGAGAACTGTGGTCATCTCGAGAGTGTGCACGTCGGCGGGGCGGACGGGAGGGGAAAAGGGGGCTTGTGGACGCAGATCCTGTGAGTGCCGGAGTGTGCACGAACAGTGGCTCGCGTACCATGGAGGGATGGACAACTTCTGGCTCGCCGCGGCATGGTCGCTTCTGCCGACCGTCGGAGTGAGCGTCGTGTTCTTCCTCGTGGTCCGAGGCATCCTCCGTTTCGACCGCACCGAACGCAAGGTGCACGCGCAGATCGAAGCCGAGGAGCGCGCAGCGCGGGGCCTCCCGCCACGCGGCTGATTCCCACCCCATCGGCTACTGTGAAGCCAGTGCATCTGCTCAGATGCGCGTGAGCTGTGACGGTCACTGCGGTGGCGAGGGGGCACGATGACGGCGGATAGCTGGGCATGGTGGATCGCCGCCTTCCTGCTGATGCTCGACATCGTCATCCGCGTCACTGCGATCATCGTCATCCCCCGCAACCGCCGCCCCACCGCCGCGATGGCGTGGCTGCTCGCCGTCTTCTTCATCCCTTTCGTCGGCGTCTTCCTGTTCCTCATGATCGGCAACCCCCGCCTCCCGCGGGCGCGTCGACGCAAGCAGGATCAGATCAACGAGTACATCGCGGAGACCAGCGAGCACCTGCACTTCGGGACCCTGCGTCCGAACGCCCCTGCATGGTTCGGCCCGATCGTGCAGATGAACCAGAAGCTCGGCGCCCTCCCGCTCTCCGGCGACAACGGCGCCCACCTCATCTCCGACTACCAGGAGTCGCTCGATGAGATGGCCGAGGCCATCCGCACCGCGCAGGAGTACGTGCACGTCGAGTTCTACATCCTGCAGTCGGACGACTCGACCGACAACTTCTTCCGCGCCCTCGAAGAGGTCTGCGCGCGAGGGGTGGAGGTCCGCGTGCTGCTCGATCACTGGGCGAACCGCGGAAAGCCCCGCTACAAGCAGACCATCGCGCGACTCAACGCGATGGGGGCGGACTGGCACCTGATGCTCCCGGTGCAGCCGCTCAAGGGCAAGATGCAGCGCCCCGATCTGCGCAACCACCGGAAGCTCCTCGTCGTCGACGGCAACATCGCGTTCCTCGGGTCGCAGAACATCACCGATTCGACCTACAACCTGAAGAAGAACATCAAGCGAGGACTGCACTGGGTCGACCTGATGGTCCGTCTCGACGGTCCCGTGGTGTTGAGCGTGAACGCGATCTTCGTCGCCGACTGGTACAGCGAGACCGACACGGTGCTCGAGGGCATCGACATCGCCCACGCGAACATCGGCTCCGGGGATCTCGACTGCCAGGTCGTGCCCTCCGGCCCGGGGTTCGAAGTCGAGAACAACCTCCGTCTCTTCCTCGCACTGCTCTACGCGGCGAAGAAGAAGATCATGATCGTCAGCCCTTACTTCGTCCCCGACGAAGCCCTGCTCCTCGCGGTCACGGCCGCCGTCGACCGTGGCGTGCACGTCGAGCTGTTCGTCTCGGAAGAGGGCGACCAGGCGATGGTCTATCACGCCCAGCGCAGCTACTACGAGGTTCTGCTCAAGGCGGGAGTGCGCATCTGGATGTATCGCAAGCCCTACATCCTGCACACCAAGACGCTCACGATCGACGAGGAGGTCGCGGTGGTCGGGTCGAGCAACATGGACATGCGCTCCTTCGGTCTGAACCTCGAGGTCTCGATGCTGGTGCGCGGCGAGGAGTTCGTCGCCGAGATGCGGGAGGTCGAGGACAAGTACCGCTCCCTCAGCCGTGAGCTGACGCTCGAGGAGTGGATGCAGCAGCCGCTGCGCTCGACCGTGCTCGACAACCTCGCCCGCCTCACCTCCGCGCTGCAGTAGTCGTCGCGCTATCCGTCGCGAGTCCGCGAGGGCTACCCTGTGAGCATGACCTCCGCGCTGCGTCCTCTCGCCCCTGTCGTCGGTCTCGTCGCCGCGGCGCTCCTCGTCGCCGGCTGCACCGCGAGCCCCGGTTCGGAGACGCCGACGAGTTCCCCTGCGCCGAGCGCGGGCGGCGTCGACGACCGGAACGACATCGAGGGTGCGCTGCTCGACGACGGACGCATGTTCGCCGTCGTCACGGTGGGCTCCTCCACGTGCGTCCCCCAGGTGGACCAGGTGAGCGCCGAGGGACAGACCGTCACGGTCACTCTCGTCGACGCCGAGGGCGAGTCGCCACGGCCGTGCACGAAGGACCTCGCTCCGCGGGCCAGCATCGGCGCGCTTCCCGAGGGCGTGGATCCGACAGCCGACATCACCCTCGAGGTCACCTATGGCGACATCACCGACGACGTCGACCTCGACGGCGACCCCGCCGCGACGGGCACGCCCGGCACGTCGACCGAGTACCTGCCGTCTGCCGGCTGGTCCGGCGACGGCGCTCTGGTGCTGCTCACCTGGGGATCGTCGTCCTGCCCGCCGGAGATCGAATCCCTCGAGGGGTCGGGGAACAGCGGCACGGCGACGTTCGTGACGGATGAGACCAAGGCCTGCACGATGGACATGGCTCCGCGCGCCACGCTGCTCTCCTTCGGGGACGACGCGGTCGATGACGACGCGCCCTTCACCCTGACCCTCGTCGGCGGAGGCCTCGAAGGCACGGTCGAGGTGCGCTGAATCCGAAGCCCGCGGGCCTTCAGAGGATGTGCACGGGGTGGCCCGTCGGCAGCGCCAGCAGAAGCGCCCCCGGGTCTGCCCAGCAGGTGATGCGCACGGCTTCCCCGAATTCGTCACCGTCGAGCTCGATCGGGATCGGGTCGGGCGCTGCAGCCTCGGCCGCGGCCCCGTGGAAGTAGTGGACGGAGGCGTTCTTCCCGCGCCGTTCGAGGACTCGGCGTCCCGCGCGGAAGCGTCGCAGCACGGAGTTGTCCCACCAGATCTTCCGCCAGACGGCGAACCAGCCGAGCATGCCGGTCGGCTGGATGACCGCCACGTCGAGGGCGGCGTCGGTGATCGATGCCTCGGGGATCAGGGATATCCCGGCAGGGAGCGTGCCGCAGTTCGCGAACAGCAGGCTGTAGGCGCGATGGGTGTGCAGGCGTCCGTCGTCGATCTGGTAGACCGCGCGGAACGGCTTCGCGCGAGGCAGGGAGCGGGCGGCGCCGTCGACGTACGCGATCCACCCGACGGATTTCTTCAGATCGGAGCGGGTGTTCGCGATCATGTCGGCGTCGAGACCCATTCCGGCGAGGACGACGAACGCATGCTGCGCCTCCTCGCCGTCCTGTCGAGTCAGTCGCGCCCAGCCGATGTCGATCGGGTGTCGGAAGTCGCCGAGCGCCGCCTGGATCATCTCGGTCGGGTCGCCCAGCGGGAGCCCGAGATTGCGCGCGAGCAGATTCCCGGTGCCGCTGGGCAGGATCGCCAACGGCACCCCGCTGTTCGCGATCGCCTCCGACACGGCGCGCACCGTGCCGTCGCCTCCCGCGACCAGCACGACGTCCACCCCGCGCTCCAGCGCCTGCGCCGTGGCGAGCTGGCCGGCGTCCTCGACGGTCGTGGGGTAGAACGCGGGATGCTCCCAACCGGCCTCCCGGGAGAGATCGCGCACTCGGCCCCGGAGGTGCTTGCCGTCGACCTTGATCGGGTTGTAGATGAGCGCCGCCTGTCGCCGGACGGGTTCGCTCGTGGTCATGGCGCTACTCTAAACCGCGATCCACTCGGGTCGCCCATCCGGCGCCGGGCCTTCCCTGCGCGAGGAGAATGGAGACATGCGCGATGACTCCGACGACACCGCTCGCACCGTGCTCTCCGCGATGATCGAAGGCGACCCCGATCGTCTGCGGCGACGGAGCATCTCGCTCGGGGTTCCCGTCGACGACGCCGACGACGCGGCGCAGAACGCGCTGCTGCGCGCCTGGAGCTCGATCTCTCACCTCGACACCCCGCAGCCAGGGCGCATGTGCGCCTGGCTCGACGTGATCGCCAGGAACGTCGCCGTCGACCTCGCCAGACAGCGCTCCCGTCGCCCCGCCGCGACGCTGGAAGAGGCGGCGGACGAGCACGTCAGCGTCGAGTCCGTCGTCGAGGCGCGAGTCCTGCTCGACGGAGCAATGGCGGCTGTGCATGCGCTCCCACCCACGCTTCGGGAACCACTGCTGTTGACGGTCGCCGACGGGCTCTCGGCGGAGGAGGTGGCGACGCGACTCGGAATCGAACCCGCCGCCGCCCGGCAGCGCATCTCGCGGGCACGCAAGGCGCTGAAGGCCTGCCGCGGCACAGGTATGGGGGTGGCGTGAGGGAGACTCTCCTGCAGGTCTCCCTCACGTCATCTCAGGCGGTCCCGAACGGGTTGTCGATCGCGTAGCGCCAGCCGTGCGCATCGTCGTACACCGCGAGGTCGGCGGTCGTCCCGGCGAGGGAGACCTCCGACCCGTCGGGTGCGATGCCCGTGATCGTCCAGTCGGCGACCGCGAGGCCGGTGCCCGCGCTCTCGAAGACGTGACGGACCGTCATCGAGATCGGCAGGTTCAGGCCGAGGAACTGCTCGAGCGCGCCCCTCACGGCTTCCGTGCCGGTGACCGGTGTCCCCGGCGCGGGGACGAAGACCACCTCCGGGGTGTTCAATGCCATCAATCCGTCGAGGTCACGGGCGTTGAAGCGGTCGGCGAACGCCAGGTTCAGCTGATCGAGGGCGGTGACGCGAGTGCTCATGGGTGTTCCTTTCCGAGGGTCGGCGGAATGCCGGCCGTTGCAGAGGAAGACGATGCTGCGCCGAGAGTGTGACATCCGAGAGGGTGTGACGATCACCGTAGACTTGGTGGATGATCGACCTCGCACTCCTCCGCGACAATCCGGAGATCGTCCGCCGCTCGCAGACTGCTCGTGGAAACGACCAGAGCACCGTCGACGTCGCACTCGAGGCCGATCGATCGCGCCGGTCGGCGCTCTCCGCATTCGAGGAGCTGCGAGCAGAGCAGAACGCCTTCGGGAAGCTGGTCGCGAAAGCCCCGAAGGAGGAGAAGGCCGCCCTGGTCGCGCAGGCCAAGGACCTCGCCGAGCGAGTGAAGCAGGCCCAGCACGCCGCGAACGAGGCGGCTGAGGCAGCGGCCGCAGCCCTCGCCCGGATCGAGAACGTCGTCATCGACGGTGTGCCGGCCGGTGGCGAAGCCGACTTCGTCGAGCTGCGGCGTGTGGGAGACGTGCCCGCTTTCGACTTCGAGCCGAAGGACCACCTCGAGCTGGGCGAGCTCCTCGGTGCGATCGACATGGAACGCGGTGCCAAGGTCTCCGGCGCCCGCTTCTACTTCCTGCGCGGCATCGGAGCACGTCTCGAGATCGCGCTGATGAACCTTGCGCTCGACAAGGCGCTGCAGAACGGCTTCGTGCCCCTGATCACCCCGACGCTCGTGCGCCCGGAGATCATGCAGGGGACGGGCTTCCTCGGCGAGCACGCCGACGAGGTCTATCACCTCGACAAGGACGACGATCTGTACCTCGTCGGCACCAGCGAGGTCGCGCTCGCCGGGTACCACAAGGACGAGATCGTCGACTTGACGGACGGTGCCCTCCGGTACGCCGGCTGGTCGACGTGCTACCGGCGTGAGGCGGGCTCGCACGGCAAGGACACCCGAGGCATCATCCGTGTGCACCAGTTCAACAAGCTCGAGATGTTCGTCTACACGACGGCCGAGGACGCGGAGGCCGAGCACCTGCGCCTCGTCGCGCTGCAGGAGGAGATGCTGACCTCCCTCGGCCTCGCCTACCGCGTGATCGACGTCGCAGCGGGAGATCTCGGTTCGAGCGCCGCCCGCAAGTACGACATCGAGGCCTGGGTCCCCACGCAGGGTGCCTTCCGCGAGCTGACGTCGACCTCGAACTGCACGACGTTCCAGGCGCGACGTCTCGATGTGCGGTACCGGCCGGTGGTGGAGGCCGCGGAGGGTGCGGCGCAGGGCACGGCGAAGACGCAGCACGTCGCCACGCTGAACGGCACGCTCGCCACGACGCGCTGGATCGTGGCGCTGCTCGAGACCCATCAGCAGGCGGATGGATCCGTGCGCGTCCCCGAGGTGCTGCGCCCGTATCTCGGCGGCCTCGAGGTGATCGAGCCGCTCGCTGAGGGGCGGGCGGCACGATGACGGACGCCTGGCTGGTCGGCCTCGACGTCGACGGGACCATCCTGCTGCAGGACGAGACGATGAGCCCCGGTGTTCCGGAGGCGATCGCTCGCCTGCGCGACGGCGGACATGTCGTCACGATCGCGACCGGACGAAGCTGGATGGCGACGCGGCGCTACGTCGAAGAACTCGGACTGACCGCTGACTTCGTCGTCTGCTCCAACGGGGCCGTGACGATGCGGCGATCGGGCGATGACTGGGAGCGTTGGAACGTGGAGACGTTCGACCCCACCCCGGTTCTCGGTCTGCTGCGAGAGCGGCTGCCCGACGCCAGGTACATGGTGGAACTGGCTTCGGGGCAGCGGCTGTTCACGGAGCAGCTCGACGACTGGACGCTCGACGGCGGTCGACAGGTCGACTTCGACGAGCTCGGAGCCCTTCCCGTCTCGCGCATCGTCGTCGTCTCTCCTGGTCACGACGAAGAGGACTTCCACCGTCTGGTCGCTGACGCCGGTCTGAACGAGGTGTCGTACGCGATCGGCTGGACGGCGTGGCTGGACATCGCACCGCAGGGTGTGGACAAGGGCACGGCTCTGGAGCAGGTGCGTACCGAGCTCGGGCTCGGCGAGGGGCGCATCCTCGTCGCCGGGGACGGGCGCAACGACATCGGGATGTTCGGCTGGGCGCGCTCGCTCGGTGGTCGGGCGGTGGCGATGGGCCAGGCTCCGGACGTGGTGAAGGAGGCAGCCGGCGAGGTCACCGCAGATGTCGTCGACGGTGGCCTGGCGCGAGCGCTCGACACGCTTCCAGCCCCCGCCCAGGTCAGCGCCGGAGAATAGAACTCGGCTAGACTCACGCCTGGTCGGCAGAAGTGCCTGCCGGGAGGGTTGTCCGAGCGGCCGATGGAGCTGGTCTTGAAAACCAGTGGGCAGAGATGTCTCGTGGGTTCGAATCCCACACCCTCCGCATTGTGAGCACGGTGTCCCCCGCACCGGCGCTGAATCCGAAAGGTCCCGAGTGAGCCAGAACCCCCGACGCCGGCACACCATCGCGCGCCATGGTCAGCTGGGTACTCCCGGTACCGTCGGCCAACTCCTGAAGTTCATCGCCATCGGCCTCGCCGTGGTCCTGGTGAGCGGCCTCGGCGTCGGCGCCTACGTCTTCTACGACCTCACGAGCACGGTCTCGGCGAATGCTGTCGAGATCGAGGGCCAGGACCCGATCCCGCCGGACATCGGCGAGTACGAGGGCGGCTTCAACATGGTGCTCACCGGGGTGGACACCTGCGAGGAGAAGTACAAGGACCTGTTCGGCGAACGGTGCACCGGAGCGGACGCCGAGGGAACGCTCAACGACGTGAACCTGCTCGTCCACGTCTCGCAGGAGCCGCGCCGCATCACGGTGGTCAGCTTCCCCCGAGACCTGATGGTCCCGATCCCGTCCTGCACGGACAAGAACGGCAACGCCACCTCTGCGATGAGCAAGCAGCCGCTGAACACGGCGTACACGGACGGCGGCCTGAACTGCGTCGTGAAGACCATCTCCGAGCTGACCGATCAGGAGATCCAGTTCGCGGCCGGCGTCACCTTCGGCGGCGTGATCGAGATCACGAACGCCATCGGAGGCGTGGACGTCTGCCTCGCCAACCCGATCAAGGACCGCTACACCGGACTCGACATGGCTGCGGGCACGCACACGGTGGAGGGGCTGCAGGCGCTCCAGTTCCTGCGCACCCGTCACGGGGTCGGTGACGGCAGCGACCTCGGCCGCATCGGCAACCAGCAGCAGTACATGTCGAGCCTGGCCCGCAAGATGATCAGCGGCGAGGTGCTCGGCAACGTCCCGGTGATGCTCAAGCTCGCGAACACCGCGATCCAGAACCTCGAGCCGAGTGAGTCGCTCACGAATCCGATGACGCTCGTGCAGATCGCGCTCGCGGTCAAGTCCGTGCCGTTCGAGGACATCGTCTTCGTGCAGTACCCCAACGGCACCGACTCGGCGAACCCCAACAAGGTCGTCCCCAACTACACTGCAGCCTCTGCGCTCTGGGATGCGCTCGCCGAGAATGCGCAGCTGCAGATCACGCACGAGAACAACCGCAACGACGGTGTGATCGTGCAGGAGCCGACCACGACCGGCGAACAGCCGACCGACACGGCGGCGACTCCGGACCCGGCAGCGACCCCCGACAACGTCGTGGCGCTTCCCGATTCGATCAAGGGCAACTCCGCCGCGCAGCAGACCTGCTCCAACGGCAACGTTCGCTGACGACTCCGCGAGGGAGCGCAAACCGCTTGCGCCTTCTTGCAAGGACTTGCGTACACTGGCTGCATGTCGAAGCGACTCGCCGAGGTGGCCCGCAAGGTCGGAGTGAGTGAGGCGACGGTCAGTCGCGTGCTCAACGAGAAGCCGGGGGTCTCGGACGCCACGCGCCAGGCGGTCCTCACCGCCCTCGACGTCCTCGGCTACGAGCGGCCGACGAAGCTGCGCGGAGAACGCGCCCGCCTCGTGGGCCTGGTGCTGCCCGAGCTGCAGAATCCGATCTTCCCCGCATTCGCCGAGATCGTCGGCGGTGCGCTCACCCAGAACGGGTACACGCCGCTGCTCTGCACGCAGAATGCCGGAGGTGTGACGGAGTCGGACTACGTCGACCTGCTCCTCGCGCAGCAGGTGTCCGGCGTCATCTTCCTCGGGGGGAACTACACGCAGGCCGACGCCGCGCATCAGCACTACGAGCGCCTGCGTCAAGTGAACCTCCCGACCGTGCTCGTCAATGCCCGCGTGCCGGAGCTGCCGTTCGCCACGGTGTCGACCGACGACGCCGCCGCCGCGGAACAGGCGGTGCTGCACGTGCATCAGCTCGGGCATCGGAAGATCGGCCTGCTGCTGGGGCCGGAGGATCACATCCCGTCCCGCCGCAAGCTCGAATCGGCGCGACGTCTGCTCGAATCGCTCGGCGCACCGCTGGCGGACGAACTCGTCGTGCGCGGCATGTACTCGCTCGAGTCCGGCCAGGCGGGGGCCTCACGACTGTTCGCCGCCGGTGCGACGGCGATCGTGTGCGCGAGCGACCCGATGGCGCTCGGGGCGGTGCGCGCGGCGCGGCGTGCCGGGCTGTCGGTGCCGGGTGACGTGAGCATCGTCGGATTCGACGACTCCGCGCTGATGAGCTGCACCGAGCCGCCGCTGACCACGGTTCGGCAGCCGATCGAGTCGATGGGGCGAGCTGTGATCGCCCTCCTGCTCGCTCAGATCGCCGGCACGGCTCAGCCGAGCGACGAGCTCCTGTTCGAGCCCGAACTGGTGCTGCGCGCCTCGACGGGGCCCCTGCCCCTCTGACCACGGGTCCCCGAAGGTGCGCTGATTGTCGTGCCCGCAAATCATCGTAAATTTGCGACAACTCGTTTAGTTCTTGCGTTAAGTGATTGAGAAAGCTACATTCGACTCATCGCCACCGACGACGAGGAGTTCCGTGGACACTGACGTTCTGCGCACGACGGCACCCGCCGGCACCCTGACCATGCCTGCTGGCGACGGCTGGTGGCGGACGGCCGTGATCTACCAGGTGTACGTGCGCAGCTTCGCGGACGGAAACGGCGACGGCATCGGCGATCTCGCGGGTGTCCGCTCGAGGCTCCCGTACTTGAAGAGCCTCGGGGTGGACGCGCTCTGGTTCACCCCGTGGTACCTGAGCCCCCTCGCCGACGGCGGGTACGACGTGCAGGACTACCGCCGCATCGATCCCCGTTTCGGCTCCCTGGAGGAAGCGGAGCAGCTGATCGCGGAGGCGCTCGCTCTGGGCATCCGCACGATCGTCGACATCGTGCCCAATCACATCTCGGATCAGCACGAGTGGTTCCAGCGGGCGCTGGCGGCGGGTCCAGGCAGTCCGGAGCGGGAACGGTTCTGGTTCCACCACGGCCGCGGGGAGCACGGTGACGTCATCCCGACGAACTGGGTGTCGAGCTTCCAGGGCGAGACCTGGTCGCGCACGCGGAACCCCGACGGCACCGACGGCGAGTGGTACCTGCATCTGTTCACCCCCGAGCAGCCGGACCTGAACTGGAACCACCCCGATGTGCGACGTGAGCACGAAGACGTCCTGCGGTTCTGGTTCGACCGCGGGGTCGCGGGTGTCCGGATCGACTCGGCGGCTCTTCCCGTCAAGGACCCCGCGCTTCCCGACCTCCCCGCAGGTTCGGCACCCACGGTGGACCATCCACACATCGACCGCGACGAGCTGCACGACATCTATCGCGAGTGGCGTGCGGTCGCCGACGAGTACGACGGGGAGCGGGTGCTCGTGGGCGAGGTGTGGCTCGAGGATGCAGAGCGATTCGCCCGGTACCTGCGGCCGGGGGAGATGCACACCGCCTTCAACTTCGGCTTCATGACGCAGCCGTGGAGTGCGCGTGCCATGCGCGATTCCATCACCCGCACCCTCGCGGAGCATGCGCCGGTCGGTGCCCCGGCCACGTGGGTGCTCTCGAACCACGACGTCACGCGTCCGGTCACGCGGTACGGGCAGGCGGATTCCTCTTTCGCCTTCGAGCGCAAGCGCTTCGGCACCCCGACCGACCCGGCTCGCGGTGCGCGAAGGGCCCGCGCCGCCGCGCTGCTCGTCGCCGCGCTGCCGGGCAGTCTCTACATCTACCAGGGGGACGAACTCGGCCTTCCTGAGGTCGAGCTGCCGCTCGACGCGATCGAAGACCCCATGCACTTCCGCTCCGGTGGGGTCGACCCGGGACGCGACGGCTGCCGAGTGCCGCTGCCCTGGACGGGGGCGACGAGCCCCTACGGCTTCGGTGGCGCTCCCTGGCTGCCGCAACCCGACGACTGGGCGGCGCTCACCGTCGAGGCGCAGGATGCGGACCCCTCTTCGACGCTCAACCTGTATCGCACGGCGATCGCTCTGCGACGGCGCATCGACGACTTCGCCGGCGACCACCTGGAGTGGCTCGAACTGGGCGCCGACGTCCTTTCATTCCGCCGTGGTGACGGCACGCTCAGCGTCACCAACCTCGGGGCGGTCGCCGTGCCGCTGCCTGCACACCATGAGGTCCTCCTCTCCAGTGCGCCGCTCGACGGCGTGCTCCCACCCGACTCCACAGCCTGGCTCGCTCTGCGCGCCACCCCCACGCGCTCGCAGTGAGCGCCGTCGTGATCCTGCACCACCCGTTCAGCACCACATGGAAGGACAGACAATGAAGTCACCAACGAAGGCCACGGTCGCCGGCATCGCCGTGCTCGCGACGGTCGGCGCCCTTGCCGGATGCACGTCCGCCGGCGACGGGGACGGCGCCGACGGACGCCTCGAGCTGCGCGTCGCGACGTTCCCGCCCGGGGCGGATGCGGCCGCGTACGATGCGTTCGCCGCGCAGGAGAAGCAGTTCGAGAAGGAACACCCCGATATCGACATCATCGGTGTCGAGTACGAATGGGAAGGCCCCACGTTCGCCGTGCAGCTCGCCGGGGGAAGCCTGCCCGACGTCTTCACCGTGCCGTTCACCGACTCCAAGACCCTGCTCGAGAACGGGCAGCTGATGGATGTGACCGACGCGATCGAAGAGCTCGGCTACACGGACAAGTTCAACCCCATCATCCTCGACGGGGTCACCGGCGCCGACGGCAAGATCTACGGCTTCCCGCGGCAGGCGTACGCCGCAGCACTGCACTACAACCGCGACCTGTTCGAGCAGGCGGGGCTCGACCCCGACAGCCCTCCGGAGACGTGGGACGAGATCCGCGAGGCCGCCAAGAAGATCACGGACGCCACCGGCAAGGCCGGCTACGCGCAGATGGCCATCAACAACACCGGTGGATGGCAGCTCACGTCGCAGACCGTGGCCCGTGGTGGTCGCACGCAGACCGACAACGGGGATGGCACCGCCGACTCGACGATCGACAACGACGCGACCAAGGCCTCCCTCCAGTTCCTGCATGACGTGAAGTGGGAGGACAACGCCTTCGGCTCGAAGGTCGACCTCGACTGGGGGACCATCAACCAGGAGTTCGCCGCGGGCAACATCGGCATGTACACCTCCGGCTCCGACATCTACACCGCTCTCGTGCGCGACTTCGGCATGGACTCGGACATCTACGGCATGACCGTCGTGCCCATGGAAGGCGACGACCCAGGCACGCTCGGCGGCGGTGACATCGCGGTGATCAGCCCCACGGTCGACGACGCGACCAAGGAAGCAGCAGTGACCTGGATCGACTGGTACTACATGCAGAAGCTCATGGACAAGGACGCCGCGGTGCTCGACGCGAAGACCCTGAACGAGTCGGGCCAGGCCGTCGGCACTCCGCTGCTGCCGGTGCTCAGCCGGGAGCTGTACGACGAGTCGCAGGAGTGGATCGCCGACTACATCAACGTGCCGGTAGACCAGATGGCTCCGTTCAGCGACCGCATCTGGGATCAGACGCCGGTGGGGGAGCCGAAGGTCAAGACGCAGGAGGTCTACGCCCTGCTCGACACCGTGGTGCAGAAGGTCCTGACCGACCAGAACGCCGACATCGACGCTCTCCTTGCCCAGGCGCAGAGCGATGCGCAGGCGAAGCTCGACGAGTAACCCTTCATGACGATGACGCTCCCCGAGCAGCGGGCGGCGGTGGAGGATTCTCCGCCGCCCGCTGTGCGCCGCTCCCGCCGCCGCTCACCCCTCACCTGGTTCCGCGGCGGCGGGCTCGCGAACCTCCTGTTCGTGCTCCCGATGCTGTTCGTGTTCGTGTTCTTCTCGTGGTCGCCGATCGTGCAGTCGGTGGTCATGAGCCTGCAGAAGACCAACCTGATCGTCTCCGAGTGGGTCGGGTTCGACAACTACCTCGCGGTGATCGGTGACCCCGAACTCGGCCGCGCTGTGGTCAACACGCTGTGGTTCGCCGTGCTCGCTCTGCTCTTCGGGTTCCCGCTGCCCCTGCTGATGGCCGTACTCATGAGCGAGGTGCGCCGCGGCAAGGGCATCTATTCCGCGCTCGCCTATCTCCCGGTCGTCATCCCGCCGGTCGTCGCCGTGCTGCTGTGGAAGTTCTTCTACAGCGCCGATCCGTCCGGTGTGTTCAACACCGTGCTCGGGTTCGTGGGCATTCCGCCGCAGCCGTGGATCCAGGACGCGGTGCAGGCCATGCCCTCGCTCGTGCTGGAAGCCACCTGGGCCGGAGCCGGCGGATCGATCATCATCTACCTCGCGGCGCTCCTGGGTGTGCCACCGGAGCTCTACGACGCGGCCGAGGTCGACGGTGCCGGCGTCTGGAAGAAGGTCTGGCACGTCACGCTGCCGCAACTGCGCGGCATCCTCTTCATCATGCTGATCCTGCAGGTGATCGCGACCGCTCAGGTCTTCCTCGAGCCGTTCCTGTTCACCGGCGGTGGCCCCGCGGGAGCGACCAAGACCGTGCTGCTGTACATCTACGACAAGGCCTTCCGGAACAGCCTGGGCGGCGACTACGGCGAGGCCACGGCTGTCTCGGTGCTGCTGGCGATCATCCTCGCCCTCCTCTCCTGGCTGTACTTCAAGCTGACCGACCGTTGGAGCACGACGTGAGCCTCACCACCCGCCTCTCGACCCGCGCCGCAGAGAGGGCCGCGGAGAAGGCCGCTGACAGTGCGGGCGATCGCACCGTCATCTCCGACTCCGAACGTCGGCGCCCCGGCATCCGCATCGGGATGACGCTCACGCACGTGTTCCTCGCCGTCGGGCTGGTCGTCGCCGGACTCGGTCCCATCCTGTGGCTCGCGAAGTCGGCGATCACGCCGACGCAGGACACCCTGCAGCAGCCGTTCGCGCTGTGGCCGAACGGCATGGACTGGGAGAACCTCTCGACCGCGTGGAACGACATCCACATCGACCAGTACTTCCTCAACACGGTGGTCATCGCGCTCGGGGCCTGGTTCGTGCAGCTGTTCATCGCGACGACGGCGGGCTATGCGCTCTCGGTGCTGCGCCCGACCTACGCGCCCATCCTCAACGCGCTGGTGCTGGCGACGCTGTTCATCCCCGGGATCGTGCTGCTGGTGCCGCTGTACCTGACGATCGTGCGTCCACCGCTGCTGGGCGATGTGAGCCTGCTCAACAACTACCTCGCGGTGTGGCTGCCGATGGGCGCGAACGCCTTCAATATCCTGCTGGTGAAGCGGTTCTTCGACAGCCTTCCGCGCGAGGTGTTCGAGGCCGCGCGCACGGATGGCGCCGGGCCCTTCCGGCTGTTCTGGTCGATCGTGCTGCCGATGTCGAAGCCGATCCTCGGGGTGGTCTCGGTCTTCGCGATCATCGCCGCGTGGAAGGACTATCTCTGGCCCATGCTGGTGCTGCCCGATCCCGCGGTGCAGCCGCTGTCGGTGCGGCTCCCCGCCGTGCAGTCGCAGACCGAACTGGACGTGTTCCTGGCCGCGCTCGCGATCGCGACCCTGATCCCGATCGCGATGTTCCTCGTCTTCCAGTCGGTGTTCCTGCGCTCGGCAGGTCTCGGCGGTGCCGTGAAGGGGTGAGACGCGTCGAGACCCACGTTCCGCGTCGAGACCCATCGCCGGCGCCGCATCCTGCGATGGGTCTCGACGATGGTGATGGGTCTCGACGACTCAGGTGGGTGGAGTCGGAGGAAGCAGTGCGTCGATGAGTGCGCCCATGATGCCGGGCATGTCGACGGTCGGGTCGATCATCCACTGCAGCTGAAGTCCGTCGGACGCGGCCTGGATCACGCGGGCGAGGGCATCCGGATCCAGGGGGGAGCGGTGACCGTCGGCTCCGAAGCCGTCGGCGATCGACTCCCTCAGCCGCTCGCTGCGGTCAAGGAAGTACTGGTGGGCCGGATGCTCCGGGTCGGCGGCATCCACCGAGAGCCGCGAGAACAACGCCACGATGCCGGGAACCTCGGTGTTGTGGCGGATCACGTCGAGGAAGGCGGTGCGGGCATCGTCGGCCCCGAGTCCTGTCGGGTCGAGACCGTCATGCGCATCGCGGGTGCGGAGCACCTCGGTGAAGAGCTCCTCCTTCGATCCGAAGTAGTGCAGGAGGGCGGCGGGTGTGACACCGACGACCTCGGCGATCTCCTTGAGCGAGGCGTTCTGATACCCCTTGCGTCCGATCACGTCGAGGGCGCTCTCGAGGATCTCCTCGCGCCTCGCGACACCCTTCGCGTACGAACCTCGTCGTGCCATGACTCGACCCTAATCCTGAATGACGTTTGAAATCTAATACTGAAAGGCATAAGGTTTTCGCAAGGACATCGCCGTCGCCCGCGAAAGGAACACAATGACCGAGAACTCGGCTTCCGACCTGACCCTCGAGGAGAAGGCTTCGCTCACCAGCGGTGCGGACTTCTGGACGACGAAGGCGATCGACCGCGTGGGCATCCCGTCGGTGATGATGACCGACGGACCGCACGGTCTGCGCAAGCAGTCGGGCAGCACCGATCACCTCGGCCTCGCGAGCAGCGTCCCGGCCACGTGCTTCCCGCCCGCCGTCGGCATCGGCTCATCGTGGGATCCCGAGATCATCGAGCGGGTGGGCGCCGCGATCGGCATCGAGGCCGCGATCGAGGACGTCGCGGTCGTGCTCGGACCCGGCATCAACATCAAGCGCTCACCGCTGTGCGGCCGCAACTTCGAGTACTTCTCGGAAGACCCGATCGTGTCGGGCGTGCTCGGAGCCGCGTCCGTCCTCGGCATCCAGTCGAAGGGCGTCGGCACCTCGCTCAAGCACTTCGCTGCGAACAACCAGGAGTTCGACCGCATGCGCGCGAGCTCCGACGTGGATCCGCGTCCGCTGCGGGAGATCTACCTGCGCGGATTCGAGCGTGTCGTGAAGGACGCTGCGCCGTGGACGGTCATGTGCTCGTACAACAAGCTCAACGGTGTCTGGACCTCCGAGGACCCCTGGCTGCTCACCAGCGTGCTCCGCGACGACTGGGGCTTCGACGGCCTCGTCGTCTCGGACTGGGGAGCCGTGAACGACCGCGTCGCCGGCGTCGCCGCAGGACTCGACCTGGAGATGCCCTCCTCCGGTGGGAGGACGGATGCGCAGCTCGTCGCAGCCGTGCGCGCCGGCGAACTCGCCGAGAGCGTGCTCGACACCGCAGCCGGTCGCGCGATCGACCTCGTGCGCAAGGCCGCCCGGCGTCCTGCCGTGTCCGGCCCGCTCGACGTCGACGCGCACCACGCGCTGGCCAGGGAGGCCGCTGGTCGGTCCATCGTGCTGCTGAAGAACGACGGTGCGCTGCTGCCGCTCGCCGACGACCAGAAGGTCGCCGTGATCGGCGCGTTCGCCACCGAGCCGCGGTTCCAGGGAGCGGGCTCTTCGCTGATCAACCCCACGCGCATCGACGAGGCCCTCGACGGACTGCGCGCCGTCGGCGGCGACCACGTCACCTACGCTGCGGGCTTCGCGGTCGAAGGTGGTGCCATCGCCGCGTCCGGACGCTCTGCAGACGACCTGCGGGCGGAAGCCGTCGACATCGCGAAGGCGGCTGACGTGGCCGTGCTCTTCCTCGGGCTCCCGGCCGCGGAGGAGTCGGAGGGCTTCGACCGCGACCACATCGATCTGCCCGCCGAGCAGCTTGCGGTGCTCGACGCCGTGCTCGCGGTGAACCCTCGTGTCGTGGTGGTGCTGTCGAACGGCGGCGTGGTCGCGCTCCCCTTCGCCGACCGTGTACCCGCGATCGTCGAGAGCTGGCTGCTCGGTCAGGCGGGCGGCAGCGCTGTGGCTGACGTGCTCTACGGGGCGGTGAACCCCTCGGGCAAGCTCACCGAGACCGTGCCGGTGCGGCTCGAGGACAACCCCTCGTTCGGCAACTTCCCCGGAGAGTTCGGACATGTCCGCTACGGCGAGGGCCTGCTGGTGGGCTACCGCTGGTACGACGCGAAGGGTCTCGACGTGACCTTCCCCTTCGGCCACGGACTCTCGTACACGACGTTCGAGTACGCACCTGCGACGGCCGAGGTCGGAGCGGACGGCGACATCGTCGTGCGCGTCGACGTCACGAACTCCGGAGACCGCGACGGCCGCGAGGTGGTGCAGGTGTACGTGGCTCCGGCGACATCGATCGTGCAGCGCGCACCCCGCGAGCTCAAGGCCTTCTCCTCCGTCGCGCTCGCCGCAGGGGAGACCCGCACGGTCGAGCTGGTCGTGCGGCGCGAGGACCTCGCCTACTGGGATGTCCGCGCCGACCGCTGGGTGGTGGAGGGCGGCGAGTACATCGTCGACGTCGCCGCCTCCAGCCGCGACATCCGCTCCACCGCGACCGTCGACATCGCCGGAGACACGGTGCGCCAGGAGCTGACCATGAACTCCTCGGTCGGCGACCTGATGTCGCACCCCGTCGCGGGCCCGATCGTCCAGCAGGCTCTCGGTGGTCTTCTGGGCGGGTCCGGCGGCGATGCGGCAGCGGCGTCGATGATGCCGAACGACGAGGCGATGCAGAAGATGATGGCGTCGTTCCCGATCGGTCGCCTGGCCGGTTTTCCGGGCCTTCCCGTCGACTTCGAGCAGATCGAGCAGCTCATCGCCGCAGCGAACGCGGGGGACTCAGCCGCCCGCTGACCCGTCGGTGCCAACCGGAGTCTCATTCGGCCAGGCCGTCACGACCGCATGCGCACCGTCCGCGTGTGGGAGCCGTGCCCGAGTTCCTCGGCGGACGCGCCTGGCAGATCGAGCTCAGCGGTCGCGCCGACCGGGACCACGACGTCGACGTGCAGTCGGTCGCCGTCGACGCGCCACGAGATCGACGCGACTCCGTAGGGAGTGCGCTGCGTCGATGAGGCATGCGTGAGCCCACCGCCAGGGCGCGGGGCGAAGCGGATGCGGCGGTAGCCCGGTTCCGCGGCGGCGAGCCCTGCGACGCTGCGGTGCAGCCAATCGGCGACGGCGCCCAGCGCGTAGTGGTTGAACGATGTCATGGTGCCGGGGTTCACCGTGCCGTCGGGGAGCATCGCATCCCAGCGCTCCCAGACCGTGGTCGCTCCCTGCGCGACCTGATACAGCCACGACGGGCAGCCCTGCTCGAGCAGCAGGCCGTACGCGGCGTCCGCATGGCCGGTCATGGTCAGCGCGTCGCAGACCAGCGGTGTGCCGACGAAGCCCGTCGCGATGCGGTTGCCTGCCTCTCGCACCAGCTCGGCGAGACGCGCCCCTGCCGCTGCGCGCTGCGTGTCGTCGTCGAGCAACGCGAACACGATGGCGAGGGCGTACGCGGTCTGAGCGTCCGAGGTCATCGTGCCGTCGGCTCGCACGTAGGCCGCGCGGAAGGCGGCGGCGACCTCGGTGGCGAGAGTCGCATAGCGCGCAGCCTCTGCGGGGAGCCCGAGCACCCCGGCCATTTCCGCGAGCGCCCTGGTCGATCGGGCGAAGTAGGCCGTGGCCACGAGGTACCGATCCGTGCGGCCGGCTCCGGGATCCTGCGGGGGAGCGGCGGGATCGAGCCAGTCGCCGAGCTGGAACCCCTCGTCCCACAGTCGGTCGGGTCCGGCCAGCGAATCGACCTTGTCGACCCAGCGGCGTGCGCTCTCGAACTGCGTCGCCAGCACGCCGGTGTCGCCGAAGCGCTCGTACAGGGTCCAGGGCAGCAGCGTGGCGACGTCTCCCCAGGCGGCACCAGCCCTGGCCGGAGACCAGACCTTGTGCGACGGGATCACCGGCACGAACCAGGGCACCGTGCCGTCGGGCAGCTGATCGGCCTCGACGTCTCTGAGCCACCCGGACAGCATCCCCGAGACGTCGAAGAGTGTCGACGCGGTCGGGCCGAACACCTGCACGTCGCCCGTCCAGCCCACGCGTTCGTCGCGCTGCGGACAGTCGGTGGGGATGTCGACGAAGTTCCCCCGCATGCCCCAGACCACGTTGCGGTGCAGCTGCTCGACCAGCGGATCGGAGCACGTGAACCATCCGGTGCGCTCGAGGTCGGTGTGGAGCACACGGGCGACGAGTGCGCCGGCCGCGGCATCCGCGTCGAGGTCGCCCGGCCACCCCGAGACCTCTACGTAGCGGAAGCCGTGGAAGGTGAACCGAGGCTCCCATTCTTCGCCGCCCTGATGTCCGGCCAGCGTGTAGGCGTCGCTCGAACGGGCGCTGCGCAGCGGACGCGTGTAGATCTCGCCCTCCTGCAGAACCTCCGCGGTGCGCAGCGTCACGGTGGCACCGCGGGAACCCGCGACGCGGATGCGGACCCTGCCGACGAGGTTCTGCCCGAAATCGAGGATGCGTGCGCCGCTCGGTGAGGTGAGCACGGCGATCGGGGCGACCTCCTCCGTCACCCGCACGGGCGGGCCGGTCGGGGCGACCAGGGTTCGCGGGTCGCGTTCGCGCACGGCGACAGGGAACCAGCCGGTGTCGTCGAACGGCGCGGTCGTCCACCCGGTGTGCTCGTGCCGTGCGTCGTAGTCCTCGCCGTCGTAGATGCCGGAACGGAGGATGGGGGAGAGTGATGCCCTCCAGGATTCGTCGGTCGCGATCGTCTCGCGCCGTCCGTCCACGTAGTCGAGCTCCAGCTGGCCGAGGAAGGACAGGTCGCTGCCGAAGACGTTGCGATGACCGCCGCGCCAGCCCAGACGACCGCGGTACCAGCCGTCGCCGAGCCAGGCGCCGAGCGCGTTCTCGCCGTCGAGGAGCAGTGCGGTCACGTCGTAGGTGTAGTACCGCAGGCGTTCGCGGTAGGTCGTCCATCCGGGTGAGAGCGTGTCGGAGCCGACGCGGACCCCGTTGATCTCCGCCTCGTACAGGCCGTGCGCCGTGGCGTAGAGCCGGGCGCTGGCGATCTCGCCCTCGACGCGGAAGCCGCGTCGAACCAGGGTCGCGCGGCGGGCATCGCTCTCCGGATCCTCGTCGAGGTCGACCCCCACCGGTCGCGCCGACCAGTCGTCTGCCCGGAGAAGGCCGGCCTCGAGCCAGGTCTCCGGGCTGTCGGCGGACCAGCTGCCGTCGCCGCCCCGCACTGCCACGCGCACGCCGACGCGCTCGCGCGAGTCGAGGGCGTCGAAGGGCCAGGGCACCAGGACCTGTCTTTCGGACGTCACCTCGATGCGCTCCTCGTCCCGGTCCTGGCTGCTGCCGCGTACCACCGTGACGGCATAGGACTGCTGTCGCCAGTCAGCGGGGGCGTCTGCGATGGTCCAGCTCAGACGCGGGCGGCTCTCGCCGATGCCGAGCGGCTCCCGGTGGTGTTCGATGCGTGGCGCGGAGACGGTGGTCATGTGCTTCTTCCTGCCCCTGCGGCTCGTCGGGTGTCGATGCTCTGTCGCGGGGTTCACTCGGACGGCGCCGGGGTGCGCTTGGCGCTGGCGCCCCGCATGATCCGGGCGACAGCCGTGATGAGGAACAGCTGTCCCGTGATCCCCTCGGCGATCGCGACCGCCTGCCCGCCGGTTCCGACCGGGACGATGTTGCCGTAGCCCGTCGTCGTCAGGGCTGTGAACGCGAAGAACAGCTGGTTTCCGAGGGAGTCGGCGGTCGCGTCGCCGAACAGCGGAGTGGGAGACAGCTGCGACATCAGGTTGTACACGAACGCGAAGAACATCCCGACGAGGATGTACGCCGTGACCGCAGCCAGGAGCGCTTCGAAGTCGAGCCCGCGACGGGTGACCTGGTGGGCGATGATGACCCACGGCGCCACGAGGAGCGCGAGCATCGAGGCGGCGGAGAGCGGGATGGCCAAGAGCGGGCCGTCGAGCCCGAGGGCGCCGGCGATGACCGCGGCGAGACCGGCAGCGGAGAGCACCACCCACGACACACGTTGCGCCAGCCGCGTCGCTCCGGTGACGTAGAAGACCACGGCGACGGTCGCCAGCATCGGCAGGAAGGCCCACGGGCTCGGGTCGGTGCTCGGCTGCGTCGCGCACAGTCCATAGGAGACGACGAGGAGCACGAGCACGACCCCGTACCCTGCTGCGCGTCGGGTCCACAGGCCGCTGGAAGGCAAGGAGTCGGTCCCTTGCGCGGTCAGCTTCTCGGTCATGGCGTCCCTCCGGATCAGCGGCTGGCGATGTCCGTGATCTGCGGTCAGTATCCCAGGCGGGTGACGACGAGGAGGGACGACCGGCCGGGCGCGGTTCGTGTCCGCTCGCCGGACCCGTTATGATGGCTAGGTGCATCCGCGCTTTCCGGCCGGATGCCTGGAGACGTCGCATAGTCCGGCCGAGTGCACCACCCTGCTAAGGTGGAGTCCCCTCACGGGGACCAGGGGTTCAAATCCCCTCGTCTCCGCAGTGAAAATCCCCGCTCAGGCGGGGATCTCTCGGTTCCGGGACTGCTGGCTCGACCGGGCGTGATGGCCGCGTTTCGACCGCCAGGTGTCCCCCAGGTGTCCCCCGATCGGGTGGCGGGTTCCGCTGGCTTGCCCGATCCGCCGCTCGCCGCCCCCATAGGTCGCGAACGTCTCTCGTTCGACACAGCCGGTGCGGCTGTGCCGATTACAGATAGTGATGCACCGATGCGATAGCTCCGCGTGTGGTTGCCGGGCGGGGGAGTGTCAGCTGCCGAGCCCCGGAAAGCGATCGTTAGGGGAGCGTCGAGCGTGACGCTGTTCGAAGGGATGCTCCTCGGCAGCCGTGAGGCGTCGTAGGTGCGCGCGTCGCTGGTCGTCTCCCAGGACATGGGCGTATACCGCAAGCACGGTGCGCGGATCGTCGCCAAGGTACTCGGCGACCTCGTTCACCGGTGTCCCCAGCCGCAGCCACGTGGATGCGGCGTAGTGGCGCAAGGCGTGCCGGCGGAAGCCGAGAGGAAACTTTCGGACAACGCCCACGCTTAGCTGCTCGCCGCGGCGGTTGGTGAATAAGTAGGACTCGGGCGACTTTCCGTTGGCATGCTCGCGGAAGATGGCCACCGCTCGAGGGGAAAGCGGGATCAGACGCGCACCGCGCCAAGACTTCGGCGCCTTCTCCTCGTAGCGATCGGAGTGTGAGCGCTCGACGATCAACTGCGGAAGCGGAACGTCCGACAGGGCATTCGTGCGGAGAGCACGAAGTTCACCCCAGCGCAGCCCAGTGAGCGCGAGGAACTCGAAGACGTCAGCGATATCCGACCGGCGCCCGCGGAGTTCGGTGAGAGCCGATGCAACGACCCGTGACGTAGGGATGGAATGTGGACTGACGGGACGGAGCGCGGGTGCTGCAAGCTCGGGAATCCGCGCCATAGAGCGCACGGGATGCGGTTGATGCAGAATGCCTTCAGCAGCGGCGAAGGTAAAGAGGGCGCTCAGAGTGGTTTTTGCGCGCGCGACGGTCGCTGGCTTCTTTCCGGCGCGCAGTTGATCGAGCAGATGGGCGCGGATGTCGCGGGCATCGATCGAAGCGAGAGGGCGTTCGAGCAGGTGCGCTGGCAGCGCGTTCAGGTTGTTCACGTCGGTATCGACACTGTGCGGGTTCCCTCCCGCGCGAGCAATCTTGAATTGCGTGACAAGCTTCCCGAGGGTGAAGGTCCGAGGAGGAGGCAAGGGGCGGCCTGTCTCAACGAGATGCTTCTGTGTTCGTTCCCACGTTTCTGCGTCGCGTTTAATGTCGAACGCTTTGGATGCCACCAGCCGGCGACCGGACTTGACGCGGACGAAGTAGTAGGGCCTTCCTGCCTTCGTCCGACGAATTTCTATGCTCACTCCGCTACCCCGCCCAGCCGTTCGAGATCGCGGAGACGATAGATCCGCTTATGCGCGGTCAGATTCACTGGCTCGATGGGGGAGCGGCCATCCAGAGCCAGCGCACGCAACGTGGTGCGGTGGATGCCGAGGTGCGCTGCCGCCTCTTCCTCGGAAAGGAACAACCGGGGCGAGTTCGTGTGCTGGTCCGCGCTCATCGAGCTCTCCTATCTCGTGCGACTCCGTTCGTCGCGACAGCAAGGTGCACGCATAGCTCCCGTGCCCGGCGAGAAGCTCGCTCGCATACTGCGGTCTGCTCTCGATCGTGCGAGCTGATTCACGCGAAGTGGAAGTCTCAGCCAACAGGTCTCAGCGTTTGCCCGTTCGAGGAGGTGTCTGTGTGTCAGTGCGCTGATCCGCGGCATTCGCCTTCGGCGAGGTGGCCTGGCGGTAATTCGGAGCCATCGCCGGTAGTGACACCGAGGGTGCGCTTACGCCGGAACCGCCCAGCATTCGAAACTTGATCAAACCAGCTACGCGGTTCACTTCGCGGTGCTGACGAACACCTCAGGTGCCGGCAGTGGCCGACTTCCCGTCTTCAGCAGCTGAATCCGACGCAGACCGTCAAGCAGATTCGAAGCCTCGGCCCCGCCGTTGTGATCTCGAAAGAGCTCGTCGAACAGACCTTGGACGCGTAGAGCGAAATTATCGCTCCGCCCCTTAACGGGGCGGGACCGTGGGCGGCTTGGCCCACGGAACCTCGATCTGCAAGACGCGTGGCAGCTCTTGGCCTGGACGACGACAGCAGCCGGGGGCGCGAATCCTGGCAGCTTCTCAGCCGCCGGAGAGCTCTGAATTAATCGATGCGCGTGCTCGACCGACTGGCATCAGGAGCTTGACGAGCTTATCGTGCGCGTCTGCACGGACACTCTCGCGATGAGCTCCTGGAATCCAGGAAGCTGCTCGGCACACGTGACGAGCTAACAGCTCGCGACACCGGGCCCCGACGTCACCTCGCGCAGAATGACTCTCACCGTGTCATCACCGTTGTCTTTGGATACCATTTCCGGCTCATCCCAATCGGGGGTGTAGGAGTTGGGGTCTGAAGCCGCCGGTCTCGAGCAGGCTCCGGGCGATGTAGTTGGTCAGGTTGCGGAACCCGAGTGCGGAGCCGCGCAGGTGTTCGAGCCGTCCGTTGAGCGCCTCGGTCGGCCCGTTGCTGGTGCCGGGTCGTTCGAAGTAGGCGAGCACGTCAGCGGCTCGCTTCTTCAGGGTCCGGCCCAGGGTAGTGAGCTCGGTGAGCACCTTGGGGACGCCGGCGCTGAGGTCGGTGATCAGCTTCTCCATGAGCTCGCGCCCACGTTGCCGGTCCTCGTGGCGATAGGCGGCGATCATGCGCTGGTAGACACCCCAGGTCGCCTCGACCTCGACGTGAGCGTCATCAACGAACAGCGCGCGTAGCCTGTCGCTCTGCTTGTCGGTGAGCAGGTCCGCGCCGGTGTGCAGCGTGCGCCGCGACTTGTAGAGCGGGTCGTCCCTGAACCCACGGTGCCCGTGGATCGCGAGTTGGACCCGGCGCCGGCACCTGTCGAGGGCGTCACCGGCCAGGCGCACGACGTGGAAGGGATCCATCACCGTGACCGCGTCCGAGATCTCCTCTGCAGCGGCGGTCTTGAACCCGGTGAAGCCGTCCATCGCGACCACCTCGACCCCGTCACGGAAGGCGTCGTCGCGGTCGGCGAGCCAAGTCTTGAACGCCGCCTTCGACCGGCCCTCGACCATGTCCAGCAGCCTTGCTGGGCCGGCGCCATCGCGGACCGGGGTGAGGTCGATGATCACGGTGACGTACTTGTCGCCACGCCTGGTGTGGCGCCAGACGTGCTCATCGACGCCAATGACCTTCACGCCCTCAAACCGCGTGGGGTCGTTGATCAGCAGCCGCTTGCCTTCAGCCAGGACCGCGTTGTTGGCGGTGTCCCACGCGACCCCAAGTCCCTCGGCGACACGGGCGACGGTGAGGTGTGCGACCACGATCCCTTCCAGCGCCCACCGCAGCCCGGTGCGCGAGAGCTTCGCACGTGGCTCCGCCGCGGCGCTGGTGTCTTGACGCCACACGTGTCCGCAGTCGGCACAGCGGTAGCGGCGCACTACAACTTCCAGCACGGTCGGTCGCCAGCCCAGCGGCTCGTGGGCCAACCGTCGGATCACGGTGTCACGAGCAGCGCCTTCGCTGCCGCACCGTCGGCACCACTGATCTGGTTCCACCACGCGGCACGCGAGGACCGCACGATCCGGTTCAAGTCGTTGTCCGGTCACGCTCAGACCGAGGCCGTCGAGTCGAGCGAAGGCGGTCAGGTCAGGGCGGCCGAAGCCGGCCGGCGGGATAGCGTCGGACACGTCGAGGTCTTTCGGATGGATGGCGTAGGAACCTCCATCGTCGGGAGATCTCGACGTCTATCTGCGGACCGACGCGCCCGGCCGACCTACACCGTCATCTGAGAAGACCCCTGAAATGTCTTCGACGACGACGGGACCGGCGAGGAGGAGGGTGCGGTGAGCTAAAGGAATGGAGCTTGCTCGGCTTCGACGCCGCCGCAAGCTCCGGTGAAACGGTCGGTACTGGTCGGTCGTCGTCGGTCACCACCGGATGGCGGCGTCCCCCACGCTCGGCGTTTGCGCAGGTCAGCGGCTCGTTCGCCCAGTGGGCGCATCAAGCGATAGACGCAAAGCCGACGTGATTAGGTCGTCGGTTCGATTCCGACAGGCGGCTCCGGCGAACAGCCCTGACCTGCGGAAATGCAGGTCAGGGGCTGTTCGGTTCTGGTGGTCGCGCGATGCGCTGGCCTCACGGCTCTGCCCGACACCGACGTCGCTCTCCTCTGCGACGGACCCCTCGCCGGCTGAGCGCTCGCGGCCGGCATCCTGTCCGTGTGCCGATAGGCCTCGCACCGCTCGGCAACGCAGCATGGCGTTGCGTCGCGACCTGGCGACGGCTCGGCGGGGCGCGATCGTCTCGTGCGTTGGCGGACTACGGGAGCTTGGACGCGAGGACGTCGGCCGCCAGGATCTCGGGTGCTGCGCCGAGGAGGTGCTGGTTGGCCATCAGGGCTGCGACGATGGCGCCGTTGGCGTGGGCGTCGCGAGCGGCCTCGTCGGGGAATGCATCGAAGATCCAGAAGGTGTCGGCGTGGGTCCTGACCGCGAACCAGACAATCGTTCCTACTTCTTCGTTGGCGAGTGCGACAGCGCCGGCGAGCAGATCGGCGAGCGCGTCGTGCTGTCCATCGGCCGCGACGATCTTGGCGACGAAGGCATACGGAAGTGATGCGGGTGTGGACATGAGGGACTCTCCTTGAAATCGGGGTTCTTCGTGGGACGAGTTCAGCGTATGACGAGCGAGGACCGGTGGGGAGTGGCGTATACGGCAGTATTGCTATTGTTTACGTCATGCGTATCGGACTGATCGCGATCGACGGCTGCTTCGGTTCGGCTATCGCGTCGATCATCGACATCGTGCGGGTGGCCGACGGAGCCCGCGGCGATGTCGACCCGCGGATCGACCCGATCGAACTCGCCATCCTCGGACCGAAACGGCGAGTGACCACGACGGCATCGATAACCCTGTCGGTGGACCACCCGCTGTCGGAGTCCGGAGAGTTCGACGTGGTCGTCGTCCCTGCGCTTGGAACCCTTACGGCCGCCGCTACCAACGACGCCCTCCAGAGCCGAGATGCTCGTTCGGTCATCGCGTCGCTCGGGCGCCTCGACGAGGCGACCACCCGGATCGCCGCGGCGTGCACCGGCGTGTTCGCCGTCGCCGAGACCGGACGGATGCATCATCGGCGGGCGACGACCAGCTGGTTCCTGGGGCCGGAGTTCCTGAAGCGCTATCCGACCGTCGCCCTCGATCTCGACACCATGGTCGTGGCCGACGGGAACCTCGTCACCGCCGGCGCCGCGTTCGCCCACATCGACCTCGCGCTCTCACTCGTGCGATCGATCAGCCCCGACCTCGCCCAACATGTCGCCAAGCTCCTCATCATCGACGAGCGCCCGTCGCAGGCGGCCTTCGTCGCCTACGAACATCTCCGGCACGAGGACCCGATCGTCGTCGAGTTCGAACGCTTCGTGCGCGCCCGCCTGGACGAACCGTTCAACGTCGCGTTCGTCGCGCAGTCACTTGGCACCAGCCGGCGCACCCTGGAACGACGAGTCCGTGCGGCGCTCAACCTCACTCCGCTCGGCTTCGTCCAACGGCTTCGCATCGAACGAGCTCGGCACCTCTCAGCAACCACGGACCTCACCTCCGCCGAGATCGCGCTACGAGTCGGCTACGCGAACGCCGAGACTCTGCGCTCCCTCCTGCGTAGGGAGCGACGACGTTCCTGACCTATCGCCATGCCTGTAGCCGGTGTGCTAGTGCTCGACTGGAACCACCTCTCAGCACGTCGCGTCGACGCTCCTGCGTCGCCTCTGGACGACCCACTCGACACGCCCGCCGCACAGGCCATGCGACGTGTCCCGGCTTCCCGGACGGTCGGGGTTGGGTGGCTGTGATGTCGCTGCGTTCTCGTCGAGAGGATCAGCAGACCCGATCAGGGTCGATTGGGATGAGACGCGAAGGCGGTCAGGTCAGGGCGGCCGAAGCCGGCCGGCGGGGTAGCGTCGGACACGTCGAGGTCTTTCGGATGGATGGCGTAGGAACATCCATCGTCGGGAGATCTCGACGTCTATCTGCGGACCGATGCGCCCGGCCGACCTACACCCTCATCTGGGAAGAGCCGGTTTGATAACGCTCTCGACTCCATGAGCTGTGCAGCTCGGACTTCGAGGACTACCTGCTCATATGGCTTCTCTGCGCGCAAGACGAACGGCTCGGCACTGTCGTAGATGACTACGGAACCAGGGAGAGCCGTTGCTACTCGCCCGCCCTGCTCTACTGCGATCGACCCGCGAGTCTGGAACAGGAAGTAGAAATAGTGGTCCGTTTCGGTTCCGGTGGCGAGCTGTGTTCGGGAGCGTCGTGCCGTCTCCGCGCCAGCTATCTTGTACGAGATCGAGAAATCTTCAAAGGTCTGAAGGCGAATGCTGCCGTAGAAGTTGGGCGCAAGCGGGTCGGTTTGCACTTTTACATATGCGCGTTCACGTGCTTGGCGCCAGTAGTCGACCACCGCACCGGTCGGGGCGTCCTTTGTTGACCAGGATCGCACGGGGTGACGCGGTGCACGTTCCTGGTTGTCCACGCTGGTCCTCCTCTACTCGATCGTTGCGGTTCACCTCAGCAGAGCGCGGCGGCCGGACTGGTCCGGTCGCCGCGCTCGGTTTGCTTTACGCCGAGATCAGCCCGTGAGGGTCGATGATGTACTTGTTCGCTGAACCCTGGTCGAAGGTCTCGTAGGCGCCGACGGCGTCGTCGAGGCTGATCACCTTCGTGTTCATCATGTCGCTGAGGTACGGCATGCGGTCCCAGAGGATGGACATCATGAGGTCCCTGTTGTAGCTCATGATGGGTGCCTGTCCGGCGGAGACCCGTGGGGACTTGATCCAGACCTTGCCGAAGTCGAGCGGGAACGTTCCTTCCTGCCCTTCCTTGGTGTCGGCGAGTGGGTCGGGCCCGTAGATGCCGATGACGCCCGTTGCGCCGCCGGCGCGGGTTGCGGCAAGGACCTGGTTGATTGCGGCCTGCGGCTGCAGTTCGTGGGCTTCGTGTCCGATGCCGTGGGCTTCGGAGCCGACGTAGTCGACGGCGCAGTCGACCTCGGGGACGCCGAGGATGGCTTCGATTTGGTCGGCGAGGGGGATGTCCTGGCTGAGGTCGATGGTCTCGCAGCCGTTGCGCTTGACGAGGTCGAGTCGTTCCTTGTCGTAGTCGCCCACGATGATGGCGGCGGCGCCGATGAGGCGTGCTGCTGCTGCTGCTGCACGTCCGACGGGTCCGGCGCCGGCGATGTAGACCGTCGAGCCGACCTTCACGCCGGCTTCCATGAGGCCGTGGAACGCGGTGGGGAGGACGTCCGAGAGGAGCGCGAGGTCGCGGATCTTCTCCATCGCTGCGTCGTTGTCGGGGAACTTGAGCAGGTTGAAGTCGGCGTAGGGGACGAAGAGGTATTCGGCCTGGCCGCCCTGGAAGTCGCCGAGGTTGAAGCCGTACGCCCCGCAGTGCACCTGCGGGTTGACGGTCTGGCAGACGTCGGTGCGCCCGTTCTTACAGTTCCGGCAGCGGCCGCATGCGACGTTGAACGGCACGGAGACGAGGTCGCCGGGCTGGATGAACTGCACGTCGGATCCGACCTCGACGACCTGACCGGTCATCTCGTGCCCCATGACCATTCCCTGCGGGACAGGGAACGAACCACGGTAGATGTGCAGGTCGCTGCCGCAGATGTTCGTGGCGACGATGCGCACGATGACGCCGTGAGGTGCCTTCGTCCCGTTCGGCATCTGGAGCTTCGGGAAGTCCAGGCTTTCCAGGGTGAGCTTGGTGGGGCTGTCGAAAACGATTGCCCGGTTGGTTTCTGGCATGTCCTTCTCCTCGCTGATTGGCCCGCTTCTGCTCCTGACGTGGGCGCAGCGGGCTGCACCTCACACTGGCACAGTATCCTCAGCTCGGTCCGGCGTTTTGCGTCATGACTCGGGCGTTTTGCGCCAGGTTCGCGCCGGCCGCTCGAAGGCGGGTGGATCAGCTGCGCCGGTCAGTACGATCTGGTCATGACTTCGTCTGATTCTTCACCCGCCGCCGACGCGCAGGTTCGGGATCCTCGTCGGGGAGGTCGCAGCTGTCGATCAAGGAAAAGCGAGCGGCCAAGCGCGAAAAGCGCGAACCCGACGTCTTCCTCAAGCCACGCAAGGGAGCGAGCCGCTGATCGACTGACCGGCGGACCCCTTGGGTGCGAGGAGTTCCCCGGTCGCAACCGACCGCTCGCAACCGTTCAGGAGCAGGATGCAACCCCCGACAGTGTTCACCATCGGTCACTCCACACACCCGATCGAGGAGTTCATAACGCTGCTCGAAAACAACGGCGTGCAACAACTCATCGATGTCCGAACGGTTCCCGGCTCCCGACATAACCCGCAATTCGGCGCGCAGGCGCTCGAACAGAGCTTGACGGACGCAGGCCTGCAGTACGCGCGGATGGAAGAACTCGGCGGTCTCCGCCACACCCCCGTGAACGTCGAGAGCATCAACGGCGCCTGGCGCAACAAAAGCTTCCGCAGCTACGCCGACTACATGCAAACCGAGCCCTTCACGCGCGGAATAGAACGCCTGATCGATCGAGCAAAAGAGAAGACTGTGGCCATCATGTGCGCGGAAGCGGTCCCGTGGCGCTGCCACCGGTCTCTCATCGCGGACGCGCTGCTCGTTCGCCACATTTCTGTGAAGGACATCATGAGCGCCACCTCCACCAAACCCCACACACTCACGTCGTTCGCATCGGTGGAGGGCAAACGGGTCTGGTACCCGCCCACTAACCTGGAAGGGCAACCGTAGGCATAGCGAGCCTCTCGCCGATGTGACCGAGTTGTCATTCCGAGAATGGATGTCGTCCACCATGGGCACACTGCACTACGGCGGGTCGGAAGCGCCGATCCACATCGAGGAGCGTGCCCTCGCACACCTCAAAGTGATCGTCGCCACCAAGCTCCGCCGCAACGAGTCCTTCACCCTGTCCTGGCGCCATCCAGAAGGGGACCCTGAAGGGCGCAGCACCATCTGGCTACACCCGTCGATCCCACTGCAATTCACCTTCGATGAGCTCGAACCCCGCAACTCAACCTGCAATGGATCCACGCGCTGATGGAGTCAGCCAACAGCTCCGGAGGAATCACGTTCCTCGAGGAAGTCCTGGAAACACCCACAGGATGACCCCCACTCGAGTGGGAACGACACTACGCGGGCCCGCCTTGCGTATTGCGCGTCGAAAACTCTCGAGCCGAGGGGCAGCCCTCTCGAAACGATGAGTTCCCCAGAACCGAGGCTCCGAGAGGGCTCGTCACAGAAACGTGACATCGCCTCGTTGCGTGTGGCGTAGCGCCCCAGACGCTCCGCAAGTAGCCCCAGCTACTAACCAAACGTTACCATCCATGTCCACCAAAAGGTGGGCATGGCGGCTTAACTGCAGCGGCGCGGCGTTTGCTACAGGCAACTTACCGCAGTGACTCGCCCCGGTGTGTCCGGAGACAGGATTCCTTGGAAGGATCTGTCTTATGGGACGTCCCAGTAAGTATCCGCGCGAGCTTCGTGAGCGCGCTGTCCGTATGGTCGCCGAGGTGCGATCCGATTATCCGAGCGAGTATGCCGCGATGACTGCGGTCGCGCAGATGCTCGGGATCGGGTCGCCGGAAACGATCCGCACCTGGATCCGCCGGGAGCAGGTCGACGCGGGCGACCGGCCCGGTGTGACGACTGACGCGACAGTGGAGATCAAGCGCCTCAAGCGGGAGAACGCCGAGTTGCGGCGGGCGAACGAGATCTTGAAGGCGGCTTCGGCTTTCTTCGCGGCCGAACTCGACCGGCCACACAAGCGATAGTCGACTTCATCGACGAACACAAGGACCGCTGTCCAAGCAGCGGATGCAGGAATTGGCGCGATCATTCGCGATCGAATCAAGACGATTGGCCCGGCAGCGACTGCCCTCGCGAACCTTGCAGCTCTTCTCTGGCTTCTGCTGCTGTAGCGACCGCGCCGACCCCAAGATCCGTGCACCGAAGTCAGCTCGACGTAGGGAATCCCCTACATATCTGGGGTGACGAGTGAGGTCAGCAACCCGCTCACAAGTCCGGGCAGATATCGCCCTCCTGCCGTGAAGCGGGGTTAACGTGGGCGTATGCCGGTCTCATCCGCAGTCACACGCAGCGGGTCACTTGAGCCGACGGGAAGAGATGCGTTATGTCGAAGGAACTGAGCAAGAAACGCTCACGGTCAGCAGCTGGCCGCCTGAGCCGTGAACTCATCGTCGAGACGGCGTTGGAACAGATTGACCGTTCGGGCGCCCAGGGGTTGTCGATGCGCTCCCTCGCCCAAGAGTTGGGTGTCGAGGCAATGTCCCTATACCGATACGTGCATGGGCGAGAGGATCTCCTGGAGGGTGTGATCGCTCTGCTCCTCGGCAGGCTGACCTCAAACCTGGATGACGAGCTAGCCGAGCATTGGCAAGGGTTCCTGCAGGACGTTGCCCACAAGGTGCGGCAGATCGCGATCGATCATCCTCACGCGTTCCCTCTGGTCGCTACACGGCATCCTGCCGCCCCGTGGCTGCGTCCCCCGTTGCGCAGCGTCGAAGTCGTGGACATGTTCCTCCGCACCCTTCTGGGTCATGGCTTCACCGACGCTCAAGCGGTCGACGCGTACCGCGCGTTCAGCAGCTTTCTGCTCGGCCAGCTCCTCCTGGAGTCCGCGGTGCGCGGGGCCCAAACCGGTCCTGTGGAAGAGCCTCTGGATGAAGGGGACGCGGACATCCCCGAGCGCGACGGCCAGGTCGGTTTGCACGATGCACCGGAGGTGCGGAGGTTGCGGTCCTTGCTCAGCGAGGACCGCTCCGATGAGGAATTCGAGGTGTCGCTCGAGGTTCTTCTCGACCGCCTCAACCGAGACATGACCCAATAGCCCTGCGGCTCCACGAGTGCGGTCGCATCTTCCGCCTCCGCGCCGCGGGTCCGGTGATGGGTTACTGTTTTCCGGGCTCACCCTGATCCGTGTCGTGGGCGTCCGCGTCGTTCGCGTCCGCTTGTTCGCGGAGCTGGCGGCCCTGCTCAATGTCCTTCTGTTCCTTCTCGGCGGCCTTATCGCTCTTGCGGGTGTCGCGGGGAGGGAGCTGGATGTCCTCCTCCGCAGCGATTCCGGCCTGCAGCTGGCGTCCGCGCTCGAGCTCGGCGTCGAATTCCGCACCAAAGAGCAGGGCAAGATTCGCGATCCACAGCCAGAGCAGGAAGATGATGATGCCGGCGAGAGAGCCGTAGGTGCGGTCGTAGTTGGAAAAGTTCCCGACGTAGAACCCGAATGCGAGAGTGGCCAGAGCGAGGACAATGATCGCGAGGAGGGCGCCGATGCTGATCCACCGGAACTTGGGCTGCTTCGCGTTCGGGGTGGCGTAGTAGAGGATCGCGACGACCAACACCACGATGAAGGCGAGCAGAGGCCACTTGGCGATGGACCAGATCGTTTGGGGAACGTCGCCGATGCCGAGGGCATCGCCGATCGCTTTGGTGACGTCGCCGGAGACGACGAGGATGATCGCGGCGAGAACGAGCAGCACGATGATGATGATGGTGACCAGCAGCTGGGCGGGCTTCAGCTTCCAAAACGGCCGGCCCTCCTCGATCTCATAGATCCGGTTCATCGCACGGCTGAACGCGCCCACGTAGCCGGATGCCGACCAGATGGCCAGCAGGATACCGGTGATGAGAGCGAAACCGGCACCCGGAGACTCGGCGATCTGCTCGATCGGCCCACGGATCGTGTCGACCGTGTCACCGGGAGCGACCTGCTCGATGATGCCCAGCACTGCGTCGCTGGCGGCTTTTCCCTGCCCGACAACACCCAGTAGAGAGAAGATCGCAATCAGGCCCGGGAAGAGCGACAGCACCGCGTAGTACGTCAGCGACGCGGCGATGTCGGTGCATTGATCGGAAGAGAACTCGCGGATCGTTTTCCGCAACACGTACTTCCAGGACCTCTTGTGCAGATCGTCCGGGGAGTCGGGCTTGCTGGTGGATTCGGGGTCCGGGGCGTTGCGTTCGGTGGAGGGGGCTTTGCTGCTCATCGCGAGTCCTTCATCGTGGGGGGCGGGCCCGTCTGATGACGGGCCCGCCCGATCCGTGTAGGTCAGTTGTCGGAGATGTTCTCGCGAGCGTGCTGAGCCTGGTCTTTCACTTCACCGGCGGCGTTCTGAGCTTCATCCTTGACCGTGGAGACGGAGTCCTGCGCCGATTCCTTCACAGATTCGACGGAGGCCTGCACGGGCTCTTTCAGATGCTCGCCGACTTCCTTCGCGACGTCTGTGACCTCGTCCACCAGCGGCTGCGCCTGCTCCTTCACCGTGGCAGCGAGATCCTTCTCTTTCGACGATGCAGGGATCAGCGAGGCGACGACCAGACCGGCACCGAAAGCGATCAATCCGACCGCGAGCGGATTGCCTTCCGCTTTGGCCACGGCGCGGTCCTTCACGTCGCCGACGTGAGATCCAGCGCCCGACAGTGAGGAGCCGGCGTCGTCTGCGGCGCCCATCACACGCTCCCGCACGGAGCCGAAAACTCCGCGGACCTTGTCGATCTGCCGGTCCACGATCTTCGACGGCGAGACCTTGTCGGCCAGCGCGTCCACATCCATGCCGAGGTCTTGGCGGGTCCGCTCGATGTCGGCGCGGATCTCATCGGGTGAATCGCTCATCGGTTCTCCTCATTTCTCTTCAGCGTTTCGGGGATCTCTTTGAGGGTGTCCACGGTTTGCGGGGCGCCCTTGACTTGCTTGAACTGAGTCCGTCCCACCAGGAACAGGATCGCGGCGATAATCGCCCAGAGAACGGCGACGACGACGCCAGACCAGCCTCCGCCAATCAGGGTTCCCAGTGCCCACCACAGTGCGACAGACAAGAAGAACACCGCCATCAGCCCTCCGTAGCCGGCGGCACCCATGAGGCCTGCGCCCTTGGCGGACTTGGTTGCCGAGTCCTTCAACTCCGCTTTGGCGAGCGTGACCTCTTGGCGCATGAGCGTCGAAATGTCACGGGAGACCTCGCCCAGCAGATCTCCGATAGACGTCGACGCGGCCTTCGCCTCAGACGGCGTTGGGTCGGTCATAGCCGCCCTCCCCGAGAAGATCCGGACGGCTAGAAGCCGTCTGTGTGTAGACGGGGGTGCCGCCCGCGCCGAGGTCGTTCACGACAGGGACAGGTACCGAGGGGTCCGGGTGCACCTGCTGCGGCGGCGACACTGGTGCCGATGAGGCGTTTTTCTCGTCCGACGCGTTCGCGGCGAGAGCGCGAGTGAGGCGGCCGACGACGATTCCGCCGATCGCTGCGGCGAGGATGAACGTGCCCGGCTTGCGGCGGGCATAACGCTTGACTTCCGTGAGCACGGAACCGGGATCGCGGTCACCGAGCCACGTCGCGGCTGCGGACAGGCGACCCGAGACTTGCTGGACCAGATCGCTGGCGACGCCGCTGCCGTCGGAGTTAGTGGCCATGGAACCGAGTTCGTCGCTGACCGAGCGAAGACCTCCCGCGAGGCGCTGCTGCTGCGTGTTGGCCTGCTCCGACAGCTCCCGCTGGGTCTGCGCGTACAGATCCTTCGCCTGAGTCTTCGCCTCCCCGACGACAGAAGCCGCTTCATCCTTGGCCGTACCCAGAACATCCTTCGCCTGCGACGTGGCCGTGTCTTTCAGGTCAGAGGCTTCCTGCTTGGCAGCGTCCACCTTGCCTGAGGAATCCGGGGATCGTACGTCCGAGCCGCTCGGGCTGGTCGTCTCATAGTTGTCCGACATTAGTGCTCCTCTCGCGGACCGATCAAACCGATCGGTGAATCCTGTTGTAGACCCCCGCACCCGACTTCATCAGGACCCTTGCACCGAGCAGCCTTACGGTGTACACGGCCCGCCGGATCTCGAACAACGCCAGAGCCGGAGCCTTACTATGTAAGGTCGCATACAGTACGCCTCTATCTCCGGGAGGACAACCACCTCCCTGCTCACACGTCGTCGGCCTACTTTCTCCGTATGACCAGCAACGACTCGAACGAGTATCGGGAGCCCGGCGCGCCGGTGTACGACGAGGACTCCCCCCCATGCAGCTGTCCCTGTTGACGCCGATCACACTCTCCGCACCGACGTCCACGAACGCGAGAAGGCCGAATTCGGCGGGTTCAAATTTGGTTCCGCCTTCTTCGGCTGGCTCACGGCAATGGGCACCACAGTGCTCTTGACCGCCCTGGTCGCAGCGGTCGGGGCTGCCATCGGTTTCGGCAACGGCACCACGCCGGACGAAGCCGCAGACGCTGCCGCCGAGAACGCGGGCACCGTCGGTATCGTCAGCGCGATCGCCATAGGGCTCGTGCTGCTGATCTCCTATTTCGCGGGCGGCTACGTCGCCGGGCGAATGGCACGGTTCAGCGGAGTCAAGCAGGGAATCGCTGTCTGGCTGTGGGCCATCGTCATCGCGATCATCCTCGCGATCGTCACCGCGATCGCCGGCTCCCAGTGGGACATCCTCGCCAACCTGCAGAGCTTCCCCCGTATCCCGGTCACCCCCGAAACCGCCACCCTCACCGGAATCCTCACCGCCCTCGGCGCTGCCGTGGTCACTCTCCTCGGCGCAATCCTCGGCGCGACGTGTGGGTCGACATATCTCATCGAGCAGCACCGGCCGAGTCAGCCTTCTTCTGCAGCGCCTCGTCCACCCAGCGCAGCAGCACGTTCAGCGGGGCGGCTCCGGATTGGCGGGAGAGCACGTTCCCCTGGTTGAGGATGAGCAGAGTCGGCACCGCCTGGACGGAGAACTTGCGGGCCGTCTCCGGCGCGGCGTCCACGTCCACTTTCACCAGCTTGAGCTTGCCGGCACGTTCCGTGGCGACCTTCTCGAGGGCAGGGCTGACCATCCGGCACGGTCCGCACCAGGTCGCCCACAAGTCCACGAGCACCACTTGCGGGGCCTTCTCGACCACCTCGGCGAAGTCCGCATCGCCCGCATCGACGATCCACGGCACGGCGCTCTTGCAGACGCCGCAGCGCGGGTACCCCGACGCGGCGGCGGGGACACGGTTCTTCTTCCCGCAGTTGGGGCAGGTCACAATCGCGCTCACGCCGTGTCCTCCTCTTCGACGGGCGCTGCGATGTTGAAGACGAGGTCGCCGTCGTGCACGTCCAGCGTGACCGTCGACCCGTCCATCACCTCCCCGCTCAGCAGCGCACGACCCAGTCGGGTCTCGATCTCATGGCTGATGTAGCGTCGCAGCGGACGCGCACCGTACACGGGGTCGTAGCCGCGGTCGGCGATGAGTTGGCGTGCCGCGGGCGTCAGCTCGATGCGGATCTGACGCTCGGCCAGCCGGGAGCGCAGGTCGGTGAACTGCAGCTCCACAATGTCCCGGATCTGTTCACGACCCAGCGGCGAGAACACCACGATGTCGTCCACCCGGTTGAGGAACTCGGGACGGAAGTGGGCGCGCAACTCACCGAGCACACTGTTTCGCACGTCGTCGGGGATCGCGCCCCCATCGGAGCCCAACAGGTGATGGGCACCGATGTTGGAGGTCATGATGACGATGGTGTTGCGGAAGTCGACGGTGCGTCCCTGACTGTCGGTGATGCGGCCGTCGTCAAGGACCTGCAGCAGCGTGTTGAACACGTCCGGGTGCGCTTTCTCGATCTCGTCGAAAAGGACCACGCTGTACGGGTGGCGGCGCACCGCCTCGGTCAGCTGCCCTCCCTCGTCATACCCGACATACCCGGGAGGTGCACCGACCAGCCTGCTGACGGTGTGACGTTCCTGGTACTCGCTCATGTCCAGCCGGACCATCGCCGACTCGCTGTCGAACAGTGCTTGCGCGAGCGCTTTGGCCAGTTCGGTCTTTCCCACACCGGTGGGGCCGAGGAAGATGAAGGAGCCGATGGGTCGGCGCGGGTCGCGGATGCCGGAGCGGGCACGGATAATCGCGTCGCTGACGAGCGTGATGGCCTCATCCTGACCGACCACCCGCTCCTTGAGGGTGGCGTCCAGGGTGAGGATCTTGTTGCGTTCACCTTCCTGCAGCCGGGCCACGGGGATCCCCGTCCACGCTGCGACGATCTCGGCGATCTCGTCCTCGGTGACCACCTCCCGCAGCAGCCGCTGCCCGCCTTGTTTGGAGGTGAGACGCTCCTCCTCGGCGCGCAGGCGTCGTTCCGCGTCAGCGATAGCCCCGTACCGCAGTTCAGCGGCACGGTTGAGGTCGTAGGAGCGCTCAGCTTCCTCCGCCTCCCGCCGCAGCCGCTCCAGCTCACCGCGCAGCTCCTGGACCTTGCGGATCGCTTGACGCTCCGCCTCCCACTGGGCGCGCTTGGAGTCCGCCTCCGCCTTCAGATCGGTCAGTTCCCGGCGCAGCTCCTCCAGCCGTTTCTTGCTGGCAGGGTCCGTTTCCTTCGACAGCGCCGCTTCCTCGATCTCCAGGCGGGTCACCCGCCGGGTCAGCTCGTCGAGCTCAGCGGGCATTGAGTCGATCTCGGTTCGCAGTCGCGCGCAGGCTTCGTCGATGAGGTCGATGGCCTTGTCGGGCAGGAACCGGTCGGAGATGTACCGGTGGGACAGCACGGCGGCAGCGACCAATGCGCTGTCCTGGATGCGGACACCGTGGAAGATCTCCAGTCGTTCGCGCAGGCCGCGGAGGATGGAGATCGCGTCCTCCACGTCAGGCTCCTCGACCATCACCGTCTGGAACCGGCGTTCCAGGGCAGCGTCCTTCTCGATGTGCTTGCGGTACTCATCGAGGGTGGTGGCACCGATGAGGTGCAGCTCCCCGCGGGCGAGCATCGGCTTAAGCATGTTGCCGGCGTCCATTGCCCCCTCGGTGGCTCCCGCCCCCACCAGAGTGTGGAGCTCGTCGATGAACAGCAGGATGCGTCCCTCCCCTGCCTTCACCTCTGCCAGGACTGCCTTCATTCGCTCCTCGAACTCGCCCCGGTACTTCGCGCCGGCGACCAGGGCAGACAGGTCCAGCGAGAACACGGTCTTGTCGCGAAGGCCCTCGGGCACGTCCTCACGCAAGATCCGCTGGGCAAGGCCCTCCACGATGGCGGTCTTTCCGACACCGGGCTCGCCGATGAGGACGGGGTTGTTCTTGGTCTTGCGGGAGAGGATCTGGATGACCCGGCGGATCTCCGCATCACGCCCGATGACCGGGTCAAGCTTGCCCAACCGGGCGTCAGCGACCAGGTCACGGCCGTACTTCTCCAACGCCTCGTACGTCTGCTCGGGGGTGGCGGAGTTGACGTGCTGGTTGCCGCGGATCTTGGTGAGCGCGCTGAGGAAGCTCTCCCGGGTGACACCGTGCCCGCGCAGCACGCGGGACGCGGCACGGTTGGAGGAGTCGTCGGCGAGGGCCAGAACGAGATGCTCCACGGAGATGTAGGAGTCTTTCAGCCGCTTTGCCTCCCGCTCCGCCCGTTCCAGGGTGGAGGTGAGGCTGCGGCTCAGATACACCTGACCGGTCTGCGGGGAGGACCCGGAGACGCTGGGCTTGCGGGCGATCTCCGCTTCGACGTCGGCGCGTACCGCTTCCACGTCAGCACCCGCTGTCTGCAGAAGTCGGGGAACCAGCCCCTCCTCCTGCTGGAGCAGTGCGAGCAGGAGATGCTCCTCGTCCGTTTCGATCTGACCGGCCAGGACCGCGATGCTCTGGGCCGAGGTGAGCGCTTCCTGCGACTTCTGAGTGAGTGAGTTCATGTCCATGGGGTGTCTCCTTCGAGTCGGATGGTCCGGTGCTGCTCGAGCTGCTCGATGCGGGCGAGCAGGTCGAGCACGAGTGCGATGCCGGCGTAGTTCACGGCAAGATCGGAGTGCAGACGCACGATGGTGTGCACGCGGGCGGGGACGGTACCGGCGAACCACAGCCGGCCGCTGGTGTCGACGTGGGCGGTGACCAGCCCCAGCTCGACGAACTTCCGCAGCGTATCCGGGTGGATACCTGCGGCCACGGCGGTCGCCGCCAGGTCGGCCCGGGCGACACGGACGGGCAGGTGATGTGAGGTCATGATCCTCTCCTGGCATCAAACGACGATTCGTCGCGGAGCTGTTCGAACAGCTCCTTCTCCTTCTTGCTGAGAGTGCGCGGAACGACGACCTTCACCCGCGCATACAGGTCTCCCGGCTGTCCTCTGCGGGGCATCCCCTGCCCGCGCAGGCGGAGCCGCCTGCCAGTGGACGAGCCGGGCGGAACGTGCACGGTGACCGGGCCGCCGGGGGTGGGCACGCTGACATCCGCGCCCAGCGCCGCCTCCCACGGTGAGATGGGAAGGTCCGTTTCGATGTCCGCGCCGCTGAGCCGGTACCGCTTACTGTCCTTCACGCGCAGCGTGACCAGCAGGTCCCCGTCCTGTCCGTCGGCGCCCGCTCCGCCTGCGCCCGAGATCCGCAGCCGCTGCCCGTCGACAGCGCCCGCTGGGATGTCGATGGTGTACTCCTGCGCGCCGCCGTACGGGGACGCGACCTGCACGGTGCGACGCCCGCCCCGGTAGGCCTCCTCGACGGTGATCTCCAGCTCCGCGGTGTGGTCGGCGCCGCGACCGAAACCACCGAAGCCGCCCCCGAAGAGGTCCTCCCAGTTCGAGCTCTGCGCGCCGCCCCCGCTCCACGTGTATCGGGTGCCCCCGCTGCGGCGCGGCTGCTCGGAGGAGCGAGCCGCGTCCGCGGCGGCGTACTGCCGGAAGTTCTCACCGAACCGGTCGTACTGTGAGCGGGTTTCCGGGTCCGACAGCACATCGTGGGCTTCACTGATCCGTTTGAAGGTCTCCTCCGCCCCCGGGGTCTTGTTGACGTCCGGGTGGAACTTGCGGGCCTTCTCCCGGTAGGCGCGGCGGATCTCCTTCTGATCCGCCGACCGGGAGACCCCGAGCGCGCTGTAGAGATCCTCCGCCATCTCCTACTCCTCATCCGGCCTGCGGGTGACCACGACCGCAGCCGGTCGCAGCATCCGCTCAGGCGTTCCGAACCCGGGGCGAGTGACGGCGAGGATGCTGCGCGGCGGGACGCTGGCATCCTCGACCACCGAGACCGCCTCGTGCAGCTGCGGGTCGAACTCCGCACCGTCGATGACAATCTCGGGGTACCCGAGTGCGCGCAACGCATCAGCGGCCTGCGCCCGGATGGCCTGCATGCCACCCAGAACGCCCCCGTCAAGGTCCACCCCGAAGCTGAGCGCCCGGTCCAGCCCGTCGACGACGGGCAAGAAGGCTTTGGCGGTGTGCCGCCGCTCCTGCTCGCGGACCGTCTGGATCTCGCGCGCCATCCGTTTGCGGAGGTTGTCGTAGTCCGCCGCCGCCCGGCGCCACCGGTCCTCGGCCGTCTCCAACTGGGCGGCGACCGCTGCTTGCGCGGCGCGGATCTCCTCCGGGGACACGTCGGTGAGGTCGTCGTTCAGCAGGTCCACGGCCCGCGTGTCCTCGTTCTGCTCCTCGACCATCGCGATCCTCCCTCCGTGCTACTTGTCGAATTCGGCGTCGACGACGTCGTCTTCGTCGTCCTGAGCGGGCTGCTCAGCGTGGCTGGCGTTCGCGCGGGCCGCAGCAAGGGACTGCGCAACCTGCAGCAGCTCGCCGGTGCGCTCTTTCGCTTCCTGCTCGCCGACGTTGTTCTGCACTGCCTCGCGGGCCTGCGTGATGAGCAGCTCCGCGCGGGCACGCTCGTGCTCCGGTGCAGCGTCGCCGAGCTCACGCAGTACCCGCTCGACCTGGTAGGCGGCGGAGTCCAGCTCGTTGCGGGCGTCCACGGCCTGGCGCAGCGCCTGGTCGTCAGCACGGTGCTGCTCGGCTTCCTTAATCATCCGGTCGATCTCGCCCTGGTCCAGATTCGAGGTGTCGCTGATGGTGATGCCCTGCTCGGTGCCGGTGTCCTTGTCCTTCGCCGTCACGTGCAGGATGCCGTTCGCGTCGATGTCGAAGGTGACCTCCACCTGCGCTTCACCGCGAGGAGCGGGGCGGATGCCGGTGAGCTGGAACCGGCCCAGCACCCGGTTGTCTGCGGCGTTCTCCCGCTCGCCCTGCAGGACGACGATCTCCACCGACGGCTGGTTGTCTTCGGCCGTGGAGAACACCTCGCTGCGTCGGGCGGGGATGGTGGTGTTGCGTTCGATGATCTTCGTCATCACGCCACCGCGGGTCTCCACACCCAGCGACAGCGGGGTGACATCCAGCAGCAGCACGTCGTCGACGTCGCCCTTGAGGACGCCCGCCTGGATGGCGGCGCCCACAGCGACCACCTCATCGGGGTTCACCGTCATGTTCGGCTCCTTGCCGCCGGTGAGCCGCTTGACGAGCGCTTGGACAGCGGGGATGCGGGTGGAACCGCCCACGAGGATGACCTCGTCGATATCGTTCTCGCTGACCTTCGCGTCGGCCATCGCCTGACGCACCGGACCGAGGCACCGCTCAACGAGGTCAGCGGTGAGGTCTTCGAACTTGGACCGCTTCACGGTCATGGTGAGGTGCCTGGGTCCGCTGGCGTCGGCGGTGATGAAGGGCAGGCTGACCTGGGTCTGGGACACCGAGCTGAGCTCGACCTTCGCCTTCTCGGCCGCCTCGAACAGTCGCTGCAGCGCCTGCGGGTCGTTGCGCAGGTCGATGCCGTTCTCGTTCTTGAACTCGTCGGCAAAGTAGTCCACCAGCCGGCGGTCGAAGTCGTCGCCGCCCAGGTGAGTGTCACCCGCGGTGGATCGCACTTCGACGACCCCGTCGCCCACGTCGAGGAGGCTGACATCGAACGTGCCGCCACCGAGGTCGAAAACCAGGATGGTCTCGTGGTTCTTCTTGTCCATTCCGTACGCCAGTGCGGCGGCGGTGGGCTCGTTGATGATGCGCAGCACCTCGAGCCCGGCGATGCGTCCGGCGTCCTTGGTCGCGGTGCGTTGGGCGTCGTTGAAGTAGGCGGGAACGGTGATGACGGCCTCGGTCACCTTCTCGCCGAGGAACTTGCTGGCGTCGTCGACGAGCTTGCGCAGCACCTGGGCGCTGATCTCCTCCGGCGCGTACTGCTTGCCGCGGATGTTGAACCGTGCTTCGCCGTTGGGGCCTTCCACGACGTCGAAGCCGACGGCGTTGGCTTCCTCCTTGATCTCGTCGAAGGACCGGCCGATGAACCGCTTGGCGGACGAGATGGTGCCCTTCGGGTTGAGGATGCTCTGCCGGCGGGCAAGCTGCCCCACCAGCCGTTCACCGTCCTCGGTGAAAGCGACCACCGACGGGGTAGTGCGGGCTCCCTCCACGTTCGGGATGACCTTCTCCTCGCCGGCCTCCCAGACGGCGATAACGGAGTTCGTGGTTCCCAGATCGATTCCTACTGCCTTGGCCATGATGGTTGTTCCTTTCTTGTCGCGTGAGACACGTTGCAGGGGTCGTCAAAGAGCGCGCCAGGATCGGCGCAGGCGCAGGGCTGAGTGCCCAGAGTCAGGAAGCAGGCTGCTTCAGGGGGATCTTTCCTGACGGCGGGCTGCTCGATGGGCATCACCACCCGCAGGACGCCCAGGTCGCAGCTGGCGGTGACGCTGTCGCTGTCGATGCCGGGCGCCAGTCCCAGCAGCCGCATGAATTGCCCGTGGGGGCCGTTCGGCGGTGAACCACTTCGCGCCGGCGGTCCCGGACTGGGCCGCTGACCGCGCGGATGGTGAGCGGCTGGCCGCCCACCCAGCTCGATGGACTCCGAGTCGATGCCTGGCAGGTTCGCCTCAGGAACGTACTCGTCGCCCTCTCGGGACAGATCGACCCACATCGAGCGCGGATCCATCTGCTGAGCGATGCGCAGGTCCGCACATGAGGTCACCATCTCACCACCCCCTCCCATTTACGCTGAGTCGCTATAACTCCACTGCCGATGTTTGTTCGACGGTCGGAGGTGTAGAACCCACCAGGACGATGTGGTCCAAGCAGAGGCGCGAACGAAACTCGTTCTGGCGCCAGCATGGACCCCACGTAGACATTTCGCAAGACATTTGCCTGACGAACGGAGCCTGACCCGCTTTTCCGGACACCGACTTTGAGGCGATGATCGTCTCGGAAGGAGTCCGTGACATGCCTGCTGCCCACCCGCCGGAGTTCCGGCGTCGAGCCCTCGATCTTGTTGCTCAGGGCAATCCCGATGCGCAGACCGCGCGTGACCTCGGGATCAGCGAATCCTGCCTTCGGAACTGGATGAACCGTGACGCTGTCGACTCCGGCCGCAAGGCCGGGGTCACCACCGACGAGCACAAGGAGCTCGTCGAGTTGCGGCGCCGGAACCGGGTGAATGGGCGAGCCGGCCGCCGTCACGGCGCGCGATCGCGGATGCGGAACTGACGACCACGATCCGCCGGATCCACTCTGACTCGCGGGAAACCTACGGTGCTCCGCGGGTGCTCGCCGAGCTCCGGCTCGGACTCGGCGTTCACGTCAGCCGCAAGCGCGTCTCGCGCGGCTGATGCGACTGGGCAGGCTGGCCGGAGTCTCGCACCGCCGGAAGCGGCGCGGCTGGAAGCCCGACACCGCCACGCACGAGGACCTCGTGAAGCGGCAGTTCCGCGCTGACGCGCCCAACCGGCTCTGGTTCTGCGACATCACACAGCACCGCTCGAGAGACGGATAGGTCTACTGCGCCGCCGTCATCGACGCGTTCAGCCGCCGCATCGTCGGCTGGTCGATCAGCGACCGGATCACCGCCGAGATCGTCGTCGACGCGCGGCAACGGACTCCCTCTGGTCACGCTGATCACGCCCGGGCAGGCCGGGGACTCGCCGATGTTCCTGCCGCTGATGGCGCACCTGCGCGTCGGCCGCGACACCGGTAGGCCGCGCACCCGACCCGAGGCGGTCCGCGCCGACAAGGCGTACTCGTCCCGCGCGATCCGCGGCCATCTGCGCTCCCGTGGAATCAAGGCCGCGATCCCCGAGCCCGACGACCAGAAGGGTCATCGCAAGCGTGGCGGGTCACGAGGCGGCCGCCCGGTCGGACTCGACGCCGCCGACTACAGGAACCGGAACGTGATCGAGCGCCGATTCTGCCACACCAAGCAATGGCGAGGGCTCGCCACCCGCTACGACAAGCACGCGGTCATCTACCGCGCAGCCGTCCTCATCCACGCCGCGATCAGCTGGATTCGAACACTTGCCTCGTAACGCTCACAGATGCTGCCTCCTCGGCCCGGTGGCTGATGAAGAGAGGAATCGCTGAGACGAGGAGCACCGCAGCACCGATCCAACCACTGGCGTCCCGCAGCGTCGGGACGACGAAGATCGCTGCCGCGCCGACTGCGACAAGGACACCGGCCAGGACGCCATACAGGCGCATCCCGTAAAGCGAGATGAACGTGAGGTAGTGAGCGCCCACGATGATGAGCGAGGCCGGGAAGAACAATGAGGGCGCGAGGGTGCCGAGGGCGATCGCCACGAGCAGCCCGAGCGGCACGGTGAACGCGCTCTGCATAGCGAGCGCGTTGGAGGGGTGCTTCTTGGGCAAGAATGCCGGCCCTCCCATGGCCTTCAGCACGAGGGCGGATAGCGGAAAGATCAGCTCGCCTGAAATTTCCGATGACAGGTAACGCCGAAAGGAGCGCGACATTTAACGCCCCAACTCACAGGCTCGCCGCGTGGGCGTGCGCGGGGTGTCTCGGTAGGGGATCGGCTTACGGCACGGCGGTATGGTCAAGCGGATTTCCGGGTGATGCCGGCCGTAGGTGATCATGCAGGCCTCGACTCCTACCCGGGCGTCACCGCCTTCGTCCCTCACCTGCGTTGAGCCCGCATAGGGTTGGCTACGTGGACCAGGTCATCCTCATGTGCGGTCCGGCTGGATCGGGGAAGTCGACCTACGCGCGTGGCCTGGAGGCCCGGGGCTATGTCAGGGTCTCGTTCGACGGCGAGGCGTGGGCCCTCGGGCACCGGACCCACCCGATCGGCGACGACGCGCGCCAGGTCGTCAACGGAACGCTCCAGGACAAGCTCGTCGACTGTGTGAAGCAGGGGAAGGGCGTCGTCGTGGACTCCTCGTTCTGGTCCCGTGCCTCGCGCGATGAGTTCAGGCGGCTCTGCGCCCCCCTCGGCGTCGTCCCGGTCGTCTACTACCTGGACACCAGGCGGTCGATCCTCCTGGACAGGTTGGCCCAGCGCGAGAACTCCGGCCCGGACGACATCGCTGTGTCGCGCGAGCGAGCGATCGCGTACATCGACGGGTTCGAGACGCCCACACCTGAAGAAGGCCCACTCAGGATCGTCCACGTGACAAGCCCGATGTGATCGTGGCTGCGCCCAGACCGGCGCCACGCCCACGCTGGTCGCCCTCCTGACTCGAAGGGGTATCCCCGGTGGGCGGTCTCGCAGAGACACATCACAGTCGCCGATTCTCATTGCCTGCCCCGGCTTCATTCCTCAGCTACAGCTCGCACGCCTGCGTCGGATCTGCTCATCGACCGGCGCAATTCTCGAGCCGCCGTTGCGGGCGATCTCGCGCGAGACCGTCGACGCCGACCGCCCCAACCCTTCGGCGATCGCCCGGGCAGAAAGACCAGCAGCGATCCCACGCGAGATCTCTTCCCGCTCACCTGGACTCAGATGCCGTGGGGAGCGTCTCGGCAACGCGGGTCGCACCCCACCATGACGCAGCAAGTACCGGCGCACGTGATGCGACGGGACGCCGGCCCGATCGGCGATCCGCCGCAGTGACTCGCCCTCGCCCCATGCCTGCCACACGACGTCCTGTACTGCCGCTGGCAGCGACGTCACCACACTCATCCCAGCCTCCACGACAACGCATCATCTACCCTCGTGGTGCGTTGGTGGGTTGAGACCGACCCTCGCCAACCCTGCGTGAGCTGCGGGGAGGTCCGGTTGCGCCACCGACGCGCCGAAGATGGCTCCGGCTACCTCTGCTGGGCCTGCGTCCCGCCGATTATCGAGACCTGCACGAGCTGCGGCGACGACCGGCTCGTGAATGGTCGGATCGAGGGCCGTCCGTTCTGCCCGCTCTGCTACCCCCGCCAGCCAGAGTCGTTCCGCCCCTGCACGAGTTGCGGGACCGTGACCCGGTTGATCGCGAAGCTCTGCCCGCACTGTCGCGCCGACCAAATGATCCGCGAGATGATCCCCGACGACCTCGCAGCCTCCGACGCTCGGATCGCTCACCTGCGCGAGCGGTGGTTCCAGGGTGCTCCCTCGAAGATTATCTACGCCTTCGAGCGCGGTACCGTCGCCTGCACCCTGATCACCCGGGTTCTCGCCGATCCGCGCCTGTGCACCCACGCCTACCTCGACGAGGCCGGATCCGAGTTCCAGACCCGAGCAGTCCGGTCCGTGCTCATCGATCATGGGCTGCTGCCACCGCGGGACGAGCTGCTCGCCCGGTTCGAACTCTGGCTCCCTGATGCACTTGCCGAGATCCCCGACCCGAGCGAGCGACGCACCGTCACCCAGTATGCGCGCTGGCGGCACCTTCGCGCGTTGCGACGGAACACGATGCCCTCCCGCTCAGGACAGCTGTCCTGGCGACGGATCGAGATTATGGGGATCATCGAGCTCCTGGCGTGGGTTCACGGTCGCAGCGGCTCGCTCGCATCACTCGCCCAGGCAGACGTCGATGAATGGCTCGTCGGCGGCCCCCGCCCGTTCCTGCACCATTTCCTGACATGGGCGGGACGGGACGGAAGTTCCCGCCAGCTCGCGGCCCCACGCCCGTCGTCCGGAGGCCTGAATCCGCAGGCGCTGAGCGACGACGAACGCTGGCGATTGTTCGCCGACGTCACCTCCGACGCGTCCATCGATCCGCATACGAAGTTCGCCGCGGGGCTGATGCTCATGTTCGGCGTCCGCGCAGCGAAGATCGTCCAGCTGCGTGCGGAGGACGTCGCCGTCACCGATCAGGCCGTGATCGTCCGTCTCGGGACGGAACCTCTCGTGCTCCCTGCCGAGCTCGCCCCGGCCGCCGCCGGAGCGGCCAGCAATCGCACCGCGCCCCGGATGTTCGTGGAGAGCATCGAACAGGAGTGGGTCTATCCGGGAGCCCGCGCCGGCCATCATATGGCACCCGACACGCTCAACAGCCGGCTCCGCGCCGTCGGCATCCCTCCACGACTAGCACGCACCAGCGCGTTGATCGCCCTCGCGCAGGAACTCCCACCAGTCGTTCTCAGTCGCCTGACGGGGTTGGACATCTCCTCCGCAATCGCCTGGTCCAACGCGATCGGCGCGAACAACAACGCCTACGCCACCGCAGTCATCGAACGAGTCGGCATGCCTTTGCCGACTCTCTGAACCATGACCCTACGCCCTGTCAGCGGAGTCCTTGGACGGTCGGCTTCGGCTATAGGTATCGGCATACGTCGACAGAACTACATGTGTCGGGTTCGACGTGTTCGGCGTGGTCGCGGAGCCCGGCGAGGGTGTTGCGCAGGTCGTTGAGCTGCGCGATCTGCTGGTCGATATCGGCGAGCCTCGTATCGAGCAGGTCCCGGACGTGACCGCAGGGTGCTTGACCGTGGTCGCGGATGTCGAGGATCTGCCGGATTTGGGCGAGTGTGAGGCCTGCGGCTTGCCCGCGGTGGATGAAGCCGATCCGAGTGAGGGCATCGGCCGTGTAGTCGCGGTAGCCTGCGGGTGTCCGCTCGGCGGACGGTAGGAGCCCTTGGTCTTCGTAGAACCGCAGCGTTTTCGTGGTCGTGCCGGCCGCGTCGGCGAGTTCTCCGATCCGCATGTTCCTCGCTCCTCTGCGCATGTTGCACGCACCTCTTGACCTTCCCCCATGCTGGAAGGTTCATGATGACTGTATCAGCAGGATTTTCAGTACTCCAGGGAGGAATCGGATGCAGTCGACGTTTGATCTCGCGATTGTCGGGTCGGGTGGCGGGGCGTTCGCCGCCGCGATCCGCGCCACGATGCTGGGTAAGTCGGTGGTGATGATCGAGCGTGGCACGTTCGGTGGCACGTGTGTGAACACCGGATGCGTACCGTCCAAGGCGCTGCTCGCGGCCGCTGAGGCACGCCATGTGGCCGCCGACGCCGGTTCCCGGTTCCCGGGGATCGCCGCCACCGCGGACCTGGTGGACATGCCGGCGCTGATCGCCGGGAAGCAGGATCTGGTGGAGGCGATGCGGAGCGAGAAGTACGTCGACGTGGCCGATGCCTACGGCTGGCAGAACCATCAGGGTGATGCGGCCTTTGCCGGCACCCCGGATGCACCGGTGCTGGAAGTCACGGCCGCGGACGGCAGGGTCGAAACGGTCGAGGCGGCGCATTACCTGATCGCCACGGGCGCGCGCCCCTGGGCCCCACCGATCGAAGGGCTGGACGGGGTCGACTTCCTGACCTCGACATCGGCGATGGAGTTGGACAAGGTCCCGGACTCGCTGCTGGTGCTCGGCGGTGGCTATGTGGCACTGGAGATGGCCCAGTTGTTCGCCCGGCTCGGCGCGAAGGTGACCCTCCTGGTGCGGTCCCGGCTGGCGTCGAAGGAGGAGCCAGAGGTCTCCAAAGCGTTGCAGGAGGTCTTCGCCGACGAGGGCATCCGGGTGGTCCGCCGCGCTGTTCCCACACGCGTGGCCCGGGACGTGGCGACCGGTCAGATCGTCGTCACGGCCGAAGTCTTGGGCAGTAAGCAGGAGTTCCGTGCCGACGAGATCCTCGTCGCGCTCGGACGCCGCCCGGTCACGCAGGGTCTCAACCTGGATGTAGTGGGAGTGAATACCGGCGACGCCGGGCAGGTCCTAGTCACCGGCGACCTGCAGTCCTCGAATCCTCGCGTGTGGGCGGCCGGGGATGCGACCGGGCATCCCGAGTTCGTCTACGTCGCCGCCCGGCACGGCACGATGGTCGCCGAGAACGCCTTCGCCGATGCACACGAGTCCGTCGACTACACGCGGATGCCGCGTGTCACGTTCACCAGTCCCGCGATCGGCTCGGTCGGGATGACCGAGAAGGAAGTCCTCGCGGCCGGGATCCGCTGCGACTGCCGCGTCCTTCCCCTGGAGTACGTGCCGCGGGCGGTCGTGAACCGAGACACCCGCGGGTTCATCAAGATGGTCGCCAACGCCGACACCGGTGAGATTCTCGGCCTCACCGCCGTCGCCCGGGACGCCGGCGAGCTCGCCGCCGCGGGCGTCCATATCCTCGGTAAGACCATCACGGAGGTCGCCGACGCGTGGGCCCCGTACCTGACCATGGCCGAGGGCATCCGCATCGTCGCGAAAGCCTTCACCACCGACGTCTCGATGCTGTCCTGCTGCGCCTGAGCACGGACCAACCCGCTTCATCACCCACGAAACCGGAGAAAATGCCCATGACTGACCTCACGACCGATCTGTCCGACCGGCTCGCCCGATTCGATGAAGAAGCCCTGCTGGTCCCGTTGCTGCGACTACTCGTCGACGGTGACCCGGTCACCATCGACGACCTCGCGGGCGCCGTAAAGCTCCCCGTCGACGAGGTCCGAGCCCGCCTGGCCGCTACGCCGGACACCGAGTACGACGGCCAGGGCCGGATCATCGGCCAGGGCCTCACCTTGCGCCCCACCAGGCACCGGTTCACCGTCTCCGGTGAAGAGCTCTACACCTGGTGCGCGTTCGACACCCTGATCTTCCCCGCCCTCCTGGACCGCCCCGCCCGCATCGAGTCGATCTCCCCAACCAGCGGCGACACGATCCGGGTGAGCGTCGACCCGACCGTCGGCGTCACCAGTGTCGAACCGGCGACCGCGGTGATGTCCCTCGTGAATGCCGCAGACACGCCATCGATCCGCTCCTCGTTCTGCAACCAGGTCCACTACTTCACCTCCCCGCAGGACGCTGCCAGCTGGCTCACCGAACACCCCGGCGCGCAGACCCTCCCCGTCAGCGACGCCTTCGAGCTCGGTCGCACCGTGATCACCGGGATTCTCGAGCGGCCCCAGCCCGCTCGCAGCGTCGAGCCGTCCAGCAACTGCTGCGGACCCGAGACCTGCTGCTGAACGGCATACGAAATCGAGGCTCAATAGCGCGAGGCTCAATAACGCGCGCTACCAATAGCGCTGCGCGTGCGGGCGCAGCTCGAACCAAGGTTTGCCGAGATCCAAGCCGAGAGCTTTCGCCTCCTTCGAGGCCGCGACCACCATGCCGTCGTTGTTGCTCAGGACGACCAGCGGCCGACCCTCCAGAGACGGATCAAAGACCCGTTCGAAAGAGGCGTAGGCGGAGTTGACGTCGACGTGCGCGAGCATGAGCGATCACCGCAGATGATGGATCACATACGTAGCGACCCCCCACACCTGGAGGTCGCTGAGCTCCGGAACAACGATGTCCGGATGCTGCGCGTTCTCAGATCGCAGGATGACGCCCGTAGGCGTCTGCTCAAGCCGCTTGACCGTCAGCTCTCCATCAAGAACCGCCACGATGATGTCGCCGTGGCGTGCATGTTTCGAACGATCTACCAGCAGCTCGTCACCGTCGCTGATGCCGGCGCCTGTCATCGAGTGGCCCGATGCCCGAACGATAAACGTCGCCGCCTGATCGTCGACGAGCATGGCTGTGAGGTCTATCGGGCCCTCGTAGTAGTCCTGCGCAGGTGAAGGGAACCCGCACGCCACCGCGACAGGGGCGGCGAGGATGGTCGATACCGTATCCGCATCGACCATCCGAGGCAGAGTCGCAAGCATTCTGCCTCCTGACTGTGTGAACAAACTATCGATAGTCAAGTATGCGCGTATCGCTCGACATTCGAAGATTTGCCAGGTCAGGCGCTATGCCTCGGGTGAGTCGTCCTTCGGTGGGAAGAGCATCGGAAGCGCCAACGCGATGGCCAGGAGGTCGGCCACGATGTTGATGATTTCTGGGAACACGGGTATCCAATCTGTAGATCGGCTACCCTGCGGCGAACCCTGAGCGCGTCGGCTGATCGAGAAGACCGCCGGAGGGGTCGGCATCTCTGCCCACCCCTCCGGCCCAGCTACAAGGGCTCGATCGTTACCGTGATTCCGGATACAGTGACGGTGATGGTGATTCGGAAGCCTGTGTTCATCGGGTTCTCCTTTCTCTTCGGGATGCCCCTCCTGGTCTTGGCGGACGGAGGGGCTTCTGCTTGAAACCACTCTCGACGCAGGGTGCGTCGGCGGCAAGTTTGGTCGGCCCCGGGTTTAGCGGGGACGGAGTGCGGATCGAGCGGCGGTAGAGGCTTTTTTCGCAAGACTGATTCGACGGTTTCAGCGGAGCAAGACCGTCGCCTGGGCGGTATGTTAAGAGAAAGACAGTACCCCAGGGATGCCGGGTACCCCCGGAGTGCTTATCACTCCGCTGAAAACGTCAATTAGTTTTCTGGAGTGCCGGATGGACGTTCCCTCAGAGGCAATCGAATCGATGGGGCGCGCGGTCGAGCGGTCACAGCGCAAGTCGAGCGTCAACTTTCCCATCGCCTACGTGAAGCGCGGCGATCGCACCCCGTCCGCTGCGCGGATGCTGCAATCCCATGAGCTTCGGCTGAAACTGCACATGACCCTGGTTATGCAGGCAACGAAAGCTCCGCACACACTCCCAGATCGGCCGACACAATCGCTGGCGCGGCTGATGAATCTGTCTCCCGACACGGGGCCCCGTCGAGCCAACGACGCGATGAAGTGGCTGAAGGCCGAAAATTTCATCAGGTCACAGCCGCAGCCTGACGGAAAACCGGGGCTGCTCCTCCTACATCCTGACGGCTCAGGGGATGAGTGGGAAGGGAACGGGGCCCGGTGGGTTGGGGTGCCCTTCTCGCTATGGACCAACATGTGGATCCTGCGTCTGAGCGGGAAAGCGATAGCCGTCCTCATGGCGCTTCTCGAACTCAACGGCGGCGAAAAAGACCCTGACGGTGCCCTAATGGACGGGCACCGCAAGCGACAGTACGGACTCTCCGATGACACCTGGACCCGAGCGACGAAGGAGCTAGAGCGCTTCGGGATCCTCCGCACGAAGTCCGTCTACTGGGGAGATGACGACTATCAGCTCCGAAGGCGCAAGCGCTATTTCATCGTCAAGGGCGCCCTCGAGACGACCCCCACCTGGACTGACTGAACCGCTCGGCCTGTGATTCTCTAAGTGCCATGCTCTGCCGATAACGATCGTTTCCGGCGAGTTCGCGTCGCCCGTCATCGTGCGCCCGCCGTTAACGTTCGCCGGTATCTGCTTTCGGCAGACGTTTCCGGCGTTCAGGTAGCGGGTCTCGCTCGTCGTCCGCCGATGCGAGTTGGCGAGGATGGTTTCGTTCCGCGCGGAGTTGTTGCTCGATCTTGGCGTGTGCTTTTCGTTCGTTGCGGTCGGCTCTGATGATGGACCGCAGGACGAACCAGAATGCTGCGACGACGGCGATCGTGGGGATGACGGACCAAAAGGCGTTGGTCCAGTAGTCATTGAGATTCATCCGCGCCTCCCGGGGGTTCACGCAGCACGAGCGCCAGTCCGACGATCGCGAGGATGAACGCTGTTTCGTAGCTTCCGAGCGTGTATGCCCAGAGTGACCGTTGGTCTGGAACGGTTGTGTCGATGAGGAGATGAGTTGCGATCAGTGCGACGGCGGCCAGGAGAAGGAAGGCCCCGATACGTACGAGGCGATCGTGACGCCGCTGTGGGGACATGTGGCTGGTGCGCGTGGGAACGTGTGCTCGTGGACGGTGCCGAGCTGGGTGCAGGTGGCGGGTCATCTGAATATGGCTCCGATGAGGTAGAAGCTCGCAAGGGCGAGAAGCAGGGCGAGGACTGTGGCGCACGCGATGAAGACGGATATGCGTCGGAAGGGATTGCGGCGGGGGACCATGGGTGGCCGTTCTGGTGGTGGCGTTCTCTACCGGGCGGGGGCGAGGATGGTTGTGTCGTCGGCTGTGATCTGGACGATGCCGCGGTCGTCGACAACGATGAAGCGTTCGTCATCGATCGCGGTGAAGGCCTGAGCGGCCCCTTGAAGCGCGTCGAGGCGTTGCCATGTTCCTTCGGTGTTCTGTGACCAGAGGGCACCGTCGGTTCCGACTCCTGCGAGCGAGCCATTGGGTTTGGCGTCGAGTGTGTAGAGCAGCGGGGCGTCGGCGACGGGGGTGAAGGTGGCGCCGTTGTCGGTGCTGAGGAGCAGTCCTTCTTCCGCGGCGGCGTAGAGACCGTCGCCGGTGGCGGCGAGGTCTGCCGCGGCAAGTGTTGCGCCGCGGGTCCATTCGAGACCGTCGTCAGTGCTGATGAGCAGATCGACGCCATCGGAGGCGATCCCGTAGAGAGTGCCGTCTGGTCCGGCGGTGAGGACATGGAAGTCCGTACTGCCAGTGAGGGCGATCGGTGACCACGATTCGCCGAAGTCGTCACTACGAATGACACCTAGGTTCGGGGAGCCGAGCTCTGCGGGTGTCTGTGTGCCCGGGTGACCGGATGCGAAGAGGGCGTCGTCGAGGACGGTAAAGCCCATCGCATCGAAATCGTGGCCTCCGATGGGACCGGCGATCGCACCTTCAGGAGTGAGGGTGAAGAGTCCTCCGTGGGTGGCTATGAAGAGGTCCTCACCGCGGGGGTCAGCGGCAACACCGTGAATGTGTTGGATAACGGGGGGGACCGCGTTGGTGCCGGAGGCCTGCGGCACGGCGCAGCCGGTGAGGGCGACGGCTGCGAGAGCGATCGCGAAAGCGGGTAGGGGCGAGTGGCGGTTCATGAGACTCCGACGTGAAGAAATGCATGCAGGTGCGCGAGCGGTACGCGAATGAGAGTCGCGACATGGCACCAGCGCGGTGGCGTGGGTTACTGCGAGAAGGCCAGTTCGGGGGTGCGGGCGAGCGCCGCACCCCCGAAGGTAGATCAGAGTGTGTCGAGGAGGTCTTTCATCGTGGCGATCTCCGTGGTCTGTGCCTCGATGATCGTCTCGGCCAGGGCGACCGCGTCACTGTTCTGGCCGTTGTCGACTTCGTCTTGGGCCATTTCGACGGCACCCTGGTGGTGCTCGATCATCTGCTCGAGGAACAGACGGCTGGCGTCCGCCCCGGTGGCATCTTCGAGGGCCTGCATGTCGTCGTCGGACATCATGCCGCCGCCGTGGTCCATGCCTTCCATGTTGGAGGTATCAGCGCCCCACTCTTCGAGCCACTGCTCCATCTTCTGGATTTCGGGGCCCTGCGCTGCCTTGATCTCTTCCGCGAGGGCGGCGACGCGCTCGTTGACGCCGTCCTTGCTGAGGAGCATGTCAGACATCTCGATGGCCTGAGCGTGGTGCTCCTTCATCATGCTGGCGAACATGATGTCGGCGTCATTGGCGTCCGCCGACGCCGGGGCGGAGCTGCTGCTCTCGTGATTCATGCCGGGCATATCGCCTCCGCCGGAGGTGTTTCCAGCGCAGCCGGCAAGGGCGAGCACAGCAGTGAGAGTGAGTGCGGCGGTCGCCGCAAAACGGGTCTTCATGATGGTTCTCTCCAAGAGTCGATGATGGTGCCCAGCGAGACAGGCTGGGCGAGGGGGCGTTGCCCATAGAACGGGCATGCCAGCCAGCAGGTGCGACTGATGCAGAGAACGGTGAGAGACGGCGGCCGCAGCGGGTACAGCGCGCCGCGAAGCGCAAAACGTGAAAGGAGCGGACCAGGGGTTTCGGTGAGTGAGCGCCACCAGGCGGGCGGCCGGGTGACCAGCACTACGGCGATGAGGAGCGCGAGAACGCAGGCCATCCACGACATGCCGTGATCGTCAGAGCACGTCGCACAGCCCGTCTCATCCATCGCTGCAGCTTCGCCTGAGGCGTGTGCGGGGTGAGCGTCGGCATGCGCGGGTGCGACCGCGATGGTTTCGCTGTGCCCGGAGGGCATGGTGTGCGTGTTCATCGAGTGCATCGCCAGAAGCCCGAAGATCACGGAAAAGGCGACGGCGACGACGGTCAGCAGGGTGCGGGTGAGGGTGCGCTGGTCATGCACGCGCCGTGCGATCGTCGTCAACACTGTCCCACCTCCCTTTCTTCCAGGGTACGTCGCCGCCGCCCATGCGCCTACTTGTCGACGACGGCGTCCGGGCTGAGGTTCAGCCGTCGCAGCAACTGCGCATTCAGCGCGACAACGATCGTGGATAGTGACATCAACACTGCACCGACCGACATCGGCAACACGAACCCGACGGGGGCGAGCGCACCGGCAGCCAACGGCACCGAGAGAAGGTTGTACCCGGCGGCCCACCAGAGGTTCTGTTTCATCTTCCGGTAACTGGCCCGCGACAGCTCAATCACGGAGATCACCGATCGGGGGTCGTCGCTGGCGAGGATGACACCTGCGGAGGCGATCGCAACGTCCGTTCCTGCACCGATCGCAATCCCTACGTCTGCCTGGGCGAGGGCGGGGGCGTCGTTCACGCCGTCACCGACCATCCCGACCTTGCGGCCTTCGTTTTGCAGTTCTTTCACCTTGGAGGCTTTGTCCTCCGGACGGACCCCGGCGAAGTACCGGTCGATACCCAGCTCGCCGGCGACGGACGCGGCGACCGCGTCAGCGTCACCGGTGATCATGACCACCTGCACGCCGCGCTCGTGAAGCGCAACGACCGCGTGACGCGACTCGGAGCGGATTTCATCCGCGAGGCGCAGCGCGCCCGTCACCTGACCGTCGACGAGCACGTGGAGGATGATCGCACCCTCACCGCGCCACTCGTCGGCAACCGGCAGCTCGGCGGCGTGTTCTTGCTCGAGCATGTACGGGCCGCCGACCTGCACGACGTGTCCGTCGACACGGGCACGCACCCCCACGGCGGGGGAGGATTCAAAATCGGTCGATCGCGGAACGGTGAGGTTCTTCTCTTTCGCTGCGTTGACGATCGCACGGGCGAGGGGGTGCTCGGAGTCCGCTTCCGCGGCCGCCGCCCACGCGAGCAGCTGATCGGCGTCGGCCCCTGTGACGGGATCGATCGCGGTCACGGCGGGGGTGCCCTTGGTGAGCGTGCCGGTCTTGTCGAACAGGATCGTGTCGACGGTGCGCATGCTCTCCAGGGCGAGACGATCCTTGATCAGCACACCTCCACGGGCGGCGCGTTCGGTCGCTATCGACACGACCAGTGGGATCGCGAGACCCAGCGCGTGCGGGCAGGCGATGACCAGCACGGTGATGGTGCGGATCACGGCTGCCTCGGGCTGGCCGACGAGAGTCCACACAATCGCGGTGATCGCGGCAGCGCCGAGCGCGAACCAGAACAGCCACCCCGCTGCCTTATCCGCGAGTCGTTGCGCCCGCGACGATGAACTCTGCGCCTCCGTGACCAGTTTCTGGATGCCCGCGAGTGCGGTGTCTTCACCAATGGCGGTGATCTCTACCCGCACCCCGGAATCGGTGGCTACGGTTCCAGCGATTACCGGGTCACCATCGCTGCGGCGCACCGGCCGAGACTCTCCGGTGATCATCGACTCGTCCATGCTGGCCGAACCCTGCACGATCCGCCCATCCGCGGGGACCCGCCCGCCCGGACGCACCACCACCACGTCTCCGACCTGCAGATCAGCCGGTGCGACGGTGACAGTGGTGTCTCCGTCGACCTTCTCCGCCTCGTCGGGCAGCAATGCGGCGAGGGAATCCAACGCCGACGTCGTCTGGGCGAGGGAACGCATCTCGATCCAGTGGCCGAGCAGCATGATCACGATCAGCAGCGCCAGCTCCCACCAGAAATCCAGCTCGTGGTGCAGCAGCCCGATGCTCGCCCCCCAGGAGGCGAGGAACGCCACGGTGATCGCGAGGGCGATCAGCAGCATCATCCCCGGTTTGCGGGCACGAAGTTCACCGACCGCACCGGTCAGGAACGGGGCACCGCCCCACACGTACATCACCGTTCCGAGAGCCGGTGACACCCACGCGACCCACGCCGCGTCCGGCAGCGGGTACCCCAGGATCATCGAGAACATCGTCGAGAATCCGACCACCGGCACGGCGAGGAGCAGCATGATCCAGAACAGGCGCCGGAACTGCCCCACATGATCCCCGTGGCCGCCATGCCCGCCGTGACCGGCGTGATCTTCGTGGCCGCCGTGCCCGGTGTCTTCGTGCGGTGCAGCGTGATCGTGGCTCATCGCCCCATGGTCGTGCTCCGTCGTTGCCGCCGCCGTGTGGTTGCGGTGCGCGGTGTGATCGGTGTGTTCGTCGTGCTGGCTCATCGGAGACTCCTTGCTCAGGTGCGCCCGGGGTAAGCCGGACGCCGACAGATGCAACTCAGGGCTGGCTGGTCGCGAGAGCGTAGCCGGCCTCCTCCACCGCAGCCTTCACAGCGGCGGGGTCAACCGGGGCGGTGCTGCGGATGGTCACCCGGGAGGTGCCACCCGCGTTGAGATCCACGGTGACGGACTCGACACCGTCGACAGCGCCCAGCTCCTCACTGACGCTCGATGCGCAATGCGAGCATGTCATCCCGTCGACGAGCACCTCCGATGTGACCGCAGAATCGTCGTGGACGGCTGTCTCTGTGTTCGATGGGGCAGCGCAGCATGCGCAACCAGCGTTCGCATCCGTCAGTCCCAGCTCGATGCGATCAGTCATGGTGTTCTCCTTTACTAAACAGACGTGTGGTCATGAACGAACCAGGCGGGCGATGGCTTCGTTGGCCTCACGAACCTTCTCCGCTGCGAAGTCGCCACCCTCAGCACTTGCCTGAGCGACGCAGTGACTCAGATGATCGCTCAGCAACGACAACGCCACCGTCTCCAGGGCCTTCGTCGCCGCAGAGACCTGCGTAAGGATGTCGATGCAGTACTTGTCCTCATCAACCATCCGGGAGATCCCCCGCACCTGGCCTTCGACGCGATTCAACCGCTTGCGCAGGTCGTCCTTGCTTCCGTCGTACCCGTTCATGCCTCGAGCATACCCCCTGGGGGTATCTAACTCAATGTTTTCGCTTCTATTCCCGCTAGGCGAACGTGGTCGCCGACTCTGTTCAGCTCACAGGCTGATCTGCGCAGCGCGGCGGCTTATCAATACCGGGTTACCAGACCCCAGCGGGGTATTCAAGGGCCTCAGTGCGCGGGCGATGCGAGCGTACTTTCGTGGCTCACGAAAGGAGTTCTCTCATGACCGTCACCGAAGAAATGCTCAGCACGTATCCGAAAGATCTGGGCGGAATTGATCAGAAGAAGCTCGTCGACTGCATCGACGCGTGTCTCGCGTGCGCGCAAGCCTGCACCGCATGTGCCGACGCTTGCCTCAGCGAGGACATGGTTGCTGACCTAATCAAGTGCATTCGCGCGAACCAGGACTGTGCAGACCTTTGCGTAACCACCACCCGGATCCTCTCCCGTCGCACCGGGCACGACGCCAGCGTCACCCGTGCCGCGCTCGAAGCTTGCCGAGCGGCGTGCCTGAGCTGTGCTAACGAGTGTGAACAGCACACCATGCACGAACACTGCACGATCTGCGCTGAGGCATGCCGACGCTGCGAACAGGCGTGCGTTGCACTGCTGGAGTCGCTATGACAAGCCAGCACGCCGACAACGGTTCACGCCCGCCGGCCGGCCACTCCCAGGGGAAGAATCAGGGCGGGATGTCGAGCTACCTTAAGCTCGCCGTCTCGCTATCGCTCAGCTTCGTTGTGATGTACTTCCTCACGTTTGCGATGATCAACGTCCTGGACGATCTCTTCCTCAACATCAGCAACCTCTACATGGCACTGATGATGGTCTTCCCCATGGGCATCATCATGGTCATCGTCATGTGGAAGATGTTCCCGAACAAGGCCGCGAACATCAGCTTGCTCGTAGGTTTCGCCGCGCTTTTCCTTGTCGCCTTCTTCATGGGACGCTCGGAAGCGTTCGTCGGTAACGACCAGTTCCTCCGTTCCATGATCCCGCATCACTCTCGAGCGATTCTGGTGTGTGAGCAATCAGACATCAGCGACCCGGAGATCCAAGATCTCTGTGAGCAGATCATCTCGTCACAGCAGGAAGAGATCGACCAGATGAATGAGATTCTCGACCGTCTCGACGATTAGTGGGGCGTCGGCACCACCCTTGCGACGAGTGGACCGGCTACCGCGCTCATGACGAGCGGACCGGATCACCGCCGTCGACAGGGTCCGGGTCGACCAGGCAACCTTACGCCTCAGCCTTACGCGAGAGCTGCCGAAAACGATCGTTTACGGCGACTGGCCGACTCCGTCGGCTAGGTGCGCGACACGCCGAGTTTGGACCTGCCGAAACCCCCTGCCGAAACCTGAACGCGCCGGAACTTCGGCGGTACCGTTTTCGGCATGGCACACCAAGTCGGATACGCCCGCGTCTCGAAGCGAGACCAGAACCCCGAGGCGCAAGAAGCGGAGCTGCGCGCAGCTGGCTGCGAACGAGTGTTCGTCGACCACGGCGAATCGAGCCGCATCACCGACCGACCACAGTGGCTCGCCTGTCTCGACTACCTCCGCCCGGGGGACACCCTCAAAGTCCGACGCCTCGACCGGCTCGCCGGCAGTGAGCGCATTCTCATCGAAACTTTGCAGGACCTAGACGCACGCCAGGTCAACATCGTTAGCCTTACCGAACCAATGATTGACACGACAACCCCGATGGGTCGAGCTCTCTACGGCATCGTCGCCGTGTTCGCTCAACTTCGCGTCGACACCATCCGGGACAACACGCAGCGGGGCCTCGACTACGCCCGTAGCCAAGGCCGCGTCGGCGGCCGGCCGAGCGTGATGACGCCCGAACGGACCGCGACCGCCGAGCGTATGCGTGCCGAACATCAAAGCTGGGAGAGTATTGGGCGAGTTCTCGGAGTGGGCCCGTCGAGCGTTCGCCGAGCTCTATCCGGGAGCGCCAAGAGCTAACCTCAGTGATCGAGGCGCTCTGGTGCAGGCCGTGCACGACGGCGATCCGTAGGGAGTTGGTGCGTGCGGTCGGCTGCACGCACCAACTCTCTGCGTTCAAGCAGCGCGTGCAGCCCGTTCGGCCCGCTCGTCGACGAACCGTCGAAACTGGGCCAGTATGTCGTGGCCGGCATCTTCTGCTCGCGCTGTAACAACCTTGTTCGTGCCGCGACCGCGGCCGAGTCCAGGCTGCTCCTTGAGGCGATCCTTCGGAGTTTTCAGAAGCTTGCCGTTCCGTGAAGTAGCCCGCTCGAGCTGCGCAAACGTCAGAACTTCTGTTTCGTAGTATCTCCCGGCCGACATGAGCAGGCGCGGGCGTGCCCATCCGGCAGGAACCAGCAGCAGCGGCTTGCCATTGACGGTCGGGAGCTCCACGCTGGCGACGGCCCAGCTGCGGGATGTCGAGTCCCACACCTGTCGCTGGACGACCCCTGTCGTATGACCGTGCGTAGTGAATTCCGGATAGATGTTCACCATGTCGGCGGTGAAGTCTGCCAGCGCCGCGAAGATGATGCGGGTGGTGATGTCCGACGTGATGTCACGGTCGATACCGTTCACGAACAGAGGTAGATCCTCGAGATGCTTGAGAATCCCGACCCTCAGCAGTGCCGAAAGGTCGCCACGAAGTGCGTCCCAGATCCAGCTGCCGACGTCGGCTGAACCCCCGTGGCCGCGGAAGCCAACCTGGGCCATGCCCATCCGGGTCTCCCACGGTTCTTCGAAGTGCTGCAGCAGGTCGAGGCCGTGTCGATGGTCAGCGACGCTGCTCGACATCGCATCGATGCTCACGGTGTCGAAGAAAGTGTCGAGGGCTGTGACAGCATCGGCTGCGAACGGAGACGGCCCTCGTGATAGGCGGATGGCATGAGGGTCGACGAAGATTCGATTGTCGCGAGCGACGTCGATGTTCTGGAACGGAACGGGAGTAGTGATCCCGTAGTGGGCGGTGATGGAAGCCACGAGGGCTCCTTTCTTTCAAGGAGGCCCTCGGAGAAGCGAAGTCGGTGATCCGGCTTCTGCGAACTTCGGTTACGCTGAATGTAGTGACTGCACGTCTCTACCAGCGTCTTCGGGCCTGGATCCGGCCCCATCCACTGCCATGGAGGGGGCCGAAGTTTTTATAGGGGACTGTTCATCGGATTTTCTCGTCTGGAAGTCCCACGCGGTTCAGGAGCTCCGCGGCAACCGCTCGTCGGGACTGAAAGCTCATCCTGAGCTGTGGTCGACCGTTCGCATCTACCAGGGCTCCGATTTTCTGCCACGCTGGATTGCGGTAGGAGAAGTAGTCGACAGGTTCATCGTCGACGATCACGGGTTCGCCGAGCCGAGCGAGCACAGATGCCGGATCAAGTTCCTTCCCGTAGATAGCAGACGCCACAGCGATGAGGCCGTGGATCGACAAGGCTGTCCCGGCCATGGACGTTCCTCGCAGAGACGTCCGGTCGGTCTTTCCAAGCCTTCCGAACTCAGGCCTGACAGCGACCAAGGCATCCCAGAAGCTCGCGAGGAACGCGGCCTGGGCCTGTTCCTCTGATGGACCTGTTGGCTCACCCTTCCAGAACGATTCCATGGCTTGGGTCAGGGTGTTGAAGGCAAACAGCTTCGAGCTCGATGCCGAGACAGTGTTCTTCAGCACCTCTACGTTCTCCACGCCGAGGTGGGGACTCTGTTCGAGAAGCATCCTGGCAATGCGCTTCTCCCCGTCGTCCTGATAGGCGAACTTCGCGGCCGTGTCGTTCACCTTGTCCCCTCGAGTGTTGTAGTCGGAGCCGACGCGTGCAGCGAGCTGGTCGTCCGCGATCCAGATGCGCGTCGCGAACTTTGTATGTACATCAAATGAGCCGACAGGGTTCCTAGCGGCACGGTTGATTGCCGTGATGCGCGACTGCGAGTCGACCGCGGTGTCGAGGTGACCTGACCAGAGAGTCAGCGTGTAGTCCCCGTCTTCATCTTGCTCCACGTCGTAGTCACACTTCGTGGGATCGAGGCGCACGCTCAGGTTGCCCATCACTGCGCTGTTCGCCAACAGCTCCTCGGTCCATCGGTCGACTTTGCGCTTAGTCTTCGCCCCCATGCGCCCGCCGTCTTGCCAATCGGGTCGAATGTTGCCCCCGAACTCCAGAACGCCGGAGTCAAGATTCTCCGAGAACCAAGATCCTGACATCACACCTTCGTAATGAGTCGCGCCCGCGTCGTTCACGGGACGCAGGTGACGGATCACCGCCGTCGGCGTTATCTGGGTCATGAGGTCTCCTTCAATAGGTGGTACGTGCAGTATTGCATAGGTACGTGTCTTTACGCAAGGGGTACGTGTGTTTTGAAGACCGGGTAGGTTTACCGCGTCCCTAGTGTCCGCGGCCCTTCGGGTGTGTCCTCGCTGTCGTGGTGCCAGACGTGAAAGGTGGTGGCTTCGGCGCAGGCGGCACCGAGCGGCGAGTAAAGGCTGAGGCGACAGAGCTTGGATGGAGATGAGCCAGTCTCCCGAGTGCGGGCTTCGCGGAGATCTTCAGATCTGTGGCGCGCACCATCGTCGGCGGATCATTGAACTCACCCGCCCGTTGGCCTCGCCCCAACGACGTACCCCAGGATAAACAAGACGATCATCACTGCGCCGATCGCTACACGAGATCTCCCACGGGGCTCCTGCGCCACAGGGTCTGCGTCTGTTTCTTGGTCGGACACATAACTTACTGACAGGTAGGAGATGTCGGCGTCCTTCAGGACGATGGTCTCGGCTGCGAACTGTTGCAGTTCCCCTCCAGGCGGGCGAACCGAGATATCTCCGAGAAGCGTCAGAGCCTTCGGCTCGCCTTCCTCACCCACATTCCCATAGGTATCGACATATCCCTCGATCCAGGTGCCATCCTTGAGCTGCACGCCGGCAAAATTTAACGCGTCGGGGAAGCGATTGAATACGTAGCCCCACGACTCTCTGTCGGGGTCGTCCTGCCAGCGCCCAAAAGTGAGCTCGTGAGCCCTCTTGCCACCCGCCAGCCAGCCAGCCACAGCAGCAACGGTCAGAGCTGATGTGCTGGTGATGACGAACCAATCGAAATGCGTTCGCGTGTAGGAGCCCGGGTCGAGGAGGAAACCAGTCACCTCCGCCCGAATGGAGCCGTTCACCATGGAGAGCACCGCAACGACTAGCGCGAAGATGGCGAAGATGGCAGCGCTGACGAACACCGCAGTTGCTGTCTCGCGGAAAGCGGACCGCTTCACCTTCGGGCGATGGCGCTCTCGGCTGATGGAGAACGCGACTCCCGGGATGATCAGCAGCAGGTAGAAGGCCACACCGGCCAGATCTGTTGGCATTCCCTAACCTGGCTTTCGATCGTAGAATAAGTATCACAGGGACGAGAGGAGAGCACCATGGCAACGGAAACGATGAACAATCAGACCCACCTGGAGCACGCCCAGCAGCCGGTTAACCGGCGCATCCAGGCCATCGTCCGGCCCCCTTCTCAGCTTCCCAAGCCGCCTGCAGCAGCGGAGCCTCGAGCTACTCGCTAGTAATTGCAGGTTTACGCGTTCCGCTCCTCCCGTGCCCGCGACGCTGTTATGCACCGCCCAGTCCTTTCAGCGCGGCCCACGATCCCTTCGCGTCTTCGACGTCCGACTCTGAGACCAGCAGGTAGGACCAGCGGGGTCCGGCCGTGAACTCGGGGGAGGTGTTGACGTAGTTTGCCCACCGCTTGGCTGCTGCGCGTTTGCCCGTGACTTCGGCGCTCTTCATCTGGTTGTCGGCTTTGACCTCGACGATCCAGTGCTGTTCTGGCTGTGCGGCTACTAGGAAGTCGGGGTTATAACCGCCACCGGCTCGCCAACTGATTGGGAGATCTCCGACCTGAAGCCGTACCCACCATTGGACCGCAGCGTCGTCATCCAGGAGGAGGGCAACGTCACGCTCGGGGGAGGAATCGAACCAGTCGGCTGTCATCAGCGTCTTGCTGAAACCGGTGTAGGAGACGTCCTTGCTGAACCGCGATCGAGGATCATCGCTTTCCTCCGTGCGCGTGTTCTGACGCTGAGGCTGGAAGATGCGACCGACTGCGACTTGCTCGGTTTCTGCGGCTGAAGAGAGGCGGTGCTGTTCGTCGTTGACTAGCCGCACTAGACGTGCGGCAGCGCGTTCGAGGTAGGCCGAGAGCAACTCATCGGCGCCCCCGTTGAGGCCGTCGAAGAACGCGTCAAGCAGCGGCTCGGCGGCCAGCCGTTCAACATCTCGGTGTTCTCGCCGCGCGCTCACCGCTGGGGCGGCAAGCATGGCTTGCAAGAGTAGAGCGCGGAGCTCGGAGGTTGTCAGTTGGATGGCCGTTTGCGTGACCACTCGGTCCTGTGCAGTGGCTCTGACCAGCTGCATGCGCTCGACTCCGTCGATTCCGCGAACTCGCTTGGCGGAAACCGTCATTCGTCTCAGTTCGGAATCTGGATTGACTCGCAAGCGTCGGCCCAGCTCGCGGAATGGCGACTCGTCAGTAATGTCGCGCAACGAGAAGCTAGCGCCCACTTTGGTTGCCCGGAGGATCGGCAGGACAACTGCGGGTGCGTCTGCACGCAGAACTACTGGGGCCCGCTCAAACGCGGCTTCGGTGGCCCCGCCGACAGCTGTCCGGGAATCGAGGTCCCCAATCTGTATAGAACCCGGAGCATCCGTAGCTCTCTCGACGGCAGTCGAGGCTTCCTCGAGAAGGCCGTGACCGACTTCTTCCTCTTCGCGGCTGAGGTACGTTTCCCCTAGGTCGTTGGTCTTGACGGTCGCGCGGGTACTGTACGACACGAACTCTTCGTTGAGTACTCCCGCGTTGTCCAGCAGCTGTCGGAAGCGGTCGTGGGCGACCACCTCGAGAGTGTCGATCATTTGCACGCCGGTGTACTTGCCGAACGGTAGCCGCAGTCCTCGACCTAGAACTTGTTCAGTGAGGACATCGGACAGCGAGGGCTGCGTGGATAGCAACACGTACACGTTCTTGACGTCCCAACCCTCCTTGAGCATCCTCACCGAAACGATCACACGGATGGGTGATTCTGGCTCTTCGACGCGGGAAAGACGATCCCACATCGCGGGCTCATTCTTTTCAGTCACCGAGGAATCAACCTGAATCACTGCGTCCGCGTAGCGGCCTTCTTTGAAGGACTCGTCGCGTAGTATCGCCGCGATTCGGTCCGCTTCGCCTGTATCTCTCGCGAGAACCAGCATCACTGGATTGACGGCGGAAGCGGTAGAGACGCGAGCGCGGTACGCAGCGATCGCTCGCTCTTTCGCCTCGAGCAGCGCGGTGCCATCGACAAGCTTGGTGAGGAGATCCTTGCGGTCGTCCTTACGCCCGACGATCACAGGAGTCTTGACGAACTTGGCGCCAATAGCCGCGGCGAGAGGGTAGCGGTAGATGATCTCATCATCGCTGGTCAGCTTGTGAGCGGTCGCGGTGAGGCCCAGGAGCACCTTGGGATTTAGGCCGCGCACGGCTTCGGAGAACCGCGGCCCGTAGTACAGGTGGTGTTCGTCAGCGAGCACGACGAGATCATCACGATTCTTCAGCAACCCGTAGAGCTGCCCGCCAAGCCCCTCGGTGTACTCGTGGGTGCGCCGAGCAATACCTTCGTTAGGCGCAAGCAGCATCTGCACCGTGAGCACGTAGACCTTTACTACGGCGGGATCGTTGATCACTTGCGCCATGGACGGAGTGTTGTAGTTGTCGGCGGTGACCAGCACGGTCCGTACACCAAGCATCCGCGTTAGAGATTTTACTGCGCCCGGCGTGAAGTTTTCGATCGTCTTCTTCCGGATGGTAGCGCCGGGCACGACGATGACGAAGTCGCTCCAGCCGCGGTCCTGCGCGAGGTAGTCGATGACACCGCCGATGACGTAGGTTTTGCCTACGCCTGTCGCCGAGACGATCACGCCCTCGAATGGCGCGGGCTTTGCATAGACGTCATAGTGCTCCGAGACGTACGCAGCAACTGTCTCAAGTGCCTGCCGGTTAGGTTCCCGCAACGCCATGCGTCGAGCGATTTGCTCGATGAGACCTTCATCGATATCGATGACTCCGGTCATGCAGATCCCCCCGAAGGATTCGTAAAGTCAGAAGCCCAGGTCAGGCCACGAGTAGAACGCCGGCCGAGCTGCCGGTAGTTCGAGATGATCGCCTCGGGGATTTTCTCGAGGGATGATCCGCGGTGCAACTCAGCGAGCCGCTCCTGTGCATATGGATCGATACCAGTGCCGTACACAACGAGCAGCTGCCCATCAGGAAGCCAATCCAGCAAGAAATCGACGACCGCATCGTTCACGAGCCCGTCGATCACCGCTAGACGCTCGTCTCCTCTGCGACCAGAGAATGGCGCGTCCAGTCCGTAGTCGAAGTGATACTGCGCAGCGACAGCCTCAGCCAGTCGATCGCCGGCCGCCCACGGCGCCAGGTACATTTGCCCGTCTTCTTCTTCGAACATCGATGGGCCGACGTCGAGCACACGGAAGCCACCTCCGCCGGCCCAGAGTGGCGTCCTTCGAATCTTCGTTTGCGCAAGTCGCTTAGCAAGCTTCGCCGCGGCGGATAGCTGAGAAGCGGTCATGCCCGGCCCTTGCTCGGGGTCTTCGGCCCATGCAGTCAGGAGGCGCACTGCCGCAGCTGCATCGGCCGTAGTAGCGTCACCCGGCATTTCGCTCGCTGCGATGATCTGTTCAGATACGCCGATCCCTCCGGGGTCCGTCCCGTCGACGACTCGTTGAAGGCGTGGAAGGACGAAGGATTCCACCGTTTCGCGAGACCATTCCGCTGCGAGCCATCGGCGTCCGAGCTTGTGCGCGACCGCGGCGGTCGTCCCGGAGCCGACAAAGCAATCCAAGACCACCTCGCCAGGCTCTGACGCCATCTCGATGATGCGCGCAAGGAGTTGTTCTGGCTTCGGCGTGGCAAACGGTGTGACTCCAGGGAATAGAGCCGTGAGGTGAGCCTTCGCTTGACGCGTGGTGGGTAGATCCGCCCAGATGGTTGGCCAAGGACGCGTGGGATCGGCGGGAGCCCATTCACGCGTGTACGGAACCCACTTGGTCTTCTTCTTCCCGTCTGGCCGTTGCTTCCAGATCAGCTCTCCTGCGCGCTCCAGCTCGGTAACCCGTTTGCGGCCGAGCGACCAGTTCGCTTCTCGACCATCATCGTGGATGGGCCAAACTTCAACCCCATCCGGACCGGAAATCGGATACCACATAGTCTGCCGGTCTGCGCGGAGGCTGTTCTTGCCGTTCTTCTTCAGAAGGCGGTCTCGATACCTACGCCCGTCCGGAGCGGTGTTCCCATATGCCGCGAGGATCGATTGGTCCAGCTTGCGCGCAAACGCAGCGCCTCCCCCGGGAGCTTTGGTGTAGCACAGAATCGTCTCATGATCGGGCGTGACCGAAACCTTGTTATCGTTCGGGCTGTCGACCTTCTGCCACACGAACGAGGTCACGAAGGACGCCGGGCCAAAGACCTCGTCCAATACGAGCCGAGCTCGATGTACCTCGACGTCGTCTAGATGTAGCCAGACTGATCCATTCGGGGCGAGTAATTCCCGAATCTGCTCGAGGCGATCTCGCATCATCGTCAGCCAGATGGAGTGCTCGAGGTTGTCGTCATACTGCTTGAAGGCTTGACCCGTGTTGAACGGTGGATCGATGTACGCGAGTCGGACTCGACCGAGGTACTCCTCGGCGAATTCGGGAATCTTCGCGAGCGACGTGAGGGCGTGTAGAGCATCGCCCCGAATTAGGAGATTGTCGTGCGCCCGGGATTCTGAGTTAACTGCCCCCACGGTCGTCACGTCGTGCAGGAGACGAACCTCGTTAACACGGTAGTCACCACGATCGGCCCACTGGAACGATCCATCTTCGTACGAGATCAGACGACGATCCTTGTCTGTCCAAGTCAGTTCGAGCCGACCAGTGTGCTGAACAGGGCCATCGGTCGGCATCGTCGATCTCCTTGGTACGCGCGCGGATACTCGCGTAAGCCTACTTCGTCGCCGGAGCGGAGCCATCCGCCAACAAATGACATAATTACGACTATCAGCACAGTTTGGAGCGAGGGTGCGATGGCAGGCCGCGAGGGCATTGGAGCAGATCGGGTCCGCAACTTGGGGGATGTTCCGTTCTGGACGGCAACCGTTTAGCGGCGTACTCTGCTCCCAGAGCCGCGGTGCCGCTGAGCTGGGGAAGATCCGCGCCGCGTTCTGAGCCTTCCGCCGAGCGAGAATTGGGGCTAATAGCGGAGCGGAAGGCCTCAATCCTCAGTTCGACGAGGACGAGGACGGCTGGTACGCGAACCGCTCCCACGAGTACGCGAACCGCTCCCACGAGTACGCGAACCGCTCCCACGAGTACGCGAACCGCTCCCACGAGTACGCGACTCATTGCTCGTAAAACGAGAGCTCTCAAGCGTGTTCTGCTCTCGGGTGTTGGCCGGTTTCGCGAGTCCTCACGGGCTGGGGGCGTGGGCGTCGCCGAGGTCCAAGCACGCTCACACAAAGTTCCCTTCGAAGGTGTTGCCTGAACCGCCCCGCATTCCGGCCTAGGGGGCGGACGAAGTTCGATGCCAGGTGTCCCCCAGGTGTCCCCGCGTTGCGCGAGGATACTGATTCAGCCGACTCCTCGCGTGTCGGACGTGCGCCGCGTGGATCCAGAGAATCCCTGGTCTCGATGGAGAATTGGCGTTTTGTGGCGTGATCAGGTGCGGTGTTGTGGTGCCGGAGGATCGCACGAATCACTCTGCTAAGGTGGAGTCCCCTCACGGGGACCAGGGGTTCAAATCCCCTCGTCTCCGCAGAAGAACCCCCGCTCCGGCGGGGGTTTTCTCGTTCCCGGCCCCTGGGCTCCCGTGTCGGGGCAGACTCGAATCATGCTTCGCGACATCACCACGATCGTCTTCGACGTGCTGGGCACCCTGGTCGATGAGCCCGGAGGGCTTCGCGCTGCCATCGAGGAGGCGGTTGGCTCTCCCCGCGATTCCGATGGACTCCTCGCCGTCTGGCAACGTCATATCGACGGGGAGCAGCGCCGGATCGCACGGGGTGAGCGCGACTACGCCGACTCCGGGATCCTGGATCGCGAGGCCGCGACACGGGTGGCGCAGATCGCGGGGATCACGGACGCCGCGGCCATCGATCGCCTCGCCGCCGCGACGCAGCGTCTTCCCGCCTGGCCGGACTCACGCGATGGGGTCGCGCGACTCGCGGCCCGGTTCCGTGTGCTCGGGCTGTCGAATGCGAACCCGGAGTCTTTGCAAGCGCTCGGGGAGCACGCCGGACTGCCATGGCACGGGGCGCTCTCCGCGGACGCCGTCGAGGCCTACAAGCCTTCACCGCGGGTATACCGATTCGCGATGGAGGAGGCCGGTGGCGACCCGCAGAGAGTGCTCATGGTCGCCGCTCATGCTTGGGACCTCCGAGGCGCCGGAGCTGTGGGGATGAGGACCGCCTACGTACCGCGTCCGGCAGGTGATCCGCCCGCAGACCCCGACGCCTTCGACGGGCGTTTCTCCAGCTTGGCCGAGTTGGCGGAGGCGCTGGGCTGATGCATCGGGATCGTGTCGTGTCTGTGTCCGACCCGACGTTCGGCTCGGCCCTCGGGTAGCCTCGTCCGCATGTCTTCCGCCACGACGCAGACCCACAAACGCGAAGCCTTCGGCTCGCGCAACGTGTTCATCCTCTCCGCGATCGGCTCCGCGGTCGGCCTCGGCAACATCTGGCGGTTCCCCTACGTCGCCTACGAGGGCGGCGGCGGGGCATTCCTCATCCCGTACCTGTGCGCGCTGCTGACCGCCGGCATCCCGCTGCTGTTCTTCGACTACGCGATCGGTCATCGATACCGCGGATCGGCGCCTCTCGCCTTCCGTCGTCTGCACCGTGCGGCCGAGCCCCTCGGATGGTGGCAGGTGCTCATCTGCGTCGTGATCGCCGTCTACTACGCGGTGATCATCGCGTGGGCGGCGATGTACACCTGGTTCTCGGCCCAGCTCACCTGGGGCGCGGGCAACGAGAACGACTTCTTCTTCATCGACTTCCTGCGCTCGGCGGACGTGGCCGAAGTCGGCGTCTCGACCGACTTCGTCCCCCAGGTCGGCATCCCCCTCGTGGTCGTGTGGCTCATCGTCATCGTGATCATGGCGCTGGGTGTGAAGCGCGGCATCGGCAGGGCGAACATGATCCTGATGCCGTTGCTCACGGTCATGTTCGCGATCCTCGTGGTGCAGTCGCTGTTCCTCCCCGGTGCGATGGACGGCCTCAACGCCTTCTTCACCCCGAACTGGGAGGCACTCGCCGACCCGGGCGTCTGGGCCTCCGCGTACGGCCACATCTTCTTCTCGCTGTCGGTCGCGTTCGGCATCATGGTGACCTACTCCTCGTATCTCAAGCGCAAGACCGACCTGACCGGTTCGGGACTCGTCGTGGCCTTCGCGAACTCGGGCTTCGAGATCCTCGCCGGTATCGGTGTCTTCGCGGCCCTCGGCTTCATGGCGCAGGCGCAGGGGACCGAGGTGGCGGGAGTCGCCTCTTCCGGCATCGGATTGGCGTTCATCGCGTTCCCGACGATCGTGTCGCAGGCGACGGGCGGATCGATCATCGGCGTCCTCTTCTTCGGGGCTCTGGTGTTCGCCGGAGTCACCTCGCTCATCTCCATCCTCGAGGTGATCGTCGCCGCGCTGCAGGACAAGCTGGGCTGGGCGCGTGTGCGCACGACCCTGACCGTGGCGATCCCGCTCGCTATCGTCTCGATGGCGCTGTTCTCGACGACGACGGCGCTCTCCGTCCTCGATACGGTCGATGCCTTCGTGAACTCCTTCGGCATCATGGCGGTCGCCCTGGTGGCCGTGATCATCGTGGCCTGGTTGCTGCACAAGCTGCCGGTGCTGGTCGAGCACCTCAATCGTCGATCGAGCTTCCGGGTGGGCGCGATCTGGAAGCTGCTCGTCGGCGTGCTGGCACCCGTCGTGCTCGGGTACCTCTTCATCAGCGAGCTCATCGCGAAGACGTCCGAGCCCTACAGCGGCTACCCCGCCTGGTTCCTCGCCGTCTTCGGATGGGGCATGGTGATCGCCCTCGTGGTGCTGGCCCTGGTCCTGTCGGCGCTGCCGTGGAGCGGCCGTTCCCACGCGAAGGACGATCCCGAGTACGACGAGTTCCTCGTCGAAGAGGAGTACGAGCCGGATGCGGAGACGTCCGCGATCCCGGCCGTCGGCACCACGACGAAGGGAGCGAGCGCATGACTCCGATCGCTGTCGTCATGATGATCATCGCCATGGTCACGGTATGGGGCGGGCTGGTCGCCGGGATCGTGAACCTGGCCCGTCATCCCGAGGAGTCGGAGACGGAGCCGGCACCTCCCGTCGAGCTCTGACCGGGCGTCGACGGAGAACCGATCGCATCCGACCGGAGAAATCGGGTCGGCGTATGAGATGCGCAGCGACGATGGTGGGGAAAGGAGGACCTCATGATCGGCACGCTGAACGCCCTGGTCGACCTCGTCGACACCTACGGTGTCGCGGGAGAGATCGACATCGACGCGTTCGCCCGTGAGAACGGCACGACGGAGTACCACCTGCGTCGGATGTTCTCGGCGCTGGCGGGGATGCCGCTCTCGGAGTACGTGCGTCGTCGCCGGATGACGCACGCGGGAGCGGAACTCGCAGCCGGCGCCCCGAGCCTGCTCGACGTGGCCGTGCGCCACGGATACGGCTCGGTCGAGGCGTTCGCTCGCGCCTTCCGCGCGGTGCACGGCATCGGACCGGCCGATGCGCGCCGTGACGGGGGTCCTCTCCGTACACAACCCTCGCTCCGGTTCCGCCTGAGCGTGGAAGGGAGCATCCCCATGCACGTCACCATCACCCACCGGCCCGCGCTCGTGCTCGTCGGTCACGCCGTCGAGGTTCCGTTGATCCACGAAGGCGTCAATCCGCACATCCAGGCGCACATCGCGGCCATCCCGCCCGAGGAGCATGCGCGGCTCAAGACCCTCGGCGATGCCGAGCCCTCGGGGATCCTGGCCGTCACGGCAGACGTCGATCCCGATGCCCCGGAAGGCTCGCTGCTGAGGTATCTGCACGGCGTCGCGGTGCACAGCACGACATCGGTTCCGGAAGACCTCGACGTGCTTCCGGTCGAAGAGGGATCGTGGGCGGTCTTCGCCGCCAGCGGTCCCTTCCCCGCCGCTCTGCAGACGCTGTGGGCGGCCACGGCGACGGAGTGGTTCCCGTCGAACCCGTGGAGGCTGCGCCCCGGCCCGTCGGTCGTGCGCTACCTGGAGTTCAGCGGTGACTCCGCGTCGTGCGAGCTCTGGCTTCCGGTCGAACCGGCCTGAGGCCGGCGGGGTGGGCGCGCGTGCGCACCCACCCCGTGTCCGTGGCCCGTGCGACACTGAGCGCACGATCCAGGGAGGCACGTGATGGCGGCCATCGATCCGAAGAAGACACTCGACGCGTACCGGGCGAAGCGGGGCGAGTTCCGCGTCGTCGAGGTGCCGCCCCTGCAGTACCTGACGATCGACGGGGCAGGAGACCCGAACACCGCGCCCGCCTATCGGGACGCCGTGTCGGCGCTGTTCCCCCTGGCATACGCGCTGAAGTTCGCGAGTCGGAACGACCTCGGCATCGACACCGTCGTCATGCCGCTCGAGGGACTCTGGCATGCGCCCGACATGGAGTCGTTCACCTCCCGCCGTGACAAGTCGGCCTGGATGTGGACGATGATGATCATGGTCGGCGATCACATCACCCCCGCGATGTTCGCGGCAGCCGTCGAGTCGGTGTCGCAGAAGGCTGTGAAGAAGAGGGAGCCGATCCCTGCGCTCGACTCCGTGCGGCTGCAGACCCTCGACGAGGGCAGCTGCGTACAGACACTCCACGTCGGACCGTTCGACGACGAAGGACCGGTGCTCGAAGAGCTGCATCACCACTTCATCCCCGACAACGGGCTCCAGATGCGGGGGCTCCATCACGAGATCTACCTGAGCGACCTGCGCCGTGCCGATCCGGCGAAGCTGCGCACCATCCTCCGGCAGCCGGTCATGCCGCACGCCTGAGCGACAGGGCGGGAGCGACAGGCGAGGCGAAATCAAGCCCCTCGGCGGGGTTCCGCACGACGGATACGCTTCAACGATGAGCACGGTCAAGAATGCGGCGCGCGTCGCCAAGAGGTCGTCGACGTTCCGACGGATCGCTCGTGCCGGCTTCGTCGTCCTCGGTCTCATCCACGTCATCATCGGCTCGGTGGCGATCTCCATCGCGGCCGGCGCCTCCGGTGACGCCGACCAGGACGGGGCCATGGAGCAGATCCGCCAGAGCCCGATCGGAGGGCTGCTGCTCGTGCTCGTGGCCGCCGGGCTGATCGCGCTCGCCGTGTGGCAGATCGCCAGTGCCTTCCTCGCCGCCGATCCGGCCGAGACGAAGAAGTGGGGTCAGCGCGTCAAGCTGTTCGGCATCGCCGCCGCCTACCTCATCGTCGGGGGCATGGCCCTGATCTACGCCGTGGGTGGTGATGCCGACTCCGAGACGGCGTCGAAGACCCTGAGCGCGGTGCTGCTCTCGGCGCCCGGCGGCGTCGCCCTGTTGGTCGTCGTGGGGCTCTCGGTCGTCGGGGTCGGGGTCGGGTTCATCGTCGGCGGCTTCACCCGCGGCTTCGAGAAGCTGCTCGACCTGCCATCGGGAGTCGCCCGCAGGGGCATCGTGACGCTGGGGGTGATCGGCTACTTCGGCAAGGGCACCGCCGTCGCCGTGACCGGGGTGCTCTTCGTCGTCGCCGCCGTCACGCAGGACCCGGAGAAGGGCGCGGGGCTCGATGCCGCCCTGCACAGTCTGCTCGATCTGCCCCTCGGCGGACTCGTCCTGGGTGCTGTCGGCGCGGGGTTCGCCGTCTACGGCGTCTTCTGCATCGCCAGGGCCCGCTACGCCAGGATGTGAGTTCGAGCGTTCACGCGGTGGCGGGCTTCTCGCTCCACACCAGCAGGAAAGCGCCGAGAGCGATCATCAGCCCGCCACCGGTCGCCCCCATCGCCTCAATACGTCGGGGCGAGCGGCCGAACCAGTCACGGGCGGCGCTCGCCAGGAGCACCCATACGGCGTCGCAGCTCACGCCGATCACCACGACGATCACCCCGAGCAGGAACAGCTGCGCCGGCACCGATCCGGCATGCAGATCGACGAACTGCGGGAGGATCGCGAGGAAGAACGCGATGGACTTCGGGTTCGTGACGCCGACGACGAAGCCCTCGGTGAGAAGCCGCCAGCCCGAGCGCTTCGCCGGCGCCGTGGCCATGGCTCTCGCCGTGTCCTTCCGGTGGCGGATCGCCTGGATGCCCAGGAAGATCAGGTAGCCGGCGCCGAGCACCTTGACGATCGTGAACAGCACGACCGACTGCGCGATCACGGTGCCGACGCCGAGAGCCACCGCGACGACGAGCACGATCGATCCGACCGCCGTGCCCAGGATGCTGAGGAATCCGCCCATTCGACCGAGCGCCATGGCTCGGCCGATCGTGAAGAGCACGGTCGGCCCGGGGATGACGACCATGATGAACGCCGCGACGACGAAGGTGAACAGCGTGTCCTGGGCGATCATGGGACGAGCTTAGAGGCGCGGACGCCGGGCGGTCGAGGTCCGCGACCACCCGGCGTCGCTCGAATCGGGGGACGGATCAGGCCGTACCCCAGAAGCGGTCCTCCGCTTCCTGGTCCTCGCTCATCAGCCAGACCTCGACGATGCGGCCGTCGGCGACACGGAACACGTCGACACCGTGCTGATCGAGAACGTGCTGATCGAGGTCATCGTGCCCCACACGCTGCGCGCGGAATCGCACGGTGGCGGATACCAGGGCACCGCTCTCGGTCGCCGACTCCGTCTCGAGGGCGAACGTGCCCCCGCTCAGCTGCATGAACCGTCCCAGGTGCGCGATGATCGCGTCGGGGCCGACGTGATCTCCTGACAGCTGGTTCGCTCCAGGCTGGTGCCAGACGGCATCCGGATGGAAGGTCGCCGCCAGCGCCTCCATGTCTCCGGCGGCCATGGCCGCACCGTACTGTCCTACGACGTCGATCGCCGACATGATGCTCCTTCTCGATGGGTCGGTACTGTGGAGCATCCAGCGTCTCGGCAGGGGCGCGGTTACTTCAACGTCACCGGAAGGGGCAGCGGATGTCGAACACGTGGACGGTGTTCTCGGCCAGCTGCCCGTCGCGCGCATCACTCGCGCGCATCGCGAACAAATGGACCGCGATGATCGTCGTCCTCCTGCACGAGCAGCCTCTGCGCTTCGGCGAATTGCACACCAGGATGGACGGAATCACGAAGAAGGTGCTCGTCGACACGCTCCGCGCCCTGGAACGCGACGGCATGCTGGAGCGCGGCGTCGGAGACGACGGCCACTCCCGTTATCTGCTGACGACGCTGGGTCGTACCCTGCATGAGCCCCTCCAGGCGCTGCAGGTCTGGGCGGAGTCGCATGTCGAGGACGTACGTGACGCGCAGGACCGCTACGACGCGGCCGCCGACGCGAAGACTCTCGGCGGCCCCTGACCCGTCGCGCCCACCCCCGGTCCGCAGGTGGGAACATGGAGGGATGAGCACTTCTCCCGGTCTCGACGTGATCGCCCCCCTCAACGACGCCGAGGTGCGGCGCATTCGCGGCGACTTCCCGATCCTGGGGGCACAGGTGCACGGGCGTCCGCTGGTGTATCTGGACTCCGGGGCGACGTCACAGCGACCGGTGGCTGTGCTCGACGCCGAGCGCGACTTCGCCACCTCGATGAACTCGGCCGTGCATCGCGGTGCGCACACGCTCGCTGCCGAGGCGACCGAGCTGTTCGAGGACGCCCGCACGGCCGTCGCCCGATTCGTCGGCGCGGACGACGACGAGATCGTCTGGACCTCCAACGCCACCGAGGCGATCAACCTCGTCGCGTACTCCGTCTCGAACGCGTCGCTCGGGCGTGGCGGTGCGGCTGCGGAGCGCCTGCGGCTCCGAGAGGGCGACGAGATCGTCACCACCGAGATGGAGCACCACGCGAACCTCATTCCGTGGCAGGAGCTCGCGGCCCGCACCGGCGCCACGCTCAAGGTGATCCCCCTCGACGACGACGGTGCCCTGCGGCTCGACGCCGCGGCCGAGCTGATCACGGCACGCACCAAGCTCGTCGCCTTCACGCACGTCTCCAACGTTCTGGGAGTCATCAATCCCGTGGAGCAGCTGGTCGCGCTCGCCCGTGAGGTCGGGGCGCTGACGCTGCTCGACGCCTGCCAGTCGGCACCGCATCTGCCCCTCGATGTGCGCGCCCTCGACGTCGACTTCGCCGTGCTGTCCGGACACAAGATGCTCGGCCCCACCGGGATCGGTGCCCTCTACGGCCGCCGCGAGGTGCTGGCAGCGATGCCGCCCTTCCTGACGGGCGGCTCGATGATCACGACGGTCACCACGACCGAAGCCGAGTACCTTCCGCCGCCGCAGCGTTTCGAGGCGGGCACGCAGCGGGTGTCGCAGGCGATCGCGCTCGCCGCAGCGGTCGGCTACCTGACCGAGGTCGGGATGCCGCGTATCGCCGCGCATGAGGCGGCCTTCGGTCGACGACTCGTCGACGGTCTGAGCGCGCTCGACGGGGTGCGCGTGCTCGGCGCCGGTATCGACCTGCCCCGCGTGGGACTGGCGAGCTTCGACGTCCAGGGCATCCACTCCCACGACGTGGGGCAGTTCCTCGACGATCTCGGCATCGCGGTGCGCGTCGGCCATCACTGCGCACAGCCGCTGCACCGCCGGCTCGGCGTGACCTCGTCCACCAGGGCGAGCACCTATCTCTACACGACCGATGCCGAGGTGGATGCCGTGATCGAGGGCGTCGCCGGAGCCATCGACTTCTTCCGGAGGGGCGCATGAGCGACCTGCAGAACCTGTATCAGGAGCTGATCCTCGACCACTCGCGCACCCCGCACGGGTATGGGCTGCGGGAGGAGATCCCGGCGCAGTCGCACCAGCTGAACCCGACCTGCGGCGACGAGATCACCCTCCAGGTGCACCGCGGAGCCGACGGCGGCATCGAGGCTATCGCCTGGGAGGGACACGGCTGCGCGATCTCGCAGGCATCCGCCTCGCTGCTGGCAGAGCTCGCCGAGGGGCTCAGCGTCGAAGACCTCGAGGTGCGCATCGCCGCATTCCGCGAGGCGATGCGCTCCCGCGGCAAGATCGAACCCGATGAGGAGCTGCTCGGAGATGCCGCAGCTCTCGGTGGGGTGTCGAAGTACGTCGCACGCGTCAAGTGCGCCATGCTCGCCTGGGTCGCAGCGGAAGACGCGCTCACCCGCAGCTGAGGTGCAGGATGGACGCATGTCCGTGCAGCTGATGCCTCTGCCCGCCGAACGCTTCGGCGAATGGCGGTCCGCCGCGCGGAAGCGTCTCATCGACGGCAACAGGGCGTCGGACCGGCGCCCCGGCGTCGACGCGGTCGCCCACGTCGATCAGCTCTTCGGCGAGGTGTTCCCGGACTCCGCCGCGACCGCGACCGCGCGGGTCATGCGCGTGGTCATGGACGCGGAAGGGGAGGTCGGGACGCTCCTGCTGATTCTGCGGGACGACAAGCTCTTCCTCCTCGACCTCGTCGTCGACGAGCCGTTCACCGACGCGCACAGCGACGATCTGCTCGCAGAGATCCTGCGGGTCGCGCGAGAAGAGGGCGCCACGCAGGTCGGCATGCAGCTGTTCCCGCAGGACTCGACCGGTCGGGCGTTCGCGAGCGGGAGAGGCTTCGAGGTGGCCTCCATTCAGATGGTGCTCGAGCCGCTCCCTGCGCGCGACGTCGCTTCCCACGTCGACGTGTCGCCGATGACCCCGGAGCGCTTCCCGACGTTCGCCGCCGCATCGGAGGAGGGGTTCGCGAACGACCTCGTCGAGTCCGGTCGCTACACCCCGGAGGAGGCGCTCGCCGAGTCGCATCGTCAGATGATCGCCGAGCTTCCCGACGGACTCGACACCGCGGGGCAGGAGCTCTTCACGGCCTCCGTCGACGGGACGGAGGTCGGCATCCTGTGGGTCGGCGTGCGTCAGCGCGAAGGTCGTCCTCATGTGTTCGTCCTGGACATCGAGGTGGCCGCCGAGCACCGGCGCAGAGGGTACGGGCGCGAACTGATGCATGCCGTCGAGCGGGAGGCGCGCCGGCTCGGTGCGGACTCGATCGGTCTGCACGTCTTCGGCTTCAACACGGGAGCGATCGACCTGTACGAGCAGCTGGGCTACCGCCGCACCGAGGAGAGCCTGCTCCGTGACGTCTGAGCCGTCGTAGGAGGACTCGACGGGAATAGCCTCGAGCGCCCGGCGTTGGTCCCGACATGACAACTCTCGGAATCATCGGTGCAGGACACATCGGCAGCCAGGTCGCACGCGTGGCGATCGCGAACGGGTACGACGTGGTGATCGCGAACTCGCGGGGACCGGAGACCCTCGCCGACCTCGTCGCCGAGCTCGGCCCGAACGCTCGCGCCGCCGCTGCGGAGGACGCCGCCGCCGCTGCGGACGTCGCGGTCGTCACGGTGCCGCTCCGCGCGATCGACGACCTGCCTGCAGAGCAGCTCGCCGGCAAGATCGTGCTCGACACGAACAACTACTACTTCGAGCGGGACGGGCACATCGAAGCCCTCGACAAGGGGGAGACGACGACGTCGGAGCTGGTGCAGCGCGCGCTCCCGAACTCCAAGATCGCGAAGGCCTTCAACCACATCTTCGCCTCGGAGATCACGTCGGACGGCACTCCTGCCGGCACGCCGAACCGGCGGGCGTTGGCGACTGCCGGTGATGATGCGGAGGCTGTCGCCTTCGTGACCCGCTTCTACGACGAGGCAGGGTTCGACACCGTCAACGTGGGACCGCTCAGCGAGTCGTGGCGGGTCGAGCGTGACCGTCCGGCGTATGTGGTCCGACAGAACGCGGAAGAGCTGACGGAGAACCTCGCACGCGCGAACCGTCTGCCCTGACCATCGATGCGGGCGGGGAGACGCATCCTCTCGCCCGGTCGTCGGGGTCCATCGGCGCGGAGCCTTGGGATACCAAAAGTTGAGGAACACCGGCAGGGGTGCGACAATGCCCAGATGGCGGGGGCTATAGCAGCAGGCGGGGAACTCGAGTCGGTGCGGGTCACCCGCATCCTTCGTGACGACATCATCCTCGGACACCGGAAGCCGGGTGCGCGACTCGTCGAGCGGGACATCGCCGCGGAGTTGAACGTGTCCCGCCTTCCGGTCCGCGAAGCCATCCGCACGCTCGTCGCCGAGGGGATCGTGGTCGCGCGTCCTCGTACCTGGGCTGTCGTGAGGGAGTTCACGCACCGCGACATCCAGGACTTCGCAGAGGTGCGCGAGGCCATCGAGACGCTGATCTTCGTCTTCGCGGCGGAGCGGCACGACGAGGCGGGTATCGCCCGCATCCGTGCCGCGTACGAGCGCGAGCTCGCGGCCGCACGTGCCGAGGATTCCGAGGCGGCGAGGATCGCGGCGGCGGAGTTCCATGAGGTCGCCGTCGAACTCGCCGCGAACGAGATGCTCGGAGAGCTGATCGCCGTCTTCCTCACCCGTCTGCGCTGGCTGTTCGGTCAGCACGACGACCTGCTCGCCATGGCGGACGAGCACAGGATCATCCTCGAGGCGATGACGGCGCGGGATACGGAAGCGCTGCGTCGGATCGTGCCGGCGCACCTCGCCAGCGGCCAGTCCGCGGCGGAGCGGCGGCTTGCGGCGCGCAGCGACCTGACGGTCTGAGCCTCGCGGGTCCGCGCCCCCCCCCGAGGTGAGGTCCTGCGGAGGCGCCTCCGGTTGTATATTGGGGCGATCGGAGTCGGTCCGGAACTGGTGCGCTGTCCTGGGGAGCGAGATGCGAGGTCTTGCTGTCGCGGTCGGATGCCTCTTGCTTGTCGGTGGGATCACAGTCGTCGCCATCGCCGATCAGGAGCGTCTGGAATCGATCGCCGCGGTCAAAGCGGAGATCGTGCGGATCGAACGCGCGCTGGAGACGACGAGGAGCGACAACCGGGAGCTCGCCGCGCAGCTGACCGCGCTGCGTTCTCAGCTCGCCGAGCAGGACGCGCAGATCGCGGACACGACGGGCTTCCTCCCGTGATGCGTCGCGCCGTGGCCGTCGCGCTCGCGGCCTCCGTGCTCCTCGTCTCGGGGATGATCGGCAGATCCCAGGGCCTTGAGCAGGAGAGGGCGTCCGCCGTCGCTGAGCTGACCGCGCTCACCGAGCAGTACCACGATGCCGGACAGCGCACGGACTACCTCGACGGCGCGGTCGACCGCGCGGAGCAGGACACCGCGGAGCGCGCCGCCGTCCTCGCCCAGCGTCCCGCCTTCCTCGCGGAGGTGCAGGCGCTCACCGTCGCCCTCAAGGGTGCGGAGGGGCGGGTGGACACCGCCGCGCACCGTGCTGCCGCGCTTTCGGCACAGCAGACCGTCGCCGCCGAGAAGGAGAACCCCGACACGGTCGCTGCGGCCACGGCGACCGTGCACGCGCTCACCGAGAAGGTCGGCACGGAGGTCGCCTCGTGGCAGGCGGCGCAGAGCTCGGGCCCCGGCGGGCCGGCGTGGGCGTCGAGCGGCCCTGACGGCTACGCGCGGGTGCGGGCGGCGCTCGACCTCGTCGGCGGTGGAGGCGTCGGGCTCTACGAATCGTCGTCCTGTGCGGGGGGAAACGCCCCGGCCTGCGCGAACAGCAACGGGTACATCAAGTACCGCGCCGACATCGCGAACTGGGGCGCCGGCCGGTTGAACTGGGCGATGGCGCACGAGCTCGCGCACATCTATCAGTTCCGTGTATGGGGCTCGCTCACGTCGTCCGGTGCCTACGGGTCGCTGTTCGGCGGCGACCCGGAGTTCCTCGCCAACTGCATGGCCGTGGTGCGCGGATATCCCGGATCGGTCGGCTGCAACGGCGATCAGCAGGCGTGGGCCTCGGGCATCTGGGTGGGCGTCGTCCGCTGAGGCGGTGCGCCTCAGCGGCGTCAGGACAGCGTCGTCAGCACAGCGGCGTCAGGATATCGGCGTCGTCGTGTCGATCGCTTCGCGCAGCGGCCGCCGCATCACACGCCAGTACGACGCCGGCGCGATACGGGTGAGCACATCGATGAGGCGCGCCTCGCGGCCGACCATGGTCCGTGCAGCCCGTCGTTCGGTCGCGCGGATGATCCGCGCCGCCGCGTCTGCGGGCTCGGTGTGGTACATCTCCGCCTGGGCGGCGGCGGCGCGGGCGGCGACCTCCGGGTCGATCGCCGCGGCATAGCGGCCGTGCAGGATGATCCCGGTGCGCACCCCTGCCGGGTACACGGCGCCGACGGTCACAGAGGTGCCCTCCAGCTCGTGCCGCAGTGCTTCCGAGAAGGCGCGGACGGCGAATTTGCTCACCGCGTAGGGGATCCGTCCGGCGGGGGCGGCGAGGGCGTAGACGCTCGCCAGATGGGTGATGTGGGCGGCAGGGGCGGCGCGGAGCGCGGGGAGGAGCGCTTTGGTGACGGACACGGTGCCCCAGAGGTTCACGTCGGTGAGCCAGCGCATCTCCTCCATCGTCAGCTGATCGATGTCGCCGAGCATGGAGGAGCCGGCGCACGTGATCAGCGCATTGATCCGCGGGTGCGACTCGGTGATGTCCGTGACGGCTGCGAAGACGGCGTCGTCGTCGCGGAGGTCGACGACGTGCGTGGTCACCCGTGCGTCGTGCAGCTCCTCGGCGATCCTCGCGAGAGCCGCGGTGTCGTGGTCGACCAGCGCGAGAGATGTTCCTCGGGTGGCGAGCCGGCGTGCGATCTCCGCGCCCATCCCGTTGGCGCCTCCGGTGATCACGGTGGTGCCCCCGGTGAGATCGAGGTGTTTCATGCGTCTCCTGCAGGGCGTGATCGGGGCGCGAGCCCGCGGATGTCGGATGGGTGGGGCATGCTGATTCCGACCATTCTGGCCGACACCGGGCCGCATCGATACCGGTACGCTCAAGGAGAGGAGGTACCGGTGGGACGGACAGCGGATGCCATCGCCGAAGGCGTCGCGATCGCGACCGCTGCCGCGCGCCTGGCCGTCAAGAACCACATCCTCATCGGCACCATCGCCGAGGACGGCGTGTTCGACATGGACAAGTACATCGACGACGCGCGTGAGGCGCTCCGTGCCATGGCAGAGGAGTCTGAAGAAGCCGCGGCCACCGTCACCGCCCTGCGCAAGCGGGCGAGGGGCCGGCATTCCGACCCGGTGGGAACGCACGACTACCGCGATCGCGATGTGCGCAACCTCCGCCGTCGGGCCAAGCAGTCCACCGGCGTCGCTGTGCGTCTGCGCGAGATCATGCAGGACCGGGAGCAGCTCGCCGCCATCGTCGAGGAGGCGAGGAGCGCGGCCTGGGCCGACGTGCGCCACAATCTCGACCGTCGACTGCGTGTCGAGGGGATGCGCCCCGACCAGGATCCCGACTACAACCGCATGCGCGAGGCCCGGATGCAGGCCCTTCGACTCGTCGACCTGCAGGCGCTCTCCTCGGAGCAGAGAGCCAAGGCCAAGAGGCGGAAGAAGCAGCAGAAGGCCGCATCGGCCGACGACTGAGGCCTCGTTTCGCTTTCGCGTCGGGACTGTTGTAGGCTGTTCTACGGCCCGCTGAGCGGGCCGGGCGCCCGTAGCTCAATGGATAGAGCATCTGACTACGGATCAGAAGGTTAGGGGTTCGAGTCCCTTCGGGCGCACACTGTGTTGAGACAGTGAGAAACGGCTTCCACTTCGGTGGAGGCCGTTTCTGCGTTGTCGGGAACGAGCCGACTCATCGTTGAGGATGAGCCCCGCGTCGTCAGGTGAGCAGGCTCGTGATCGCCGGGTCGCGGTCGGCCACCTCGGCGGCGGTCGCGACGATCACGTCGCGGATCGCCGCGACGGCGACGGCCGGTGTCACATCCGCACGGTGGGCGAGGCTGACCGTGCGGGTCATCATGGGGTGCGTCAGCCGGACCGATCGCAGGGCGGGGCGATCGAGGAGCACCATCGCCGGCACCACCGCGACGCCGACACCGCGCTCGACGAAACGCAGTACCGCGTCCATCTCGGCGCCTTCGAGCACATGGGTGGGCCTGAGACCCTCGGCGCGGAACGCCGCATCGGTCGTGGCTCGAAGCTCGTAGGTCTCGTCGAGCGCGATCAGGGGGAGGGACGCGAGGTGGAGGAGCGTCATGGATGCCGAGCTCGATACGGGCGGCTCGGTCGCGGCCGAGACGACGACGAGTTCCTCGGTGAGCAGCGGCATCCTCGTGAGGCTGAACCCCGAGGGTGGAGGGCCGTCGGATTCCGTGATGAGTGCGATGTCGACGGCGCCGACGGCGAGCTCCTCGACGAGGCGGCGAGATCCGCTTTCGGTGAGATGCAGGTCGACGCCGGGGTGCGCGGCGTGGAAGGAGCGGATCGCCTCGGCGACGAGGCTGATGCAGAGGGTGGGAGGGGCGCCGAGGCGCACGCGTCCCCGTCGGAGCCCGGCCAGCTCGCCCATCTCGTCGCGGATGGCATCGGCCTCCGCCAGCATGCGCTGTGCGCGGGGGAGGAGCGTCTCGCCGGCGGCCGTGAGGGCGATGTGACCGCGCGCACGATGGAACAACTCGGCGCCGAGTTCGCGCTCCAGCGTCGAGATCTGCCGGCTCAAAGACGGCTGTGCCAGGTGCAGGTGCTCGGAGGCGCGGGTGAAGTGTCCGAGACGCGCGACCTCGACGAACCCGCGGAGCTGCTCGAGGTTCATGGCCATAGCCTACCCGCATCGTTTCAAGTCGAACTATGCATTGGAGTTATTAGGATCCCCTAACTACCGTGGACCGCATGGCTACGCGCGAACGTCAAATATCCACCACCGTCCTCGTCATCGGCACCGGAGGTTCGGGCCTCCGGGCAGCGATCGAGATCGCCGAACACGGCGTCGACGTGCTCGCCGTGGGCAAACGGCCGCGGCAGGACGCGCACACCTCGCTCGCCGCCGGCGGCATCAACGCCGCGCTCGGCACGATGGACGCGGAGGACAGCTGGCAGCAGCATGCGGCCGACACCATCAAGGAGAGCTACCTCCTCGCCAACCCGCACACGGTCGAGATCGTCACCCAGGGCGCCGAGCGGGGCATCCGCGACCTCGAGCGCTGGGGCATGGACTTCGCGCGTGAAGACGACGGCCGCATCTCGCAGCGGTTCTTCGGCGCTCACACCTTCCGCCGCACGGCATTCGCCGGCGACTACACGGGGCTCGAGATCCAGCGCACCCTCGTGCGCAAGGCCGAGCAGCTCGACGTGCCGATCCTCGACCACGTCTACATCACCCGCCTCCTGGTGCGCGACAACGTCGTGTTCGGGGCCTACGGCTTCGACCAGGCCGACGGCACCCGCTACCTCATCCACGCGGATGCCGTGATCCTCGCCGCGGGCGGACACAACCGCATCTGGCGCCGCACCTCTTCCCGCCGTGACGAGAACACGGGCGACTCCTTCCGCCTGGCGGTCGACGCGGGAGCTCGCCTGCGCGACCCCGAGCTCGTCCAGTTCCACCCGTCCGGCATCATCGAGCCGGAGAGCGCGGCGGGAACCCTGATCTCCGAGGCGGCTCGCGGCGAGGGCGGCATCCTGCGCAACGCGCTCGGTGAGCGGTTCATGGCGAAGTACGACCCCGAGCGGATGGAGCTGTCGACGCGGGACCGCGTCGCGCTCGCGGCGTACACCGAGATCCAGGAAGGTCGCGGCACCGAGAACGGTGGCGTCTGGCTCGACGTGTCGCACCTGCCGCGCGAGACGATCATGACCCGGCTGCCACGCGTCTATCAGACGATGATGGAGCTGCAGATGCTCGACATCACCACCGACCCGATCGAGATCGCACCGACCGCGCACTACTCGATGGGCGGTGTGTGGGTGCGGCCGGAAGACCACCAGACCGACGTCGACGGCCTCTACGCGATCGGCGAGGCTTCGAGCGGACTGCACGGCGCCAACCGACTCGGGGGCAACTCGCTCATCGAGCTGCTCGTCTACGGGCGGATCGTGGGGCAGGCGGCCATGGAGCATGCGGCCGGGCTGGATGCGCAGCGTCGGTCGGCGACGGCCGTCGCCGAGGCGCGTGCGGAGATCGACGACCTGCTCGCCGCGGAGGGACGTGAGAACGTCCGCGCCCTGCAGCGGGCGATCCGCAACCTGATGACCGAGTACGCCGGAGTCGTGCGCTCGGAGGAGGGGCTGCGCGCGGGACTCGCCGACCTCGACATGATCGAGGGGCGCATGGAGGACATCGGCATCCACCCCGACATCGCGGGTTTCCAGGACCTCGCGCACGCGTTCGATCTCAAGGCGTCGGCGCTCGCTGCGCGCGCCACCCTCGAGGCGGCGCTGGAACGTCGGGAGACCCGCGGATGCCACAACCGCAGCGACTTCCCCGACACCGACCCGACACTGCAGGTGAACCTGGTGTGGTCGCCGAAGGACGGTGTGACCCGAGAGGCGATCCCTGAGATCTCGCCCGAGATCGCCGAGCTCATGCGGGAGGTCGACACCGAGGGCAAGCTCGTCGAGTAGCGGGGACCCCGTTCACGACCGAGGCCCCGTCCTGCCGATGACAGCAGGACGGGGCCTCTGTGGTGCTCCGGATTCTTCGGGAGCTCAGTCGGCCTGCGGCTCTTCCGTGTCGATCACGCCGATGCCGACCGCCTCGTGATCGGGCTCGGGCTCATCGCGCTTCGGAGCCTTGGGCTCTTCGCCCGGGGCCTTCTCGGTGCTGGGCTCTTCGAGCTCCTCGGTGCTCGGAACCTCGCTCGGGTCGGCGTCTTCTGGCGATTCCGCCTCGGCGGGTGTCGTGACCTCGCCCTCGCTCGTGTCCGACGACGGCGTGGGCGTGGGGGTCTGCGATTCGGGGGAGGCCTCGTCCGTGGTCTCCGGGTCGGGAGTGGTGTCGGTCATGATGACCCCTTTCGACGATGTGTTCCGAACAGGATGGCTCCGCACACGCAGGACGGGAAGGGGCTTGACGCGCTGGTGAGTTAACCGCGGTGAACCGAAGTGGTGAATCCGGCGTAGCCTGGAGGGGTGACAGCGTACGTCTCGGCCTTCGACCTCTTCTCCATCGGAGTGGGGCCATCGAGCTCCCATACGGTCGGACCGATGCGAGCGGCCCTCGACTTCGCTCGGCGACTCACAGCGACGGGCATCCTTCCCCAGGTCGCCCGGATCGGCACCACCCTCTACGGTTCGCTCGGAGCGACGGGTATCGGGCACGGCACCCCGGATGCGGTCGTCGCGGGCCTGCGCGGTCTCACGCCGGAGACCTGCGATCCTGCCGACGTCCGTGCAGCCTGGACCGATCTGCCCGCGCAAGCCATGATCCGCATCGACGGCACCCACGACGTCCCCTTCGCGAAGGACGACATCGTGTTCGCGCCGCGCACCCGGCTTCCCGGACACCCGAACGCCATGACGATCACCGCCTGGGACGACGCGGGTGCGGTGCTCGCCGAGGAGACCTACTACTCGGTCGGCGGAGGCTTCATCCGACGCGACGGCGAGGAGGCGAAGCTCACGACCGCCGGATTCCCGTATTCCTACGCGGATGCGGCGTCGCTGCTCGCGCTCTGCGACGAGAACGGACTGTCGATCGCCGAGGTGGCGCGACTGAACGAGACATCGCTGCGCTCGGAGGAGGAGGTCGCTGCCGGGCTCGATGCGATCTGGGATGCGATGTCGGGGTGTGTCGATGCCGGCCTCCACGCCGAGGGCACGCTCCCCGGAATCCTCAAGGTCAAGCGGCGCGCCGGTGTGATCCGCGGCCAGCTCGAGGAGGTGGAAGCCGACGGGCATCGCGAGCTTCCCGGGGAATGGCTCGGGGCCTTCGCGCTCGCCGTGAACGAGGAGAACGCGGCGGGCGGTCGTGTCGTCACGGCGCCGACCAATGGAGCAGCAGGCATCCTCCCCGCCGTCGCGATGTACTGGTGGCGTTTCCTTGCCGACTCGGGGCTCGGGGCGGGCAACGCGGTCACCCCGTACGGCGAGCTGGTCGGCAGTGCGCTGCTCGGTTTCGAGTCGGACGTGCGTGCGGTGAGCGACGGGAGCGACCTCGACGAGGAGCAGACCGCTGAGGCGAACCGTCGCCGCGGCATCCGTCGCTTCCTGCTGACCGCGACGGCACTCGGGTCGCTGTTCAAGGCCAACGCGTCGATCTCCGGCGCGGAGGGCGGGTGCCAGGCCGAGGTCGGCAGCGCCTGTGCCATGGCGGCCGGCGGCCTCACCGCGGTGATGGGCGGCACGAACCGGCAGATCGAGAACGCGGCCGAGATCGCGATGGAGCACCACCTCGGTCTCACGTGCGATCCGATCGGCGGGCTCGTGCAGATTCCGTGCATCGAGCGCAACGCGATCGCCGCCTCGACCGCCGTAACCGCTGCGCGGCTCGCCCTTCGCGGCGACGGCAGCCACTACGTCTCGCTGGACGCCGTCGTCGAGACGATGCGCCAGACGGGGGCCGACATGTCCACCAAGTACAAGGAGACGAGCGAGGGTGGCCTCGCTGTCAACGTCATCGAGTGCTGAGGCTCCTTCCCGTGTCCCTGTCGGGGGATGCGGGTAGCCTCTCCGAGACGCCACACGGGGAGGGATCACGATGGATGCGTTCTGGGAGCCGACCTCTCGACGACGACGGCAGCAGCCCGTCGTCGCGGTCCGTCCGAACGATGAGGCACCGACGACGGGCACGGGGTGGCCGACGAACATCCCCGCGGTCGCCCAGGTGCTGCGTGAGGGGATCGACCTCGGCCCCGGGGTGACCTTCCTGGTCGGCGAGAACGGCAGCGGCAAGTCCACCCTGGTCGAGGGCGTCGCGATCGCGTACGGCCTCTCGCCCGAGGGAGGTTCCCGGCAGGCTCGACACACCACGCGGGCGACCGAATCGCCGTTGTCCGAGTGGTTGCGGCTGCAGCGGGGAGTGGGCTCGAGCCGATGGGGGTTCTTCCTCCGTGCAGAGACGATGCACTCCTTCTACACCTACCTCGAGGAGAACCCGTCGACCAGCGCACCCGATGTGCCGTTCCACGAGATGAGCCACGGCGAGTCGTTCCTCGCACTGCTGGAGAGCCGTTTCGACGAGCCGGGCTTCTACTGTCTCGACGAGCCGGAGGCCGCGTTGTCCTTCAACTCCACCCTCGCCCTGATCGCCGTGCTCCGACGCATCGCCGACGAGGGAGGGCAGGTGCTGTGCGCCACCCACTCGCCGGTGCTGGCGGCCCTGCCGGGAGCGAAGATCCTCGAGGTAGGCGAGTGGGGTGTGCGCCCGGCCGAGTGGGACGACCTCGAGATCGTGAACCACTGGCGTTCGTTCCTCGAGCATCCGACGCGCTATCTGCGTCATCTGCTCGACTGACCGGCGCGCCGTGCCATCGCCGCGCATCATAGGCTGACGGGCATGACCGAGCACAAGCCCCCCAGACGGCGTGGCCGTCCCCGCGGCGTCTCGGACTCGCGGGCGCGCATCATCGCGTCCGCCGTGGACGACTTCGGGGAGAAGGGCTACGACGGAGCGACGATCCGCTCCATCGCCGCGCGGGCCGGGGTGGACTCCGCCCTCGTGCACCACTACTTCGGCACCAAAGCCGACCTCTTCGCCGAAGCCGTGGGCATCCCGCTGCGTCCGGACATCGATGTGCCGGGGATCCTCACGGGTCCGCGTGACGAGGTCGGTGAACGTCTGATCCGATACGTCCTCGAGGCGTTCGAACAGCCCGAGGTGCGCCGGCGCGGGGTCATGCTCCTCCGCACCGCGATCGGGAGTCGGGTGACGACACCGCTGCTGGCAGGATTCCTCTCGCGTGAGCTCCTCTCCCGCATCTCGCGGAGCCTCGACGTCGACGACGCCGACCTCAGGGCATCGCTCGTCGCCTCGCAGATCGCCGGGATGCTGATCGCCCGATATGTGCTGAAGCTCCCGGCGCTCGCTGCCGCCCCGGTGGAGGACCTCGTCGCACGGCTGGGCCCCACGGTGCAGCGCTACCTCTTCGACTGAGCTCCACTTCCTTCTGAGCTCCACTTCCTCCTGCTCTGCACCTTCTCCTGCTCTGCGCCTTCTACTGCTGTGCACCTTTCTGCGCTCTGGAGAACCCGTTGACGCCGTCGATCGGGAGGCGCATAATTCATCGCATGATGAATAATGTTGCCGTCGAGATCACGCAGCTGCGCGTGCGGCGCGGGGCCGTTCGTGTGTTCGACGGCATCGACCTCGCCGTGCCCCGCGGCCAGATCACGGGACTGTTGGGACCCTCGGGGTGCGGCAAGACCACGCTCATGCGGTCGATCGTCGGCGTGCAGCGGATCGCGTCGGGCGACGTGACCGTTCTCGGTGAGCCGGGCGGTTCCCGCCAGCTGCGGCATCGTGTCGCGTACGGCACGCAGGGCGCCTCGGTCTACGGCGATCTCAGCGTGAGGCAGAACCTCTCATACTTTGCGTCGCTCCTGAAGGCGCCGAGGGGCGACGTCGACCGGGTCATCCAGGAGGTGGGCCTCGGCGCGCAGGCGGCGCAGCTCGTCGATTCGCTGAGCGGCGGCCAGGCGACGCGGGTGTCGCTCGCGGTGGCGTTGATCGGCGCCCCCGAGCTCATCGTGCTGGACGAGCCGACGGTCGGCCTCGACCCTGTGCTGCGCGCCGAGCTGTGGAGCCTGTTCCGCCGCCTTGCCGACCGGGGCGTCACACTCATCGTCTCGAGCCATGTGATGGACGAGGCGGTGCGCTGCGATCGGCTGCTCCTGATGCGGGAAGGGCGGATCATCGCCGACACGACGCCGTCGTCGCTGCTTGCCGACACCGGCACGAGCGACGCCGAAGCCGCGTTCCTCGCTCTGATCGAGCGCGACAGGGCGGCCGGCGCCGCGACCACAAGGCGGGCGCGGCGAGAGGCGCACGAGCGGAATGAGGGGGTCGAGGGATGAACGGACGTCGGCTGTTCGCGACCGCCGGGCGCGTGCTCACGCAGCTGCGGCACGACCCGCGGTCGATCGCCCTGATGCTCATCGCCCCGAGCCTGCTCGTCGGTCTCTTCGCCTGGCTGTTCAGCGAGCAGGACGGTGTGTTCGATCAGTTCGGCGGTGCGATCCTGGCGCTGTTCCCGTTCATCGTGATGTTCCTCATCACATCGATCACCACCCTGCGCGAGCGCCGTTCCGGCACGCTCGAACGGCTGATGACCACGCCACTCGAGAAGGCCGACTTCATCCTCGGCTACGCACTCGCGTTCGGGCTGATGGCCCTGCTGCAGGCGGTGATCACGGTGTCGTTCGCGGTCGCGGTGTGCGGCCTCGACGTCGACGGGCCGCTGTGGCAGCTCGGCCTCGTCGCGGTTGTCGATGCTCTGCTCGGCACGGCGCTCGGGCTGCTGGCGAGCGCGTTCGCCCAGACCGAGTTCCAGGCCGTGCAGTTCATGCCGCTGCTGGTGTTCCCGCAGATCATCCTCGGCGGTCTGTTCATGCCCCGAGACCAGATGCCCGATGTGCTGCACGCCATCTCCGACTGGCTGCCGCTCAGCTACGCGATCGACACGATCAACGCGGTCGCGGCGGGGGACGAGGGCGCGGACGTGTTCGGTCCGCTGCTCATCGTCGTGGCGTTCGCCGTCGGCGCCCTGGCGCTTGCCGCCCTCACACTGCGGCGGCGAACTGGCTGAGACCGGCTCGGGGGTGCGGGTCAGCGAGCGGCGCGGTTCTTGGTGTGCTTGGTCGGCGCCGCGGCCCATGGGTCCTCGGGCCACGGGTGCCGGGGGTAGCGGCCGCGCATCTCGGCGCGCACCTGGGCGTAGGGACCGGACCAGAAGGAGGCGAGGTCGTCTGTGACGGCGAGCGGCCGCCCCGCCGGGGACAGCAGGTGGAAGAGCACGAGAACGCGTCCGTCCACCAGCCGCGGCGTCTCCGCCCAGCCGAAGCACTCCTGCAGCTTCACTGCCACGACGGGGCGTGCGGTCGCGTCGCCGTCGGGCTCCGGGTAGGTGATGCGCACCCGGGACCCGCTGGGCACGGCGAGCCGTTCCGGGGCGAGCGTATCCAGGTGCACGGCTTCCGGCCAGGGCAGCAGACGGCGAAGGGCGGACGTGAGATCCAGCCGGCTGGCGGGGGCACCGGACGCGAGGGCATCGAGCTCCGTCGCCAGCCACGTGTCGAGCGATTCGAGCAGCCCCGAGTCCGACACGTCGGGCCAGGGTTCGCCGAGCTCGCGTCGCAGCAGCGCGAGTCGGCGGCGCAGGGCATCCGCACTCTCGGACCAGGTGAACATGCCGAGTCCGTCGCGTCGGAGCGCCCGCTCCACGGCATCCCGGCCTTCCGCCGCCGCCGCCCGCACCGGCACCGATGAGCGGACGATCGCCCCGATCCGGCGCTCACGGCGGGCCTGCACGCGACCTCCGACGAACTCGGCCTCGATGCGGTCTGTCATCAGGTGGCTGGCCGCGCTCTCCATCTGCCCCTCCGTCAGCACCGCCGCCGATCGGATGACCGCGCCGGAGCCCGCCGCCGCCCGCGATGAGGCCCGGGTGACGTCGGCCACGGCCAGCCACTCCACGGCGGCGAGCGGACCGGTGACCCCGGCCCGGGTGCCCGAAGCCAGCAGGAAGGTCGCGCCCGACTCCGAGCGCTCGACGCGGTGGGCGACACGGTCAGGGAAGGCCAGCGCGATCACGAGACCCACCCCCTCGAGGCCCGAACGCGTGTCCGGCGTCGGATCGACCATCCGCTCCAGGCGACGCGCGTCCTCGTGCCAACGGCGAGCGTCGGGGGTCCGACTTCCGCGCAGTGCGATGAGAGCGTGGGCGACGTCGGTGTCGGGGACGCGCTGGTCTCCGCTCAGAAGCGCGACCACCTCAGCGGCGAGTCGGTTCCCCACCACGGGACTGCCGTCCCGCAGCGCCCTGGCCAGTCGCGGGTCGGTCGGGATACGTGCCAGCACTCGGCCGTGTGCCGTGGCGCGACCGTCGTCGTCGATCGCGCCGAGTCCGCGGAGCACGGCCACGGCGTCGGCGAGGCTGTCGGCTCGCAGCGGTTCGATCATGCGCAGACCCGCGCCACCCGGTGCGCCCCAGCAGGCGAGGAGGAGGGCGGCGTCGGTGAGGTCGGCCGTGGCGATCTCCGCCGACGGACGAGCGGGAGCCGCGGCGTAAGTGCGCTCGTCGACGCAGCGGATCACGGCGCCGGGGCCCTGCCGGGTGGCGCGTCCGGCACGCTGCACGCACGAGGAGCGTGAGGCGGCGGTGGTGACCAGACCCGTCATGCCACGGGCCGCGTCACGCTGGGGCTGCCGCGACAGGCAGGTGTCCACGACTAGCCGTACACCCGGCACGGTGAGAGATGACTCGGCCAGGGAGGTGGTGACGATGATGCGGGGGACCTCGCGCGGCGCGCGGCCGCGGATCACGGCGTCCTGTTCCGCCGGGGCGATCCGCCCGTGCAACTCGCGCACGTCGAAGGCGTCGCTGAGGGAGCGGAGGCGTCGCGCGATCTCCGACACCTCACCAGCGCCGGGGGCGAAGACCAGCACATCGGCTTCCGGGTCTTCGCGGACCAGTTCGGCGGCTGCGGATGCGGTGATGCTCGCGACGTGGTCGAGGAACCCCCGGGTGACTCCGCGTTCGTCGAGGCGGGGCACGGGACTCGGAGCCCATCGCTCGGTGAGGGGGAAGGCCGGGACGTCGTGGTCGACGACCGGCGCAGGGGACTCGTCGGTGCCGATGATGGCGGCGATCCGGGCGGCGTCGAGGGTGGCCGACATCGCCACGACCATCAGGTCGTCCCGCAGCTCGCGCACCTCGGAGAGCAGACCGACGAGGAGGTCGGTCTCGATGGCGCGCTCGTGCACCTCGTCGATGATGACCGCGCCCACACCGTCGAGTCCCGGGTCGTCGAGCATCCGTCGCAGGAGGACCCCCGCCGTGACGAACTCGACTTTCGTGTCGGCTCCCGCGGAGCGCTCGCCGCGGACGGTGAATCCCACGCGCCCGCCGAGCGGCGAGCCGTCGAGCTGCGCGAGTCGGCGAGCGGCCGCGCGTGCGGCGACCCGGCGCGGTTGGGTGACGATCACCCGCCCGGGGGTTCGCGAGGCGAGAAGCGGAGGCACCAGGGTGGTCTTGCCCGTGCCCGGCGGTGCGGTCACTACCACGGATGAACTCGTGTCGAGGGCGGCGGAGAGCTCCTCGACGGCGCCGGCGAACGACAGGCCGGCGCCGATCGTGGCGATGTCGAAGGCGGCGCGCGTCATCCGTCCAGTCTGCCCGGTCGGAGAAACGGCGGATGCCGCGACCGAATCGATCGCGGCATCTGCCGTCATGCGCCGACTACTCCGCGGGCGGCGCGGGCGGCGGTGGCGTGGTCGGCGTCGCGACGCGCGGCGTGGGCGCGGCCGCCGAAGCCTCTGCGACTCCTGCGCCGAAGCCGCGGCCCACGGCCTGACCCTGGATGATGCCGGCCAGGTCGAGCCCCGTAGCCGAGTGGACGCTGTCGAACACCGAGGCGAGCGCCTTGGCGCTGTCGGCGCCCACGACGGTGGATGCGCCGTCTTCGCCGGAGCTGCCGATGATCGACACGTTGCCGATCGCCGCATAGCCCTTCGAGAACTCGGCCATGATCGACGGCAGCACCTCGAGGACGCGCTGCGAGAGGAATGCGTCCTGGTTCGAGGCGATGGCCTTGGCCTCCGCCTCCAGGGCTGCCGCACGGGCGTCACCCTCGGCACGGATCGCGTCGGCCTCGGCGCTGGCGCGGAGGCGGCGGGCTTCTGCTTCGGCCTCGGCCTGGGCTCGGAGGGCATTCGCCTCACCGCTGGCCTTCGCGATCGCCGCTGCTGCTTCACCCTCGGCGCGGGCCTTGTCGGCCTGGGCCTGCTGTTCGGCGATGCGCGTGCGGGCCTCAGCCTGCTTGACCTGCTCGATCGCGGCGGCCTCCGCCGAGCGCTCACGTGTGTAGAGCTCGGCCTGGGCTCGGGTCTCCGCCTCGTAGCGCTGGGCGTCGGCGACGCGCTTCACGTCGGCGTCGAGCTGTGCCTGCTTGTTCTCGGCCTGCTGCTGCAGCACCGCCTGCTCGGCCTGCGCGCGGGCGAGTGCCTCGGCCTGCTCGGCTTCGGCGCGCGCCCGGCCGATGCCGGAGTCCGCGTTGGCGGTGTTGGTGTCGAGCGCGGTCTGCTCGATCAGGTTCGCTTCCTGGTTGGCGATGTTCTTCTGGTTGATCGCGCGGTCGGCGTTGGTCTGCGAGATCTCGGCGGACTGGCGCTTCGCCTGGATCTCGGGGGCGCCGAGCGACTGGATGTAGCCCACTTTGTCGGTGATGCCCTTGATCTGGAACGAGTCGAGGATCAGACCCTGCTCGGCGAGCTCCTGCGAGACGTCTGCGGCGATCTGGTCCGAGAACTTCTTGCGCTCGCGCATCAGCTCGACGACCGACAGGGTGGCGACGATACCGCGGAGCGCACCTTCGAGCTGCTCGGTGGTGAACTGCTCGATGGCCTTGTCCTGCGAGGCGAATCGCTCGGCTGCGCGGCGGACCAGGATCGGGTCGGATCCGATCTTCACGATCGCGACACCGTCGACGTTCAGGGTCACGCTGTCGAGCGACTGCGCTTCGGCGTTCAGGGAGACCTGACGAGAACGCAGCGAGATGATCTCGTGACGCTGCGTGATCGGGTTCACGAGCGACTTGCCGTTCACGATCACGGTGACCGGCGACTCCGACATCTCGGACCTGCTCGAGCCGTCGGCCGAGAGCACTGCCGTCTGCACCTTCTGCTTGCGCCCCGAGATGACGAGTGCCTCGTCGGCGCGAGCGACCTTGATCCAGCTGCGCGCGAACAGCAGCAGGACGAGCAGTAGGACGACGGCGACGACGACGGCGATGCCGACGATGACGAGGATGCCGACGATTCCGGCGATCTCCATGGATGACCTCCCTGGTTCCCCCCGAGGGGGCGGTCTCGGACGCGCCGTAATGCGCGCCTTCGCCCCCACCCTGCCAGAAAAGCGCCCGGCGTCGCCGCGGCGGACGTCATCTCCCGTTCCCCATGGGGAACTCATCCTCCCCCAGAGAAGCTGTGGAGGAGAGTCGGACGTCAGCCCTTGCGGAGCTTCTCCGCGAGGTCGCGCAGGGCGCGGAGCTCGTCGTCGTCGAGGCGGGACATGCGCTCGGCGATCGAGCGTCCGTGCACAGTGGCGAGCGAGCGGAAGGCCCGTGCCCCCTCGTCCGTCGCGCGGATCAGTGCGCCGCGACCGTCGTCGGGGTCGGGGCACTTCGCCACGAGACCGCGCGCGACCATGCGGTCGACCAGTCGCGAGACGCTGGGTTGGCTGATGAGCATATTCGCCGTGATGTCCCGCAGCCGCGCTGTGAGGTCGGGGGAGCGGGTGACGGTGAGCAGCACGTCGTACTCGGCCTGCGCGATATCGCTGTGCTCGAAGTCGCCCGTCATCTCGGTGAACAGCTCGTGCTGCGCGCGGAACAGGCTCTCCCAGGCCTCCAGGGCGAGCTTGCGATCGGTCATCCTCACAGAATAGTGCGAACAGTAAAGGGCCGGTCGGAGAGGCTCCCGACCGGCCCTTGTCCCTTGCACCAAGAGTGTCCTGCAATCACATGCGGTGGATGCCACAGCAAACATTCACCGTGCGATCACTGTATAACGGCGAGATAACGAATGCAACGGTTTGATCACGGAATCTTGAGCGCAGGCATCGCGCGCCTGCGAGTGAGGAATCGGAAGCTGACGTCCCAGATGTACTCGAGCGGTCCTTTCCGGAACCGGCGGGACCAGAGGTTCGCGAAGAGGACGACGATGCCGGCGATGCCGACGAACATCACGAGGGTTCCCACGAGTGGGTCGAGCGTCGTCGACAGCGGCGAGTGACCGATCAGCTGCTGCGCGACTCTCCCGAGGATGTTCTGCAGCACGTAGCAGCTCAACGCCATCCGTCCGACGAGGGAGAGTTGCCGCCCGACGAACCCGATGGGGTGTCTCTGATAGAACGCGGCCATCAGGGCGAGGATGCCGAAGGCGACGAAGGGAGCGGAGAGGAACCGGTCGAGCCCGAACTGGTCCTGCGCGAGGAAGAAGGTGAGCTCCAGCGGAAGACCGATGCCGAGTCCGATGATCATGACCCACCTGCGCAGGCGTGCCCCTCGCGGTTCGAACAGCCCGTGACGATACAGGATCGCGCCCAGCGTGAAGAGCACGAGCCCGAGCGAAAGGATGGACCCGGTGTCCGTGCCGATGGTGAGGTCGGAGAACACGGTCAGTGAGTTCGCCTGCACCGTCGCCCAGTACCCCGATTGGCCGCTCGAATCGCCCGCGTCTCCCGGGAACACGAGCCCCGGGAGCATGAAGGTGCCATCGGCGGTGAACAGCGGCATGAGCATGAGGGTGATGTGCGCGGTCAGTGCGACCCCGATGAAGATCCACTGGCGCTTCTCGGGCAGCAGGAGCACGAAGGCGACCACGAAACCGAGGATCGCATAGGCCCGGAGCACGTCGAACTGCACCACGAAGATGTAGTTCAGCATTCCGTCGAGGAACAGCAGCCCGGTGCGGATGAGGTAGGTGCCGGGCCACCGGCTTCCCCGGCGCAGAGCGGCTTGACGCTGGATCTCGAGTCCGATCCCGAACATGATCGTCAGGAGCCCGAGGAACTTGCCGTTCGAGGCGGCCGACAGCAGGTCATCCCACCAGATGTCGATGACCCGTTCGCCGAAGAACGCGCGGAACAGCCAGATGTTGCTCGCGAGGGTGCCGATGATGGCCACGCCGCGGATGACGTCGAGCGACGCGATACGGCGGGAGGATGTCGGTGCCGCAGGTGTCGCGGAAGGTGGAGCGAGATCGTTCATGGGTCCAGCCCACGGCAGAGGCGGTTGCCGGAGCGTATGGCGTTTTCGATACGGGCGGGATATCGGGCTGTGGGTGGAGAGCGGTCAGTCGCCACGGACCAGGCGTGGGACGAGCGCCACCATCACGACCATGACGATCAGTTCCACCATCGTCTGCGTCACGACGATGAGCGGGGCGATCGCGAAAGCACTCGGAAGTGCCAGTGCCAACGGCAGCACCACGAGCGAGTTGCGGGTGACGGCGCTGAACACCACGGCACGCCGCCCCGGCGCATCGAGTCGTGCGACGCGTGCCGCCAGGGCTCCGAGCGGCCCGACGATCACGGCGAATCCCAGAAAGAGCGGAACCGTCACGAGCACGCCTGCCCATGCATCGCCGAGGTCCGCCACCTGCGAGGCGACGACGGTGGACAGGGTCAGCATCATGAGCGGCACCATTCCCCCTGCCGATCCCTGCTCGACGGCCCGAGCGAACGCGTGTCTCCTCGCCGTCAGCTGCGTCAGCGCGGCCAGCCCGAGAGGCAGCACGATCAGGAGGAGGAACGCGTCGACGAAAGGGCGGGCATCGAACGAACGCAGAACGCCCGGCCCCATGATGAGGGAGACGTAGACGGGGAGCAGGAGGATCTGCACCAGCATGAGCAGTGGAGTCGCCGCCAGCAGCCGGGCGCGTTCGCCACCGGCGAGGCCGGTGAACACGATCACGTAGTCCACGCAGGGAGTGAGCAGCACGAGCAGTACACCGAGGAGCACGGCTTCGTCGGTGGCGACGAACCTGGTCAGGCCGAACACCACGAGCGGCACGACGGCGAAGTTCACGATCAGCAGCGTGACGAGGAAACGCCAGTCGGTGAAGGCCCGCCCGACGCGAGAGAAAGGCACGCTCAAGAACGTCGCGTAGAGAAGCAGCCCCAGGGCAGGGGTCATCGCAGACTCCCACCACGGAGCACTCGCAGGTGCCCATAGACCGATCGCGGCGCCGACGACGATGGACGTCAGGTACAACATCACCTGGTGCCGCTCGCCCCATGCCGTCAGCTCGCGCATCACCACCTCCAAGACCCTGTTTTTTCACGGCGATTACGCGGGATGCGATACATTGCAGTGTAGGTAGAACTTCAGGCTCTACTACATTTGCGTGCTCGAGCGGAGGACAAGGCAGTGGCACTCTCAGGCGGACCCCTCGAGCGCAGGTCGATGAGCGATGAGGCCTACAACCGGCTGCAGGACGCGATCATCAGCGGCGAGCTGCGCCCGGGAGAGCGGCTGCGTGACTACGAGCTCGCCGAGCGCCTCGGAACCTCGAAGACTCCGATCCGGCACGCTCTCGACCGACTGGCAGACCACGGCCTCGTCGAGATGCAGCGCAACCGCTACACCCGGGTCGCGCCGATCGACCTCGATCAGGTCCGCAACGCGGTCGACCTCTTCGGAGACATCTGGATCGGATCGGTGCGCCACGTGATGCCGCTCATCCAGGATGACGATCTCGCGTACCTCGCCGAGCTCGCGGATGAGATGTCCGCCGCGATCAAATCGCGCGACGTCGCCGGCTTCGGTGTCGCACTGCGAGGCACGGCGACGGGCTTCGCGCGCATCGAGGGCAACGCCTCGCGGGCGGTCATCATCGAACGCCTCGGGCCGCAGATCCGCCGGTTCGGTCAGCACGCGAGGGATGCCTTCGACTGGGAGGGCGTCGGTGGATTCGTCGACTCCCTGCGCAGCGCGATCCTCGAGCGTGATGCCGTGGGGACCCGGGCCGTGCTCGTGACGTTCTTCGATGAAGTGCTCCCCGCGATCATCGATCGCGCCGAGGAGCAGGAGCTCACCCGGCCCGAGATCGGGGACTAGCAGCTCCCGCATCGATCGCCGACGCTCCTTCCTCGCTCGGAGCGGGACGTTCCCGGCAGATCCACAGGAAGCGCAAAGGGTGTTCTCCTAGTCTGGGGGAACCCAAGGGGAGTACTCCGACACGGTGGGGTCGTCATTACGGATGCATGTCGCATCCCGGGCCACCGGTTCCATGTTCCATGGAATGGAGAAGACTTTGGCGGTACTGTCGTACCCCGAGTCTGGAGCCCGAATTTGGACGTCACCCCCCTGATCTGGATCATCACGATCGCCGTCACGATCGCGTTCTTCGTCTACGAGTTCTTCGCGCACGTGCGCACGCCGCACGAACCGACGATCGCGGAATCGGCACGGTGGTCGATCTTCTACATCAGCCTCGCGCTGCTGTTCGGCGTCGGCATCGGCGTCTTCTCCGGGTGGACGTTCGGCGGCGAGTACTTCGCCGGATATCTCACCGAGAAGGCCCTGTCGATCGACAACCTCTTCGTCTTCCTCATCTTGATGACCGGCTTCGCCGTGCCCAGGATCTATCAGCAGAAGGTGCTGATGATCGGCATCGTGATCGCGCTGATCCTGCGAGGCATCTTCATCGCCATCGGCGCGACGCTCATCGAGAATCTCTCCTGGATCTTCTATGTGTTCGGTGCTGCTCTGCTGGTGCTCGCCTACCGTCAGGCGTTCAGCAACCACGAGAGCAACCCGGCGAACGGGCGCTTCATGACCTTCGTCCGCCGGCACCTGCCCGTCAGTGACGAGTACAACGGCGACCGGCTCACCGTCGTGAAGAACGGCAAGCGCTTCGTCACCCCGATGCTCCTCACGATCATCGCGATCGGGTTCATCGACCTCGTCTTCGCCGTCGACTCGATCCCCGCGATCTACGGCCTCACCGACCAGGCGTACATCGTCTTCACGGCCAACGCCTTCGCGCTCATGGGTCTGCGTCAGCTGTACTTCCTGATCGGCGGGCTGCTCGAGCGGCTCGTCTACCTTGCTCAGGGCCTCGCCGTCATCCTCGCGTTCATCGGCGTCAAGCTGGTCCTGCACGCGCTGCACGTCAACGAGCTTCCGTTCATCAACGGCGGCCAGGGCGTCGAGTGGGCCCCCGAGATCCCGATCTGGTTCTCGCTGCTCTTCATCGGCGCGACGATCGCCGTGGCCACCGTGGCCAGCCTGATCAAGACCCGTCGCGTCCCGGCCTCGGGCCACGAGGTCTCATCCACCGAATCCACCACCCACACCAACAACAAGGAGCATTCTTGAGCGCGCAGCGCTGTTCTGACTCTTCGGACTCTGACAGTACGAGCGCCCGGTTCGTCCCGGGCGCTCACCCCACCACAGACGAGGCGGCCCGCTGATGGGCGACCTGCTCTGGAACATCGCCCTCGTCCTCGCGTTCGTGCTGATCGGCGGTGTCTTCGCTGCGACGGAGATGGCGCTGGTCACGCTGCGTGAGAGTCAGATCAACGCCATCGGGCAGCGCGGTCGTCGTGGAGCGAAGGTCGCCTCCCTCGCTCGCAATCCCAACACCTTCCTGTCCGCGGTGCAGATCGGTGTGACTGTCGCGGGCTTCGCCTCGGCGGCATACGGTGCGACGTCGATCGCGCCGTCCCTGGCACCGGTTCTCGAGTCGTGGGGGCTGACGCCCGCCCTCTCGCTGACCGTCGCGACGCTCGTGCTCACCCTCGTGATCGCGTACCTGTCGCTGGTGCTCGGCGAGCTCGTGCCGAAGCGTCTCGCGATCCAGCGCAACGCGCAGTTCGCCTACGCGGTCGCGCCAGCCCTCAACGGGTTCGCGACGATCATGCGTCCGGTGATCTGGCTGCTCTCGGTCTCGACCAACGCCCTCGTCCGGCTGCTCGGAGGGGATCCGCACAAGACCAGCGACGAGATGACCGACGAGGAGGTGCGCGACATCGTGGCGAGCCACCAGGGGCTCCCGGATGACGAACGACGCATCCTCGACGACGTGCTGTCCCTGCGCGGACGCCAGGTCAGTGAGGTCATGCGGCCGCGCCCCGAGGTCGTCGCCCTCGACGAGGCCGCGCGGGTCGGAGAGGTGATCGCGCAGGTGCGCGACCTGCCGTTCTCGCGCTACCCCGTGTCGGAGACCTCGATCGACGACATCACCGGGTTCGTGCACGTGCGCGACCTGTTCGAGGCTGCCGCCGACGATCCGACTCGTCCGCTGAGCGCGCTCATGCGCGACATCCCCTACATCCCCTCGACCGCGCGCGTGCTGCCGACCTTGACCCGCATGAGGGCCGAGGGGCATCACATAGCGGTGGTCGTCGACGAGTACGGCGGGACGGACGGTCTCGTCACCCTCGAAGACCTCGTGGAGGAGGTGGTCGGCGAGATCTTCGACGAGTACGACGCGGAGGTGTTCATCTCGGCGGACGACGGCATCGACGGGCGACTCAACCTGCAGGACTTCGAAGAGGCGACCGGGTTGGCGATGCCGCGCGGATCGTCCGACACCATCGCCGGCTTCGTGACCGAGCAGCTGGGACGCCTCGCCGTCGTCGGAGACACCGTGGAGGTTCCCGGTGCGACGATCCAGGTCGCCGAGATGGACCGCCGACGCATCGCGCGCGTGCGGGTCATGACCGATCCCATCGCGGAGTCGGACGCCTGATCCCGCGCCTCCGTCGTCAGGTGCGCGGTGTCAGGGTTCCCAGCTCGTGGAGTCCCTCCGAGAGGACATCGACCAGCAGGCGGGCGTAGCGCCCATCGGGGTCGAGGTCGGGGTCGAAAACCGTCACGGAGGCGCCGACGGCGCGCGGCGCGAGCTCCCGCAGCAGTGCGGTGAGCTCCGCCGCGCCGATCCCTCCCGGGTCGGGACTGTCGACCGCGGGCATGACGGAGGGGTCGAGCACATCCACGTCGAGCTGCAGCCAGTAGGCCGGCCCTGCCACTGCGGCACACTCCGCGCCGACCCACTGTGCTCCGCGGGACAGGACCTCCGCTGCCGGAGCAACCCTCCCCAGGACGGCGCGTGCCTCCTGCTGCTGCTCGTCGTCGTCGCGGTGGCCGATGTGCGCGGTGCGGGCGGCAGGGAAGTAAGGGCCGCTGCCGTCGATGTCGGCGATGGCCGGCCAGTGCAGTCCCACCGCCGCGGCGAGGTCTTCCCCGGCCACGCTCGCACTGTCGGGGTCGTTGCCGGGGTGGCGGAAGTCGGTGTGGCCGTCGATGTGCACGAGTCCGATCCCGCCGCGATGGGCGGAGGCGATGCCTGCACCCAGGAGGATCGAGCAGTCGCCGCCGATCACCAGCGGCGCCTCATCCCTGTCGAACGCCTGACCGATGCGGGCGGCGAGGCGTCGCGCGTGATCGACCATCGCGACCTCGTTCCGCACGTGGCCGGGGGGCCTCGTCGCGGCGTCGTCGACATAGCGTCCGGGGAGGACGACGCCCGAGTCGGTGGCGCCGAACGCGGCGAATCGGCTGAACAGCCCGGCCTCGCGCAGCGCTTCCGGGGCCTTCGCCGCACCCGGAACCGCGCCGGGCTGTGGCGGGCGGAGGCCGAGGTTGGACGGCGCGGAGAGCAGCGTGATCATGGCCTCATCCTGTCGCGGGGGTCGGACACCCGGCACCGTCACGTCGGGAAGGGCACCCCGGTGAGGCGCTCGGCCGCCGCCCACAGCGCCGCGCCCACCTCGGATGAGCGCACCTCCTCCGACGCCGCCACCCGCGCGGGGCTTCCGCGGAACTCGAGCACACCGCCGGGACCCCAGTACTCGCCGTTGAGGACTTCCGCCGATGTCGCAGCATGGACGATCGGCAGCGCCCCGCCATCCTTGCCCTGCACGAGCACCCTGGTCGGTGCCGCCAGCGCGCGGACGATTCCGGGCACCGCCGCCAGGCCGGGGCGCTGAGGGGTGAGCGGGTCGACCGCATAGCCCGGGTGCGCGCAGACCGCCGAGCGGGATGAGCCGCCCCAGCGCCGTGCCAGCTCGAACGCGAAAGCCATCAGAGACGCCTTCGACCGCCCGTACTGCTGCAGTGAGGAACCGGTCCACGGGTCGTCGAGCGTCGCCGGGTCGAGGCGTGCGAAACGGTGGGCGATCGAGCCGACCGCGACCACACGGGCATCCGGAGCGAGCCCCGCCTCGAGCTGTGCGACCAGGGCGAAGTGACCGAGGAAGTTCGTGCCGACCATGAGGTCGTGGCCGTCGCTCGTGCGCGCCGCCCGATCCGCCGCCTTCACGCCGGCGTTGCAGATGATCGCGTCGAGGCGTTCGTCCACTCCGGAGGCTGCGTCTGACACGCTTCCGAGCGAGCCGAGGTCGAGTGCCAGCACGCGCAGGTCGGCGTCCGGCACCCGGCTTCTGATCGAGGAGACCGCCGTGCGCGCGCGTTCGGGGGAGCGACAGCCGAGGACGACGCGTGCGCCACGTGCGGCGAGCTGCTCCGCACACCAGTAGCCGATGCCCGCGTTCGCGCCCGTGACGAGAACCGTCCGACCGAGCAGATCCCGAGCCGACGTCGGAGGAGCGGTTTCCATCCCCTCAGCCTAGGTGCCGCCCCTGGGGGCCGCTTCAGCGCGCGTCGTCGGGGTCGTTGTCGTGGTTGTGGTTGTGGTTGTGGTTGTGGTTGTGGTCGTGGGCGTCGTCCTCGAGCAGCATCCCGACCGACGTCGCGCAGGCGTCGCCCCGCCATGCCTCGAGGCCCTCGCGCACCGCGAAGGCGGCGATGACGAGACCGGCGACCGCATCGGCCCACCACCAGCCGAGCAGCGAGTTCGCGACCAGCCCGACCAGCACCGCGGCGGAGAGGTAGGTGCAGATGAGGGTCTGCTTCGAGTCTGCGACCGCCGTGGCCGAACCCAGTTCTCGCCCCGCGCGGCGTTCGGCGAGGGAGAGGAACGGCATGACCGCGACGCTGATCGCGGTCAGAGCGATGCCGATCGTGCTGTGCTCGGGGCGCTCGGCCGTGACCAGCGCGGTCGCGGACGTCGCCGTCACATAGATCGCCAGTGCGAAGAAGGCGATGGCGATCACGCGCAGAGTCGGCTTCTCCCAGCGTTCCGGATCGCGGCGGGTGAACTGCCAGGCGACCGCGGCCGCGGAGAGCACCTCGATCGTGGAGTCCAGTCCGAAGCCGACGAGCGCGGCTGACGAGGCGACGGATCCGGCGGCGATCGCGATGACCGCCTCGATCAGGTTGTATCCGATGGTGATTCCGACGATCAGGCGGATGCGGTGGTGGAGGGTCTCGCGGCGCGTCGCGGCTGCCGTGGGGGTCATCAGCAGGTGCAGCCTTCACCCGAGCAGCAGTCCGGCTCGACGATGAGCGTGACCCGCATGAGCATGTCGAGGGCTGGAGCGAGGTGGCGATCCGCGAGTCGGTAGCTGCTTCGGCGTCCGTCCGGAACGCTCTCGACGAGCCCGCATCCGCGGAGGCAGGCGAGGTGGTTCGACATGGCCTGGCGTGAGACGCCGAGCGCATCGGCCAGGTCGGCGGGGTATCGGGGCGCTTCTCGCAGTGCCAGCAGCACACCGGCCCGGGTGGCGTCCGAGAGGGCGTGCCCCAGACGGGCGACTGCTGCCGTGTGGGTGAGGGAGGCGAGAGCGGTGTTCACAGCTCAACTGTACAGAAAAGACTGAATTCAAGACATTCTGAATCCAGTCTCCTCACGAAGATCAGCGGATCGCGTACACCGCGCTTCCGACGATGACGGCGACGACGGTGGTCCAGCCGATGATGGCCAGAGCCTGCCAGAAGAGGATGCGCGCCCTGCCGATGCCGGAAGCCGCAAGCATGGTCGCGGTGAACTGCGTCGGCAGCAGGAGCGGTCCGAGCAGGCTCACCCCGGGAACGCCGTAGCGCTCGAACGCACGTTGGAACTTCTCGCGACGCGCGGTGCCGCGACCAGTGTCGGCCGCATCCGCGGCCGGCTCGTCGATCGTGCCGCCGCCGGCACCGGCGAGCGCCGCGGTCTTGGCTCGCGAACGGTTCACGACGGCCTGTCGGGCTCCGGAGCTGACGATCACTACCACCAGGACGCAGAGGAAGTTGCCCACGATCGCGGCGATCGCGGCTATCACCGGAGAGATGCCGCCGATGATGCCGATGCTCACCGCCCCTTCACCCTCGATGAAGGGGATCGCGCCGGCGAGGGCGACGATGAGCGGCTGCACGAGTTCGGGGACCTGGGCCACCAGGTTCTGGAAGGTCTCGATGAGGTTCATGGGATACTCCCGGTTGTCGGTGCGATCGGAGTCTCCGATGCGATGACTCCAGTCCAGCCGAATGCTCCCTGCGGCGGCAGTGTCGGCCTGTCATCGCTTCCCGGGCAGATCGCACGACGCGTCCGTGACAACTGTCACGGCCCTATCGTGGGGAGCGTGAGCAGTCGTATCGAGCCCCCTGCCCCCGTCGGGCCGAGTCCGGGAGCGAGGCAGTTGTCGCGGGGTGTGACCGCGACCTGGTGGTACACGGCGTCCGCAGTCATCATGTTCGAACTCGCGCTTGTCGCTGCGTGGACGGTCACCACGCTCGCGGTCGACCTCCGGGGTATCGGCGGTGTGATCGTCGGAGGCGGTGGAATCCTCTGGGTCGCCTCCACAGTCTCGCTGCTCCTCGACTATCGGCATCGTCTGGACGCGGAGCCGGGTGTGCGTTGGATGCGCCTCGGCGCACCGCTCCTCATCGCGGTCGCCTATGGTGCGGCTGCCGGCGGCTTGATCGGGAGCTGGCAGCTCGCCCTCATGCCCATCGTGCAGTCGATCGTGCTGCTGAACTGGCAGCCGGGTGTCCGATACAAGGTCGTCATCGCTGCGACGGTCGTCCTGGCCGCCCTCGCAGTGGTCGACTCGCACCTCGACGTCGCTCCCGAGGTGCCCTTCCTCTTCACCGCCGCCTACACCGTCTTCCTCCCCGTGATGACGGTCACCTCGCTGTGGTGGTGGGATGTCTTGATCACCCTCGGTCGCGCCAGGGCCTCCGAGGCTCGGCTCGCCGCCACGCAGGAACGCCTCCGGGTGGCGACCGACGTGCACGACCTGCAGGGGCATCACCTCCAGGTCATCGCGCTGCAGCTGGAGCTCGCCGAGCGTCTGCTGCCGAGTGACGCCGATGCGGGGATGGAGCAACTCCGTGCGGCGCGGATCAGCGTCGACGAGGCGCGACAGGGGACCAGAGACCTCGCGACGCGCTTCCGCTCCGTGCCGCTGGGAGACGAACTCGCCAACGCCCGTGATCTCCTGACGGCGGCCGGCCTCGATGTGGGAGCCACGATCGATGCGGATGCGAACGCCGCACCGGCATCCGCCCTCGGTCCGGTCATCAGGGAGACGACGACGAACGTTCTCCGACACGGCGGCGGACGGTATGCACGCCTCCTGCTGGGTCGCGTCGGCGACGACTGGCGCTATGAGATCGCGAATGATGTCGCGGTCGACGCCGATATCGAGCACGACGGATCGGGCCTCGACGGTGTGCGGCGGCGGATCGAGGAAGCGCGCGGAACTCTCGATGTCCGGCGTGAGGCCACCGAATTCGTCGTCGTCGTCACTGTGCCGATGGGATCGGAGGAGGCTCGATGATCCGGGTGCTGCTCGCCGATGACGAGGCGATGATCCGATCCGCGCTCGCAGCCCTCCTCCGCTTGGAAGACGATATCGAGGTCATCGCCGAGTGCGAGGACGGCGAGCAGGCGGTCGTCGAGGCTCTGCGACTTCAGCCGGATGTGTGCCTGCTGGACCTCGAGATGCCGGGGCTCGACGGCGTTCAGGTGGCCGAGAAGCTGCACAGGGCGATCGCGACGCGGTGCGTGGTCGTCACCCGTCACGCGCGTCCAGGCGTGCTGCGCCGTGCCCTGGCCTCGGGTGTCTCCGGCTTCCTGCCGAAGTCCCGTGGGGCCGATGAGGTCGCCGCTGTCATCCGCCGGGTCGCGGCGGGGGCTCGCTATGTCGATCCGGAGATCGCCGCCGATGCGCTGAGCGACGAGCGCTCACCGCTCACGGACCGCGAGCTCGACGTGCTGCGTGCCGGTCGGCGTGGGGAGACGACCGGCCAGATCGCACGGGCGCTCTCACTCGCCCCGGGGACGGTGCGCAACCATATCTCCGTCATCCTCGGGAAGCTCTCGGTCGGAACCCGTCAGCAGGCCGTGCTGATGGCCGAGGAGCGCGGCTGGATCTGAGGGCGGATATGCTGGCAGGCATGGGAACAATATGCGCAGCGCCCGTGATGGGGCGCACTCTCGTGTTCCGCGACCGCCGCGCCTGACGGCGCGCTCGCTCTCCGCACGCATCTGCGCGCCGTCCACCGAGATGTCACCGCACCTCGGGACGGGCAGTCCTCACTGACGCCTCTTCGCGTCGTCTCCCTCCTCCGAGGTGCTCCGATTCTTCTTCTGGAGCGCACTCATGCCTCGTTCAATCCATGGCGGCCGTCACGAACTCGGCCAGAACTTCCTCACCCACCGCCCGACCCTGACCCGCATCTCCGCCCTCGTCGGTCGGACCTCGGGCTCGATCCTCGAACTCGGCTGCGGCGACGGAGCGCTCACTCGCGTGCTCGCGGATCTGGGCAGACCGCTCACCGCGATCGACGTCGACGAGCACCGCGTGCACCGATTGCGCAGGGCGTTGCCCGGTGTGCGCATCGAGATCGCCGACGCCACACGGCACCCGCTCGATGCGGACACCGTGGTCGGCAACATCCCCTTCCACGTGACGACGCCCATCCTGCGGCGCCTGCTCTCGGGCGACCGCTGGAACGAGGCGGTGCTGCTCACGCAATGGGAGGTGGCGCGCAAGCGCGCCGGTGTGGGCGGCGCGACCATGATGACGGCGCAGTCCGCGCCGTGGTTCGAGTTCGCCCTGGAAGGGCGCGTCCCCGCGTGGGGTTTCTCACCGCAGCCGAGTGTCGACGGCGGTCTGCTCGCCATCACCCGTCGGGGGTCGCCTCTCGTCGCGGTATCGGATCGGCAGCGGTACGAGGCGTTCGTCCGCGCGATGTTCACGGGCCGAGGGGGGAGCCTCGCCGCGGTCGTGGCCGCCGCCGCACGCATCCCCATGGGCAAGGCCCGGCGGGCAGTGGCGGCAGCCGGGGCGAGGGAGTGTCGCCTTCCCCGTGAGCTGCGCCCGGAGCACTGGGCAGCGCTCTGGCATCAGCTCTGCCGCGGTTGACGTGTCGAGGCCGTCGAGCTGGTCGTGCGCTCGATGGCCTCGATCGGCGGGCGTTCCTCAGCGGTCGAGCACCTCACGAAGACGCGCGGCGAACTCCCCGGGGTGATCGACGAATCCGGTGTGGTCGCCGGGGAACCGGGTCGGCTCGACTCCGAGCCGTTCCCCGAGGGCAGTCGTCGTGCGTTCGCACAGCTGGCCGACCGACTCCCGGCCGATTCCGAGCACGAGGTCGGCCGTGCGCGCTCGCAGTGCCGCCAGGTCGGGTTCCCAGCGCACGCTGGCCGGAAGCTCGTGACGGAACCAGAACTGTTCGTCGGCGTGGTGCTGCGGATCGACCTCGCCGCCGAACCACTGGACGAGCGCCTCCTCGGGCATCGGGATGTTCGCCTGCGCGAAGAAGAGCCTCCAGGCGCCGACGCGGTCGCCGGAGAGCGCCGCCGACCGGAGTTCGTCGGTGAGGCGGCGCTGTTCGACGCGGTCGGGCAGCAGCTCCAGGAGTGGGGGTTCGTGGGTGATGACGACGGATACGAGGTCGCCGTGCGCCTGCAGGACCGCCAGGCTGGTCACGGCGCCGCCGCTGGAGCCGAAGACGGTCGCTGGTCCGCGATCGACGTGCTCGATGAGCGCCGCGAGATCTTCGGCGCGCTGCTCGGGGCTGGAGCCCTGCGAGCGGTCGTGCAGGATACTCCGTTTGACTCCGCGCGGGTCGGTGGTGAGGACGGTGTGATCGGTGGCGAGCTCGTCGGCGAAGGGAGCGAAGGCGTCGGCATCCATCGGCGCGCCGATCAGGACGAGCAGCGGTCCCTCGCCGCGGAGCTCGTAGTGCAGACGGACGTCGGCGAGGTCGAGGGCGGCCGTGGTGGTGTTCATGGGGTGCTCCTCGTCAGCGAGATGGTGATCGTGCCCGGTAAGGGGATGCCACCATCCAGGGTCGCGCCGGAAGCGGCGGGGCGCCATACCCTCTCCCCGCGAGATCGCTCATCCGCGCCGTGATCGTTCGGCCGGTCTGCGTGTCCGGAACGGGCGGTACTCTCGACGCATGTCGGCTTTCGGAACGCTCGCGACTCCGGTCGGCGTCGTCGGAGTCGTCAGCGACGATGGGGCGATCACCCGCGTCACGTGGCGGTCGACTCCGCCCGACGGGAGTGTGGTGGTGTCCGAGCCGGGCGCCGATCCGCTGCTCACGGAAGCTCTCGCGCAACTCCGAGCCTATTTCGACGGCAGGCTGCGGTGCTTCGACGTGCCGGTCGACCTCGGCGTGCAGACCGCGGCGACCAGAGCTGTGCTCCTTGCCCTGCACGAGACCGTCGCGCAGGGTGAGACGATCACGTACGGGGGCTTGGCCGCACGCAGCGGAACCGCGGTGCCCGCCAGGGGGATCGGCTCGATCATGGGAGCCAACCCCGTGCCCTTGATCGTCCCCTGCCACCGGGTCGTCGCCGGCGACGGACTCGGCGGCTATTCGGGCGGCGACGTCGGTCGCGGGCTCGAGACCAAGCGTTGGCTGCTGGAGCACGAAGGGGCACTGCCCACCTCGCTGTTCTGAGTGCAGCGCCCGCCTCCGTCATCGCGTCAACTCGACGGGGAACACCCTGCGAGAATGGACGGGCCGAGTCCCGAGCCGAGGAGCCAACGTGCAGTTCATCTCCACCCGCGGCGGCATGCAGCCGCAGTCGTTCAGCGAGACGCTTCTGGAGGGCCTCGCGCCCGACGGCGGACTGGCGGTGCCCGAGGTCATGCCGACTGTCGATGGCGAGACGCTCGAGCGCTGGCGTGCGCTGACGTATCCGCAACTCGCGACCGAGGTGCTCGGGCTGTTCGCCACCGACATCCCCCGTGCAGACCTGGCCAGGATGACGGATGCCGCGTACGCCGACTTCCCCGACGGTGTGGTGCCGCTGCGCGCGATCGACGACGACCTGACGCTCGTCGGGCTCTCCGAAGGCCCGACGCTCGCGTTCAAGGACATGGCCATGCAGTTCCTCGGCCAGGTGCTCGAGTACACGCTGGAGCGCAACGACGCGGTGCTCAACATCCTCGGCGCCACCTCGGGAGACACCGGCTCGGCGGCGGAGCACGCGCTGCGTGGCAAGGAGCGCGTCGCCGTGTTCATGCTGTCGCCGCAGGGCCGCATGAGCGCGTTCCAGCGGGCGCAGATGTTCTCGCTCGATGACGCGAATGTGCACAACATCGCGGTCGAGGGCGTCTTCGACGACTGCCAGAACCTCGTGAAGAAGCTCGCGGGCGACCTCGACTTCAAGCGCGCCCAGCACCTGGGCGCGGTGAACTCCATCAACCTCGCACGCATCACGGCGCAGACCGTCTACTACTTCTGGGCCTGGCTGCGGGCGACCGATGCCGGAGGCTGGACAGAGCTGTCGTTCACAGTGCCCTCCGGGAACTTCGGCAACATCCTGTCCGGTTTCTTCGCGAAGCAGATGGGACTCCCGATCCGTCGCCTCGTGCTCGCCGCGAACGAGAACAACGTGCTGGACGAGTTCTTCCGCACGGGCGTCTACCGACCGCGCAGCGCCGCCCAGACCCTCGCCACGTCGAGTCCCTCGATGGACATCTCGAAGGCGTCCAACCTGGAGCGCTTCATCTTCGAGCTCGTCGGCCGCGACCCCGCTCGCGTCGTCGGCGCCTGGGACGATCTGGAGGCGCAGGGCCACTTCGACTTCTCCGCCGACAAGGAGCGCTTCCTCGAAGAGTTCGGCATCGTCAGCGGCACGTCTACGCACGCGGATCGACTGGCGACCATCCGCGCGGTGTACGAGGCGACCGGCGAGGTCATCGACCCGCACACGGCCGACGGTGTCAAGGTCGCCCGCGAGTATGTCGAGCCCGGCGTGCCGATGCTCGTGCTCGAGACCGCGAAGCCCGAGAAGTTCGCAGAGACGATCCACGAGGCCATCGGTGTCGAGCTCGGCTACGCGCCGGAGCTGCAGGAGATGCTCGACGCGCCTCAGCACGTCACCGAGATGGGCGACGACGAACAGGCCCTGCGCACCTTCATCGAGACCAACGCGCTGCACTGACTCCACGCGCCCCAGGCCGTCCTCGAGACCCACGCCTGGCGCCGAGACCCACTCCTGCCCGCGTCGGCAGGAGTGGGTCTCGGCGTCGAGCGTGGGTCTCGGCGTTGAGGCAGGTGGGATAAGCGAGGCGAGAAACCTGAGGTGTGCGACCTGCACATCCTCGCGTGATTCTCGTGCGATATGCACATGTCGGGGCCGTGGGAAGCGTCGCTACTGTGGCGCACAACCCGTCCTCCTCCTCCCGAAGGATCCTCATGGCACGCACGGCGCACGCAGACGACTTCGCGCTCTCCCGAGTGACTCCGGAGGCCCGCAAACCCTGGTTCGGAATCGCCGTGCAGCGATTCGGACAGGTCTCGGCCCTCTCGCAGTTCCTCCTCGGCGCGACCCTCGGCTACAGCATGACCTTCGGCGAGGCCGTCCTCGCCTTCCTGTTCGGCTCGCTCATCCTCGAGGTGATCATGTGCGTGGTCGGCTTCATCGGCCAGCGCGAAGGCCTGAACACCGCACTCCTCGCCCGCTGGACCGGCTTCGGCGAGATCGGCGCCTCGCTGGTCGGCCTCGCGATCGGCATCAGCCTGATCGGCTGGTTCGGCATCCAGTCGGCCATCTCCGCCCAGTCTCTCGACGCGCTCATGCCCGGTGCCCTGCCGGTGTGGGCCTGGAGCCTCATCTTCGGTCTCGCCGTCACCGCGATCGTGGCCTTCGGGTTCGTGGGGATGCAGTGGCTCGCGAACATCACCGTGCCGCTGTTCCTCATCCTGGTCGGCTGGTCGGTCATCTCCGAGCTCACCCGCCACGACATCGGCGAGCTGCTCACCGGTCCTGCCCCTGGTCCGACCATGAGCGTCTGGGCCGGGACCGGCATCGTCGCCGGCGGTCTCATCGTCGGTGCGATCATCACCGGTGACATGACCCGCTTCAACCGCTCCCGCGCCGACGTCATCAAGCAGACCGTGGTCGGCGTCTCGCTCGGCGAGTTCGTGATCGGCCTCGCCGGCGTGCTGCTCGCCCACGCGGCCGCCAGCGGCGACATCGTCGCGATCGTGACCTCGTCGGTCGGCTTCATCGGTCTGTTCATCGTGCTCACCGGCACCCTGAAGATCAACGACTGGAACCTGTACTCCTCCACGCTGGGACTGGTGAACTTCATCTCGACCGCGTTCGGCAAGAACCTGCACCGCGTCACGACGACGATCGTGCTGGGCGTCGTCGGGTCCGTGCTCGCCGCAGTCGGCATCCTCGGCCAGTTCACCGAGTTCCTGATCGTGCTCAGCGTCGCATTCCCGCCGATCGCCGGGATCATGGTCGCCGAGTACTACGTCGTGCGTCGGTGGCGCCCCGAGCTCGACGCCACCCGAGAAGCCGGCACATTGCCGGCGACGGCACCGCGCATCGTGCCCGCGACCATCGTCGTCTGGCTCGTCTCGGCACTCGTCGGATACTTCGTCACGTGGGGCATCCCGTCCCTGCTCAGTCTCTTCCTCTCCATGGTGCTGTACATCGTGGCGGGCAAGCTCGGCTGGGTGCGCGGGGTCGGAGTCGCCACGACGCGACAGGCGGCCCCGATCGAAGAAGCGGCAGCAGCGGCCTGACCGGCCCCGAGACAGACATCCCCTCACCGGAAAGCGAGAATCATGCACATCGGCATCGACGTCGGCGGCACCAACACCGATGCCGTCCTCATGGACGGCACCCGCACCCTGGCGGGGGTGAAGCACTCGACCACACCCGATGTGACGAGCGGCATCATCCAGGCGATCGAGGATCTGCGGGTCGGACACGCCTTCGCCGGTGCGGACATCGACGCCGTGATGATCGGCACGACGCACTTCATCAACGCCCTGGTGCAGGCCAGCCGTCTCGCGCCCGTCGCCGCCCTGCGCCTCGGACTTCCGGCGACGCGCGCACTGCCGCCGCTGGTCGACTGGCCGGAGGTGCTGGTCGAGGCGACCCAGGCCCGCAGCTACCTCGCGCACGGTGGCTACGAGTTCGACGGCAGGCCGATCTCGCCCCTCGACCCCGAGGAGATCCGCGCGCACGCCGAGGATATGAAGGCGCACGGCATCCGCTCGGTCGCCATCTCCTCGGTCTTCAGCCCAGTCAACCACGACCTCGAAGTGCAGGCCGCCGAGATCGTCGCGTCGGTGCTGGGGGATGATGCCGCCATCTCGTTGTCGCACGAGATCGGACGGATCGGGCTGCTGGAGCGCGAGAACGCGACGATCATCAACGCCGCGCTCCGTGAGCTCGCCTCCGAGATCGTCGACGGGCTCACCTCGGCGGTGCGTGCCCAGGGCATCGAGGCGCCGATCTTCCTCAGCCAGAACGACGGCACGCTCATGGACGAGGAGTACGTGCGCCGCTACCCGGTCGCCACCTTCGCCTCCGGACCGACGAACTCGATGCGCGGAGCAGCGGCCACCAGCGGTCTCGACGACTGTGCCGTGATCGATGTCGGCGGCACGACCGCCGACATCGGACTGCTGATCAACGGCTTCCCCCGGGAGACGGCGAACGAGGTGAAGGTCGCCGGCATCCGCACCAACTTCCGGATGCCGGACGTGCTCTCCCTCGGCATCGGCGGCGGCAGCATCGTCGATGAGGAGAGCGCGGAGGTCGGACCGGCATCGGTGGGGTACCGGCTGACCACCGAGGCCCTGGTCTTCGGCGGTTCCACGCTCACCGCCACGGACATCGCGGTGGCCGCGGGTCGCGCCCAGGTGGGCGATGCGAGCAGGGTCGCACACCTCGACCCCGTGTTCGTGCAGCGAGTGCTCGCCCGCATCGCCGAGCGCGTTTCCGAAGCAGTCGACCGCATGCGCACCTCGCCGGAGCCCATCGCCGTGGTGGCCGTCGGCGGCGGATCCATCCTGCTCCCCGACGAGCTGCCCCTGTTCGGCACCGTGCACCGACCGGAGAACTACGCGGTCGCGAACGCCATCGGCGCATCGATCGCCCAGGTCGGCGGCGAGATCGACAAGGTCTATGCGATCGAGCCCGGTCGTCGCGATGAGACGATCGCCGAAGTCCGCGCGGAAGCTGTCGACAAGGCGATCGCGGCGGGTGCGAAACCCTCGACGGTATCGATCATCGACTTCGACGAGGTTCCGATCCCGTACCTCCCCGGCAACGCCACGCGCATCCGCGTGAAGGCCGTCGGCGACCTCGACATGGGGGCGTGACATGAGCTGGACCATCACGTCTGCGCACATCGACGGACTCGCCCGCGGTGCTGCCGTCCTCGGCACGGGTGGGGGAGGAGACCCCTACATCGGAGCACTCCTCGCCCGTCAGGCGCTGGCCGCCGGTGAGGTCACGGTCGTGGGCCTCGACGAGGTGCCGGACGACGCTCTCGTGCTGTTCGTCGCGATGATGGGCGCACCGACCGTCATGGTGGAGAAGCTGCCGAGTCTCGCCGAGGTCGTCGAGCCGGTCAAGGCGCTCAGCATCCATCTCGGCCGTCCGATCACCCACATCGCGTGCGCCGAGGTCGGCGGAGTCAACTCGACCATCCCGATCGCGGCCGCCGCAGCACTCGGTCTGCCGCTCGTCGACGCCGACGGGATGGGACGGGCCTTCCCCGAGCTGCAGATGGTGCTCCCTACCCTCTACGGGGTGACCGCCTCCCCTCTCGCGTTCAGCGACGAGAAGGGCAACACCGGCGTGCTGCAGACGGTCGACAACTCCTGGACGGAGCGCATCGCCCGCGTGGCCTGCGTGGAGATGGGCTGCTCGGTCATGATCTCCGGGTTCTCGATGTCGGGTTCCGCCGCACGTGAGTCGCTGGTGGCGGGCTCGCTCTCCCGATGCATCGAGATCGGCGAGCGCATCACGGCGGCGCGGGACGCGAAGACGGACCCGGTCGAGGGCGTCGTCGATCTGCTCGGCGGGCGTGAGCTGTTCGACGGCAAGGTGGTCGACGTGCACCGGGCCACCACGACCGGCTTCGCCCGGGGACGCGCGCGCATCGACGGCGACGGCGGGGCGACGCTGACCCTGCAGTTCCAGAACGAGCATCTGGTGGCGGAAGCCGACGGCGTCGTCCTCGCGACCACGCCCGACCTGATCATGGTGCTCGACGGCGAGTCGGGTGAGCCGATCACGACCGAGGCGCTGCGCTACGGACAGCGGGTGCGGGTGATCGCGGCTCCGGCCGACGAGCGCTGGCATTCGCAGGCGGCGCTCGCGATGGTCGGCCCCGGGTACTTCGGGTACGACATGGATGCGCACCGCTTCGACGGCAGCGTCTCCGTCGGAACCGCTGCGGCGGGAGCCGCCGTATGAGCTGGCAGCTCACGGCCGCCGACCTGCCCGACCTCGCCAGGGGCGCGACGCTGCTCGGTACCGGTGGGGGAGGCGATCCGTACATCGGCAAGATGCTCGTCGAGCGCGTTCTCGGCGAGGGCAGCATCACGATCCTCGACCCGGACGAGCTCCCCGACGATCTGTTCGTGATCCCGACCGCGCAGATGGGGGCGCCGACCGTGATGATCGAGAAGATCCCCGCGGGCACGGAGCCCACGCTGGCTCTGCGCACGCTCGAAGAGCACCTGGGGCGCAAGGCCGATGCGACGATGCCGATCGAATGCGGTGGCATCAACTCCATGATCCCGCTCATCGTCGCCGCGGAGACCGGGCTTCCCGTGGTCGACGCCGACGGCATGGGACGGGCGTTTCCCGAGCTGTCGATGGAGACCTTCGCCGTGTACGGCGTGCACGGATCGCCTCTCGCCCTCGCCGGCGAACGGGGCGAGAAGGTCGTGATCGACACGGGCGACGACGACCGGCAGATGGAGTGGCTCGCCCGTGGGATCACCATCCGTCTCGGCGGCGTCGGGCACATCGCCGAGTACGCGATGACCGGAGCCGACGTGCGGAGGACGGCCGTGCCGCGCACGATCTCGATGGCGCTCGCGCTCGGTCGCGCTATCCGCCTCGCGCGCGAGGAGCATCGCTCGCCGTTCGAGGCGATCGCCCGCACGCTCTCGACCACCCTGTACCCGCACCTGCGCGAACTCTGCGTCGGCAAGGTCGTCGACGTCGAACGCCGCACGACCGAGGGATTCGCGAAGGGGCGAGCCGTCATCGCACCGCTGGGCGCGGACGAGGGCGACACGTTCGAGATCTCGTTCCAGAACGAGAACCTCATCGCGCACCGCGGCGAGACGCTCGTCGCGATCGTCCCCGACCTGATCTGCGTGGTCGATCACGAGACGGCCGAGCCCATCACGACGGAAGGGCTCCGGTACGGTCAGCGCGTCCGGGTAATGGGTATCTCCACTCCGGAGATGATGCGCACGCCCGATGCCCTCGCCGCCTTCGGACCTTCGGCGTTCGGCCTCGCAGTGGAGTTCGCTCCGATCGAAGCGCTGGCCGCGGGTGAGGGCGTTTCTCCCTAGGCTGGAGCGCATGATGCTGCAGCGCGACGACCTCACGGCGCTCGCCCGCGGCTATGCGCTCCTCGGCTCCGGCGGCGGTGGCTCGACGACCATGCTCGAGCTGATGCTCGCCGGAGCCGAGGGCTGGCCGATCGAGGTCTCACCGGTCGCGGCGCTGGACCCGGCAACGCCATGCCTGGGTGTCGCCTTCGTCGGCTCCACGATGCTGCTCGGTGAGCGGCTCCCCGGGGCGAACCCGTTCGCCCGGCTGCTGGGCGCGGTCGAACGCTGGATCGGCCATCCGGTGCCGGCCGTCTGCTCTCTCGAGGGCGGGGGCATGAACGGCCTCGCTCCGCTGACGCTCGCAGGTTCACACGTGATCGTCGACGCGGACTGCACCGGTCGCGCAGTGCCCGGCCTCGACCAGATGTCGCTGTTCGTGGATCAGGTGCCCGGTCTCGTGTTCGCGTGCGACACGGGGTCCGACGGCGTCGCGCTCGTCGAGGCGCACCGCGCGATCGACGCCGAGAGGGTGGTGCGGTCGGCGATCGTCCAGGCGGGCGGGGTCGGATGTGCCGTGCTCGGCGGGTTCACGGTCGGCGATCTGACGGAGCACGCGATCGGTGGACACCTCGCCTACGCGCTCGAACTGGGCCGGGCCTACCTCGCAGCCTCGGCAGCACCCCTCCCTCTGCTCGCGGACGTCCTCGGGGCGGAACTGCTCGCCGAGGGTCGCATCATCTCGGTATCGCCCTGGGTGCACGATCCACACGTGAACGCGGTGGAGATCAGCGGTCTCACCGGCGCAGTCCATCGCGTGGTCAGCCGCTCCGAGACCCTCGCGGTGCTCACGGATGGCCGTCTCGTGGCGTCGGCGCCGGAGATCATCGTGGTCGTCGACGCGATATCGCGCGAGATCCTCGAGGTGACCGAGCTCCGGCTCGCGCGCACGGTGGCGGTGCTCGCGATCCCGGCGCCTCCCTGGTGGAACGCCAGAGCGGACCGACGCGCGAAGGTGCTGCCCTCGGCGTACGGCCTCGAAGGTATGGACGCCGCGTGAACGAGAGACTGCAACTGAGCGCGCTGCTCGCCCACTCCGAGAACGGCGCCCTCAGGCGTGTCGCCGGACCCGTGGATGCACTGTGGGATGCCGTCGCGGTGGGGGCGAGTGAGGCGGAGCTGGTCGAAGCCGGCACCGGCCGACTCGCGATCATCACGGCGGCAGCGCCGACATCGACCTGGCAGCAGGATGCACTGCTGCGCCGCCTGCGTGATCGCGGGTACTCGGGGCTCGCCCTCCCCGGAGCCGCCTCGTTCGACGCGGGCGCGTTCCGCCTCGCAGACCGTATCGGCCTCTGCCTGCTCGATGTCGAGCGACCGATCCAGCTCGCGAGGGCCTGCTGGATGCTGATCGAGGCGCGGGATGCGTTGACGCTCAGTCAGGTGCGCAAGGTCGCCCAGTCCTTCGAGTACGCCGCCGATGACCTGGCCGACCTGCTCGGCCACATCGCCGCGAACCTCGGCGTCGGAGCTGCGCTGATCGACTCGTCCGGCGTGCTCCAGGAGGCGGGTGCTCACCTGGACGAGCGGCTGCACGCCGCGATCGGCTTCGAATCCTGGCTGGATCGGACGAGCATCGGGGATGCTGCGGCCGCATCGGTGCGCGTGGACAGCCCGGGGCGCAGCGGTCTGCGGCTCGTGCTGTTCGGTCGGGGGCTCGGCGAGGCGCAGGTGCAGTCGCTGTCCGTCGCGGCCGAGGTCGCGATGCCCGCCGTCGCCGCACGCATCCTGATCGACGAGGTGGCGGCCGTGAACGACGTCGCGGTGTCGTCCGGACTGCTGCGGGACTTCGTCGACCTGCACGGTGCGGCGGATGCCGACGTCGAACGACGGATGCTCGAGCGCGGGTGGCGCACCAGCGGACATCACCTCGGCTTCCGGATGGTGGCACGGGGCCGCCTCGACTCCTTCTCGCTGCTGCGTACGGTCAGCGCCGGCCTCAGCGCCATCGACGGCGAGGCGCATGCGACGACGGCCGGTCGTGGACTGAGCGGGTGGCTGACCTTCGCCGAGTCGCCGGATCCGGATCAGGTGGAGCGGGCAGTCGCCGCTCTGCGGGACCTGCATCTCGGGGTGCTGCGCGATTTCGCCGTCGCCACCGGGGTCGGCTCGCTCCAGGGCGGTTCGGAAGGCCTCGCAACGACGCTCGACGAGGCGGGCGACGCGGCGCGCATCGCGGCATCGCGGTCAGCGACGGGATGGTTCGTACGGGTGGACAGTCTCGGACTGGAGCAGCTCCTTCTCGCGTGGACCGGCAACGACACGTTCGTTCCCGCGGCGGAATCGCTGTTGGCTCCGCTGCGGGAGGGAGGCGGCGAACTGCTCGTCACGCTCTCGGCCTACCTCGACCACGAATCGGGCATCGCCGCGACCGCGGCTGCGCTGGGCCTGCACCGCAACACCGTGACCATGCGGATCAGACGCGTGCAGGAGCTTCTCGGGATCGATCTGACCGACCCGGAGGCGCGCCTCGCCCTGCACCTCGCGTGTCGTGCCGTGCAGCCGCGTTGAGCCGGGGAGTCTTCATTCCTCCGGGTCGCCGTGCAGCATCCACGGGATGCCGAACCGGTCCACGAGCATCCCGAACAGGCCGCCCCATGGGGGCACGTCGAGCGGCATGGTGATCGTCGCCCCGTCCGAGAGCCCGTCCCACACGGCGCGGGTGGTCTCCTGCGAGTTCCCGCTCAGCGAGACCGAGAACCCCTGCGGCTTCTCGTAGGGCATGCCGTCGGGGGTGTCCGAGGCCATCAGCACCAGACCGTCCGGAGTGTCCAGCTGCGCATGCATGATGAGGTCCCGCTGGCTCGGATCCTGCACCATGTCGGGGAACTCCCCGAACGTGTTCACCACGAGGTCGCCCCCGAGGACGCGCTGATAGAACTCCATCGCCGCGCGGGCCTCGGTGCGGAAGGACAGGTACGGGTTGAGAGCGGGCATGAGAACTCCAGGAGGCTGACACGGACGACACGGCCGGCGCCGCTGAGGCTCAGTCTGCGCCGCGGTCGTCGTGCCCGCAAGAGGTTCAGGCCGGGAGCGCTCTGACCGCGGCGGTGAGTACCTGCGGCACGGTCGGGACGCCGGCGGCGCGGAACACTTCGAGGCCACTGGCGTCGCGGATGATCACCGTCGGTGTGACCACGATGTCGAGTCTCTCGGCGGTATCCGGGTCTCGCGCGACGTCGATCTCCGTGATGGTCGTGTCGGGAAGGAAGCGTGCCGCCTCGGCCAGCACGGTCCTGGTCCGTGCACACGCGCCGCAGAACGACGACGACACCAGGGTCAGTTCCATCCGCACCTCCTCGGACGCTCTCGCGTCATCACCACAGGTGCAACCTCCGCCCGGTTCGTCGTGTTCCCCGACCGGCTCCAGGACACTATTGCGCGGCGAGCCACTCGGCGAAGCCCTGGTGCCCGAGGTCGGCGTCGGGGCCGGGGAGCGCATGGCCCGCCCTCATCCCCGCCATCTGCGGCCCCGGCACGTTCACGGTGGGCACCCAGCCGCGGTATCCGCGACGTCGAGCGAAAGCGCGGACCATGTCGGACAGCTGCTCCTCGCGGGGTCCGGCGAGGTCGCGTACCCGGCCCTGCGGTTCCGCCCCTGCCAGTGCCGCGAGACGCGCGCCCACCTCACGGGCTGCCACAGGCTGGGTGCGGGCGTTCGGGGCGAGGTGGAGTGGTCCGAGCTTCGCCCGCTCGAACATCTGCCCGGCGAACTCGTGGAACTGCGTCGCTCGCAGAATCGTCGACGGCACGCGGGATCCCTCGACGATCTTCTCCTGGGCGATCTTGCCGGCGTAGTAGTCGTACGGGATGCGGTCGATCCCGACGATCGACAGCAGCACGAGATGTCCGACACCCGCGTCGGCAGCCGCAGCGGACAGGTTCCCGGCCGCCGCGGTGAAGAACTCGATCGCCGTGCTCGCCTTGAGGGTCTCGACGCTCACGACATCGATCACCGCATCCGCGTCGGCGAGTGCCTCACCCACGCCCTGCCCGGTCACGAGGTCCACTCCTCGGGATCGGCTGAGGACGACGGCGTCGTGGCCGGCCGATTGCAGCGCCTCGACCGTGTGTCGACCGACGGTCCCGGTTCCTCCTGCGACGGCGATCCTCATGTGCGTTCTCCTTCGTCTCGGTCCATCCTCGTCTTTTTCGCCGAGCCGGACGAGCGCGAACGCAGTCGGAAGGCTCGCGATGAGCGGATCCGCCGCTGGGTACGATGGCGCTGTGACCACATCGACCGTGCGCCCCGGCATCGCCGAGAGGCTTTCGCAGATGATCCGGATCCCGACGGTGTCGGCCGAACTCGATGAACGCGGCTCGGCTCCGTTCGAGGAGTTCGTCGCGCTGATCGCCGAGCTCTACCCGTTGACGCACGAGAGGCTGCGTCTGGAACGGCACACCGAATTCGGCCTGCTGTTCCACTGGAAAGGGAGCGGGAGCGCTGCGGCGGACGAGGGGCCCGTCGTGCTGATGGCGCACTACGACGTCGTCCCCGTCGACGAGAGCGACGCCTGGACGCACCCGCCCTTCGCGGGCGTGATCGCCGGCGGATCGGTCTACGGTCGAGGTGCTCTCGACGACAAGGGGCCGCTGATCGTGATCCTGGAGGCGGTCGAGAATCTGCTCGCCGACGAGTTCGTCCCGCCCCGCGACGTGTACCTCTCCTTCGGCGGCAATGAGGAGACGTACGGACGCGCCGCCGAGGAGATCGCGCGGGTGCTGCGCGACCGGGGAATCGTCCCCTGGCTCGTCGTCGACGAGGGCGGTGCCGTCGTCGATGCGCCCTTGCCGTTCGTTCCCGGACGGGCCGCGATGATCGGTGTCGGCGAGAAGGGTGTGATGACCCTGCGGCTCTCTGCACGGGGCGAAGGCGGCCACGCCTCGGCCCCGCCGACCCTCACGGCGGTCCGCCGCATCGCCAGGGCTGTCGACCGACTCGGCCCGACGACCTTCCGCCCCCGTGCCTCGAAGGCGATCCTCCGGATGCTGTCGCAGTTGGCCGCGCAGACGCCGGGCACGGCTCGCCACCTGCTGCGGTTCCTCGGCTCTGCGCCGCTGCTGACCGCGCAGATCTTCGCCGCGCTGGGTGGTGAACCGGCCGCTCTCGTGCGCACGACCGTCGCGCCGACGATGCAGTCCGGAGGAACCGCGGCGAACGTGCTGCCGTCGCAGGCTTCGGCTACCGTCAACCTGCGCATCGCGCTCGGGGAGACCACGCAGCAGACGGCGTTCCGGGTGCGCCGGCGGGGCCGCGATCCGCTCGTCGCGGTCGAGGTCGTCGAAGCGAGCGAACCGTCGCCGGAATCATCGACCGATAACGCTCAATTCGCTCTGCTGGCCGACGCGCTCGAGGTCGCGTTCCCCGGCGTGCCTGCCGTCCCGTATGTGATGATGGCGGCCACCGACTCGCGACACTTCCATCGCTTCTCACCCGCGGTCTATCGGTTCGCGCCGCTGGACATGTCGAATGCGCAGCGCGCGTCGATCCACGGCGTCGACGAGAGCGTGGAGATCGCCGCGCTGGAACGGGGAGAGCGGTTCCACAGGGCGCTGCTCGAACGGCTAGGGTGATCTCACCCTCCCCTCGGAGCCTGCCGGGGGACCCGAAGCAGAAGCAGGAGACGCGATGACGCGCACCCGCACCCTGGGCACCCTCGCCGTCGTGGTCGGCTTCCTCGCCTTCGTGGAGTTCACGAGCGGTGTGCTGCAGGGGTACTACACCCCGATGCTCACGGACATCGCCCGCCATCTGGGCATCCACGACGCCGACGTGAACTGGCTCGAGGGCACGCAGCTGATGCTGTCGGCACTCGTCGTCCCGGCCTTCGCCAAGCTGGGCGACATGGTCGGGCACAAGCGCATGCTGCTCATCTCCACCGCGGTCACGGCGGCTGCGGCGCTGGTGCTGCCCTTCACCGATTCGTTCCCGGTGTTCCTCGCCGCGTGGGCGCTGATGGGCTTCTACGTCGTCTGGCTTCCACTCGAGATCGCCCTGATCTGGTCGCGTTCGCGCCGCATGGAGGGCCGTTCGTCGATCACCGCCAAGGCCGCGGGGCTGCTCGTCGCCGCTCTCGAGGGCGGCGCGATCATCGGCGCCCTGGTCGGCGGTGCGCTCATCGACGTGCTTCCCCTCACCATCGTGCTGCTGGTCCCGGCCGTGCTCATCGTGGTGTGCTTCTTCGTGATCCTCCTCGGGGTCAAGGAATCGCCGGAGCCCACCGGCGGTGTCTTCGACACGGTCGGCCTCGTGCTCATCTCTCTCGCCCTCGTCTGCTTCACCGGCGGGCTCAGCCTGCTCCGCCTGGAGGGCGGTCTGACCAACCCGTGGTCCTGGGCGGTGGTGATCCTCGGCGTGCTGCTCGTGGTCCCGTTCGTGCTCTGGGAGCTGCGCTGCGCAGACCCGCTGATCGACGTGCGCATGTTCCGCTCGCCCGCGCTCGGACCGGTGTTCCTCACGGCCGGGCTCTTCGGCGTCAGCGTGCTCGGCGCGCAGGCCCCGCTGTCGACGTTCGCGCGCACCGACCCATCGGTGTACGGCTACGGTCTGGGCACGACCGGCTTCGCCACCTCGTTGATCATCGGCGTCTACCTCATCGCCATGATCACGGGGGCGCTGCTGTTCCCGACGGTGGCGCGGCGTGCCACACCGCGGGTGACGCTGATGGGAGCGTCGATGCTGGTCGGCATCGGCTTCCTCCTCTTCCTGCCGTTCCACGGATCCTATGCGCAGGTCATCACGAACATGGTGGTCGTGGGGGTCGGGTCCGGGGCACTGGTCGCGGCGCTCCCCGCGGCGGCGGCCTCCGCGGCCCCGGCCACGCAGACCGGCGTCGCGACGGGCCTGACGAATTCGGTGAAGACCGTGGGCGGAGCGATCGCGTCGTGCGTCTTCGGCATCGCACTCCTGCACGGCGTCGCGAGCACCGCCGGCGCGACGGATGCCACCGCCGGTTCGCTCGCCGGGTACTTCACGGTGTGGATCGTCTGCGGGGTGACGGCGCTCGTCGCCGCCGTGATCCTCGTGTTCGTCCCGAAGACCGCATTCACCGATCGTGCCCCGGAGGTCGAGGTCGCGCCGGCGCTCTGAGCGTCAGGCCCGCAGGTGGAGCGCGTTCACGATCCGCGGCCATGCGAGGGCGCCGAGCTCCGCGTCGGCGGCGGGAGAGCCTCCCCGCGCCATCGTCACTCCTGCGGTCACGGCCGATTCGCCGGGGAGCAGCAGTCGGTGCCCCGCGTCCGGGTGAGTGATCACCGTCGTGTCCAGACCCTTCGCCGTGCGGCGTTCGACGAGCTCGCGGGCGAATCGGGTGCTGGGCCAGACCCGGTCGTCGCCGCCGGCGACGAGCACGACGACACCGTCGATGTCCTCCGCCCGGATCGCGGCGGCTGCGGCGGCCGAAGGGTCACGATCGACGCTCGACTCGTACAGAGCACGATACTCGGGCGGGTCGGTCGACGGCGTCCACGACGGAGCGAACGGGACGAACGGCATCGGGGTACCCCGACGGGTCCAGTGCGACGACCAGGTCCCCTCTGAGTTGCCAGCCCAGACGACAGAGGACGGGGCGACGGCGACCGTCGCATCGATCGGGTGCAGGGACGCGGTCACCAGCGCCGCCTCCGCTCCGAACGATGTTCCGAAGATCGCCACGCGATCGGCGTCACGACGCAGCAACTCCACCTCTTCGACAAAGGTCTCGATCGGCACTTCGTGCGGGGCAGGGCGCTGGCTGATGCCGCCGAACCAGCGGATGGCCCTCACACGGGCGCCGTGCCGTGCCAGCATCTCCGCCCGCTCGACCTCCACACGCCCGCTGGATCCGGCGAGGAGCAGGACAGCCGTGCCGCACGGGTTCTCCGGGAAGGCATCGTGGCGGTCGGCCGGGTGCACCCCGATGCTGTGTCGAGGCGTCATCGTCACTCGCGGTCGAGGCCGAACGTGCGTTTGACGAGCGCCTGCACGTCGCGGTCGAGACCGTCGATGCGGGTGTTCACGGAATCGAAGCGGGTGTTCACGGAATCGAAGCGGGCATTCATCTCGGTGCGCAGCCCATCGATCTGGCCGTTCATCTCGGTGCGCAGTCCACCGATCTGGCCGTTCATCTCCGTACGCAGGCCCCCGATCTCGCTGCGGAGGATGCGGACGAACAATGTCGAGACGACGGTGAGCGTGCTGAACATCAGCACGGTGAACGACCCGATCATCGTCCAGATCTGCGCGTCGTTCATGACTCCCACTCCCTCATCGTCGCATCGATCCGGCAAGCCTGCCAGAGCGCAGGAGCCGAAGATATCGGTTGCCCACGATCCGTGGATGACACGCTCTCCGTCGCGTCGGTGCAGGAAGGACTGGGCGGGGGAGGCCCCGCCCAGTCCCAGTCAATCGCCCTTCACGTTGACGACCTGCCGCAGCGTGTGCCGGATCGACACGAGGCTCGCGGCATCCGCCATCACCCGGTCGATCGGCTTGTACGCCTGGGGGATCTCGTCGATGAACGCGTCGGTGTCACGGAACTCGATGCCGGCCATCGCCACACGTAGCTGCTCGTGAGTGAAAGTCCGTCGCGCCGCGGACCGCGAGTACTCCCGGCCGGCGCCGTGCGGCGAGGAGTTCAGCGACTGCGGGTCACCGAGCCCTTCCACCACGTACGAGGCGGTGCCCATCGATCCGGGGATCAGCCCCGGACGACCGGCGTCCGCCTGGATGGCGCCCTTCCGGGACACCCACACCTGCTTTCCGTAGTGCTTCTCCGACTCTGTGAAGTTGTGGTGGCAGTTGATCCGCTCCTGCTCCTCGACCGGAGTGCCGAGGAACTCCGACACCTGGCGGATGACCCGATCCATCATCTCCTCCCGGTTCAGCAGGGCGAAGTGCTGTGCCCACCGCAGCTCCCGGATGTATCGGGTGAACTCCGGTGTGCCTTCGACGAGATAGGCCAGGTCGGGGTCGGGGAGGTCGATCCACCACTGCTTCGCGAGCCGCTGCGCGACACCGATGTGGTGGCCGGCGATCTTGTTGCCGACGCCTCGCGACCCCGAGTGCAGGAACAGCCACACCCGGTCGAGCTCATCCACCGACACCTCGATGAAGTGGTTCCCGGATCCCAATGTGCCCAGCTGCAGGCGCCAGTTCCCGGCGTACTGTGCGGGGTCGAAACCGTTCTTCTCTGCCAGCTGCTCGAGCTCGGCGATGCGCGGCTCGGCTGTGGCCACGACCTTGCGGTTGTACCGGCCGGCCGACAGCGGGATGGCACGTTCGATCTGCTCCCGGAGCTCGGCGAGTTCGCGGCCGTCGAGGTCGCTCCTCGTGAACTGCGTGCGGACGGCGATCATGCCGCAGCCGATGTCGACGCCGACGGCGGCGGGGATGATCGCGCCGAGCGTCGGGATGACCGAGCCGACCGTCGCCCCCTTGCCGAGGTGCGCATCCGGCATCAGCGCCAGGTGCGGGTGGATGAACGGCATGCGGGCCGTGGTGTGCGCCTGAGCGAGTGTCTTCTCGTCGATCAGTGACGCCCACGACAGCAGCCGTGCGGAGAGCCTCTCCATGATTCCTTTCCTTGTGGTGGTGTTCAGCCACAGGTCAGGGGAGTCTCCAACGGAAGAACGCCCCGGACCTGACGGTACGGGGCGTTGCGAGAGCGGATGCTGTCACACGACGCGTGCCGGAGGGTACGACTCGTAGCGGTCATTGCGCTTGTGCTGAAGCTGCAAGACCGCGGCGATGGGGAGGTTCCGCTGCGCGGTCATCCGTCGACTCCTCGGCTGGTGTGCTGCACCGATCGGCACAGCTTTGCCACCCTAGGGGGCGACGCGCCCGGGAGTCAACTCGCCTCGCGAGGAGGGTTGTGCATGAACTCGATCCGGATGCCGTCGGGGTCTTCGACGAAGGAGGCGAAGTAGCGCTCCGAATAGCGGGGGTACTCCTTGGGCTCGCGCACGGCCGTCCAGCCGGAATCCACCGCGATCGCGTGCAGGCGTTCGACGTCGTCGCGCGAAGGCACCGCGAACGCGATGTGCTGCCAGCCCACGCGGCCGTGCCGGTGCGGAGTGGCGTCGTCATCCCAGGTGTAGAGGATGATCTCGGTCTCGTCGCCGTTGTTCCACGAGATCGAATGATCGTTCGCTCCGCCGCTGACATACCCGAGGGCGGAGAGCACGGGATGGAACTGCGCCCTGCCGCGTTCGAGGTCGGTCACGGTGATGCCGAGGTGATCCAGAAGTGCCATGTGCCGAGTCTCCCAGCAACGGCCGACGTCGCACTAGTGCGGCGCGTGGTACTCCGCCTCGCCGCGTTTCCAGTACCCCTTCACGACTGCTTTCGCACTGTCGACGCCCCACCGTTCGAGCAGTGCCCTGCCCGGCTTGACGATCGACTGCTCGGCGGCGACGAAGACGAACGGGTCGAGGCCGACCGTGTCATCGGCCGTCAGCCCCTCGAGGAAGGCGATGAGGGCGGAGCCGGAGGGCTTCTCTCCCCGGTGCAGCCACTCGACCTCGACCGGGGCCTCGACCTCGACCTCTCGGCCGGGGTTCACCGTCTCGATCACGATGCGTGCAGGAGCGCCGTCGGGGATGAGCGCGGCGAACCGTCGGATCGCGGGGATCGCCGTCTCGTCGCCGACCAGCAGCCACGATCCGGGCTCGCCGACCAGCACGGCCGCCCCGCGGGGGCCGCCGACGCCGATCGTGGATCCGAGGGGCGCGTTCGCCGCCCAGGGGGCGGCGACTCCCTGGTCGCCGTGCACCGCGAACTCGACGTCGAGCCAGTCGTCGCCCCAGGCGAGCGGCGTGTACTCGCGGCTGGGGGAGGCGCGCAGCTCCTCGACGGAATCCGTCGGGCCCGCGGGGAAGAACAGGCGCATGTGGTCGTCGGAACCGGGCGAATCGAAGCCGGCGAGATCCGAGCCGGTCAGTCGCACCCGCACGAAGTCCGGCGCCAGCCATTCACGCGTGCTCAGTGTGACGTTGCGGAAGCGCAGCTCGAGGCCGCGACGCTCGATCGAGAAACCGGATTTCGTATCGCTCATAAAGTAAGGCTAACCTAAATGGGACGGCGCGGGTGATCCCCGTGCGTCGCCCCGGCGCCCATCGTGTGCGCACCGATCCCGCAGAACAGGAGTCTCTCCATGTCCGTGCCCAGAACCCTCACCGCTACGAGCGCCGCTCTCGTCGGCCTCCTCGCCCTCGCCGGGTGCACCTCCGGAGGCTCGGAGGAAGCGGAGAAGACCGAACCGGCAGCAGCCACCGTCACGATCGAGGACAACACGGGCACGAAGGAGATCGCCACCCCACCCGCATCGGTGGTCGCCCTCGACAACCGCACCTTCCAGACGCTCTCCGACTGGGGCGTCGAGCTCTCCGCCGGGGCCGTGGCACTCATGCCGGAGACCGTGTCGTATGTGAAGGACGACGGGATCGTCGACATCGGCCTGCACAGCGAGCCGAACCTCGAAGCCGTCGTCGCCGTCGAGCCCGACCTGATCATCAGCGGCCAGCGTTTCACGCAGCACAACGCGGCGATCGCGGACCTCGTCCCCGACGCCACCATCGTCGACCTCGAGCCGCGTGACGGCGAGCCCTTCGACGAGGAGCTCAAGCGCCAGGTCACGGTGCTCGGCGAGATCTTCGGCAAGCAGGACGAGGCGAAGACGCTCGTGGACGACTTCGATGCCGCCGTCGAGCGCGCGAAGGCCGCATACGACGACGCCGACACCGTGATGGCCGTCAACACGTCGGGAGGCCAGATCGGCTACCTCGCGCCGACCGTCGGCCGATCGCTGGGACCGATCTACGACATCCTCGGACTCAGGCCCGCTCTCGAGGTGGACGATGCGAGTGACGACCACCAGGGCGACGAGATCTCCGTCGAAGCCATCGCCTCCTCGAACCCGGACTGGATCCTCGTGCTCGACCGCGATGCGGTGTTCGCCGCCGAGACCCCCGACTACGTGCAGGCGGCCGAGATCCTCGAGAGCACCGAAGCCCTCGCCTCGGTCACCGCCGTGAAGGAGAAGCAGCTCGTCTACATGCCGACAGACACCTACCTGAACGAGGGCATCCAGACCTACACCACGTTCTTGAACGACCTCGCCGACGCCCTCGAGAAGAGCGCGAAGAACTGAGCTGACGCGGCGGCATCCGGGTGATCCGGATGCCGCCGCCGCACCACCATGGTCTCCACAGACATCGCTTCGCCGCCCCGCAACGCCGGGCGGCTCTTCGACGTGAAGCTGCTCATCGGCGTGCTCGTCGTCGCCGCCCTGCTCGTGATCTCGCTCTTCACGGGTGTGTACGACATCGCCGGCGCGGACGACGGCGCGCAGATGTTCCAGATCACACGTATCCCGCGCACGGTCGCCCTCGTCTTGGCCGGCGCCTCGATGGCCATGGCGGGACTGGTGATGCAGCTGCTCACCCAGAACCGCTTCGTCGAGCCGACCACGACGGGTACCACGGAGTGGGCAGGGCTCGGCCTCCTCGCCGTCATGATCCTCGTGCCGCAGCCGTCCCTCCCGCTGCGGATGGCCGGTGCGGTACTGGCAGCCTTCGTGGGCACCATGGTGTTCTTCGCGTTCCTGCGGCGGGTGGCGCTCAGATCATCCCTGATCGTCCCGATCGTCGGCATCATGCTCGGTGCCGTGGTGGGTGCTCTCTCGACCTACCTCGCTCTGGCCACGAACTCGCTGCAGATCATCGGCGTCTGGTTCGCCGGCAGCTTCACCTCGGTGATGCGCGGCCAGTACGAGATGCTCTGGATCGTGGCCATCATCGGCGTGATCGTCTTCATCGTCGCCGATCGACTCACCATCGCCGGACTCGGCGAAGAGATCGCGACCAACGTCGGGGTGAACTACAACCGGATCATCCTGCTCGGCACCGTCCTGATCGCGGTCACCACCGGCGTGGTCACCGTCGTCGTGGGGAATCTCCCCTTCCTCGGATTGATCGTGCCGAACATCGTCTCGATGGTGCGCGGCGACGATCTGCGCAGCAACCTGCCCTGGGTGTGTCTGCTGGGGATCGGGATCGTCACGGTCTGCGACATCATCGGGCGCACGATCATCATGCCCTTCGAGGTCCCGGTCTCGCTGATCCTCGGGGTCGTCGGCGCCGTGGTCTTCGTGCTCCTCCTGCTCAGGCAGCGTCGACGTGGCTAGCGGCATGATGCGCGACGCGGCAACTGCCGGAGGGCTCCGTTCGGCGGGCTCCTTCACGACCCCGCAGGCGCGGCGTCGGTACTTCCTCGTGCTCGGCATCCTCATCGTCCTCGCCGCAGGTTCCGGTTTCGGTCTGCTCGCGTGGGCGAATCCCATGCCCGTCGGCTCCGCGGGCTTCTGGCGCATCGCTCAGCACCGGGCGACAGACGTGACCGTGATGGCGCTCGTCGCCGTCGCTCAGGCCGTCGCCACGGTGAGCTTCCAGACCGTGACGAACAACCGCATCATCACGCCGTCGATCATGGGCTTCGAGTCGCTGTACCGGGTGGTGCAGACCTCGACCGTGTATCTGTTCGGCGTGGCGGGCATCGTGGCCATCCAGGGCGTGGGGCAGTTCGCGATCCAGGTGGCGATCATGGTCGGCCTCGCGGTGGCGCTCTACGGCTGGCTGCTCTCGGGTCGTTACGGCAACCTGCAGATCATGCTCCTCGTCGGCATCGTGATCGGAGGCGGTCTCGGCGCGATCGCCACCTTCATGCAGCGTCTGCTCACCCCCAGCGAGTTCGACGTGCTCGCCGCGCGTCTGTTCGGCAACGTGTCGAACGCCGATCCCTCGTACCTGCCGCTGGCGATCCCGCTGGTGGTCGCGGCCTCGGGGCTGCTGTGGCTGCGCTCGCGCCGACTCAACCTGATGGCACTCGGTCCGGATGCCGCGCGCTCACTCGGCGTCGATCATCGGCGCGAGCTGTTCATCGTGCTGTTCCTCGTCGCCGTGCTCATGGCGACCTCGACCGCGTTGGTGGGGCCGATGACCTTCCTCGGCTTCCTGGTCGCGACGCTCGCGTACCAGTTCGCCGATACCCATGATCACCGGCTGATCTTCCCGGTCGCCGTGCTCACGGCCTTCACCATCCTGGCCGGGGCGTATTTCGTGATGAAGAACATCTTCTACGCGCAGGGCATGGTGTCGATCCTGATCGAGCTCGTGGGCGGCATCGTGTTCCTCATCGTCATCCTCAGAAAGGGCAGGCTGTGATCGCACTCGACGGCGTCCGCCGGGACTACAGCAGCGAGGTCGCGATCGGCCCCGTCGACCTCGAGATCCCCGCCGGCGGCATCACCGCTCTCATCGGTCCGAACGGTGCAGGCAAGTCGACTCTGCTCACGATGATCGGGCGTCTCAGCGGGATGGACGCCGGAGCCATCGAGATCGCCGGACTCGATGTGGCGTCCACGAAGTCGAAGGACCTGGCGAAGGTCGTGTCGATCCTGCGCCAGGAGAACCACTTCGTCACGCGCCTCACCGTGCGTCAACTGGTCGGCTTCGGGCGCTTCCCGCATTCGAAGGGTCGGCTGAACCGCGCGGATGAGGAGATCATCAGTCGAGCCATCGACTTCCTCGACCTCGGCGCGCTGGAGGGCAGGTATCTCGACGAGCTCTCCGGTGGGCAGCGCCAGCGCGCCTACGTCGCGATGGTCCTCGCGCAGGACACCGAGTTCGTGCTGCTGGACGAGCCGCTCAACAACCTCGACATGCGGCATGCGGTGCAGATGATGAAGCACCTGCGACGCGCGTCGGAGGAGCTCGGACGCACGATCGTCATCGTGCTGCACGACATCAACTTCGCGAGCCACTACGCCGACCACATCTGCGCCATGAAGGACGGAGCCGTCGTGGAGTTCGGGGCGCCGGCCGCGATCATGACGGACGACGTCCTCACGCGGGTCTTCGACACTCCCGTGCGCGTTGTCGACGGTCCGTCAGGGCCGCTCGCCGTCTACTACTGACCCGTCGTCCCGAGGATCAGAGCTCGATGCCGTGGTCCTCGTCGTTGACGCCGGCGTTGTTGCCGCGCCGCGATTCGTACCCGAGGAACCAGCCCAGCCACACGATCGCGGCGAGCAGCACACCGAGCCAGACGTTCTGGAAGATCAGCCCGATCACGACGCCGACGATCAGAAGGCCGACGGTGACGAGGATGCGCAGCATGGAACGGGACATGGCACCAGCATAGGTGCCGGTGTCAGCGGCGGCGATGGTCCTCCGGTGCGAGGCGAGGACCCCGTCGCGGTTCCTGCACACCGCTGGCGTGGATGAGGCGCACGACGCGTTGCCGCTGCCCGGACCAGGGGGAGAGGAGTTCGATCATCCCGTCGTCATCGGTGCGAGTGCCGGTCAGGGCGTAGCCGACCTGGTGGGCGAGGTGGTAGTCGCCGACGCTCACCGCGTCGGGGTCGCCGAGCGAGCGGATGCGGGTCTCCGCCGATGTCCACACCCCCACGCCGGGAAGGCTCGTGAGCACCCGATCGCGATCAGCCCCCGTGGAGGCCGTGCGTACGGCGCGGGCGATGCGGTCTCCGCGTTCAGCCGCACGCACGATGGTGCGAGACTGCGGTGGCTCGACTCCGGCTCTGTGCCAGGCCCAGGAAGGGATCCGGTGCCACTGCTCAGGTGCTGGCGCGGTGAACATCGGGCGCGGCGTCGGTCCCGGCGCGCGCGTTCCGAAGCGGCTGACCAGCCAGCGCCACGCGCCGAAGGCCTGCATGCCGGTCACCTTCTGCTCGATGATCGCGCACGCGAGCGCGTCGAACACCTCGTCGGTGCGGGTCAGGCGCAGTCCCGGATGCCGCCGCGCGGAATCGGCGATGAGGGGGTGATGCGACGCGTCGAAGTCCCCGGCGTCGTCGTGCGCCCCGCACAGGGCGGGGACGAGCTCGAGGGCCGGACCCGATCCGGGGCCCCACGCCGTCGCGCGCACCTCGCCGCCGATCATTCGCAGCGCCAGGGTGGCCGGTCCGAGCGGCGTGCGCATCGCCCGCCAGATGACGGGGCCGTCTATGACCATCGTGGGGTCGTTGCCACCGCGTCGGAGCATACCCACGGTGCTGCGCAGATCGAGCTCGTGCGGCGGTCGGTAGACCGTCTCTCGAGGGGCCTCCGAGCGAGCGGCTCCTGCCGCAGCGGGGTCGGCCGTCAGAGTCATGCGCCCACCCTACGCTCCGGTCCTGACACCGGAGTCCTGGGTGCTCAGAACCGGTCGGGCGAGGGCGTGCCGTGACCGTAGCGGATCACGACGTCGGCGTGCCGATCGAAGCGGTAGCCGATTCCGCGCACGGTGCGCACGATGTCCTCGTAGCGACCCAGCTTCGCCCGGAGGCGGCGCACGTGCACGTCGATCGTGCGCTCGCCCGGCGTCTCGTCGTCCTGTGCCTGCCAGAGCGCTGACACCAGTTCGCTGCGCTCGATCGTGCGTCCCTCGCGCAGCACCAGGTACTGCAGCAGCTCGAACTCCTTGTAAGTGAAGGCTGCGGACTCGCCGTCGATCAGCACACGCTTGCGGGAGATGTCGACCGTGACGCCGCTCTCCTCGTCGGTGGTCTCCTCCTCGGCGGCGGCCTTGGTGCGGGCGATCGCGCCCGGCTCCTGCAGTGCGAGGCGCACGACGTCGAGGTCGCGCCCTCCCGAACCGTGGGGCGCGAGGGCGACGGTGGCGTGGGTCTCGGCTCCCGGCGCGAGCTCGGCGAGCGTGCGACGCAGGGCATCGACGAGCAGGGGGAGGCTGACTCCGGCCTCTGCGGCCTTGATCTCGTCCAGGCCCACGTAGAGGGCGAAGCCACGGGGCGAGCGCACGGCGGGGAGGTCGGCTCCGGCAGGAGAGAGCGGCGCGGCGGTCTCGGGCTGCGTGCGGACGGCGGCGGTGGTGGTGGCGGGACGCTCGAGAAGTGCGGTGTTCGACATGATGATGAAGTCCTCAGGACGTGAGCCCGGACCGAAAGGGGCTCTGATGCGTTGCATGAATGACCGGCGGAGCCGGGAATCGAGCAAAGGGTGGATGCTCGGTGACACTGACCTCGCAGATGGCGAGGGGTTCAGGTCAGGCGGGGTGGCTGTTCGTTCAGCGACACATTCGGCAACACATGCCAACGCGACCGGGCATCATCATCCCGGCAGTCCTGTTCGCCTCCTGGGCGGACGAGGGGCTTGCGTTGGTAGTCATGGGGGGATTATGTCCGATCGTGACGTCTCATGTCAAAACGCCCGGGCGTCCCTGACGGGCGTAACGTGGTTCCAATGACGATCTCGCACACCGTCGGCGGCTTCATCCTGACCGACGAGAAGGACGCCTCGCGTTACACGCTCATGCGTGACGGCAAGCTCGTGAGCGTGCTCGACTACCGCGACGACGGCCACACGATCGCCCTCACCCGAGCCTTCACGATCCCGACTTTCCGCGGGAACGGCTATGCGGGGAAGGTCGTCGAAGGTGCGGTGGCCGACATCGAGCAGCGCGGCGATCGCAAGGTCGACGCCGTGTGCTGGTACGTGGCCGACTGGTTCGCCGCCCACCCGGAGCGCGCCGGCCTGCTGCGTACTCGCTGACTCTCCGACCGTATGACGAACTGTTACGCCGCGCCCCTGCGAGGATGACGTCATGAAACTCGCCGAGGCCCTCACCGCACGCGCCGACCTGCAGCGCCGGATCGAGCAGCTGCGGGCGCGCATCGTCGCGAACGCCCGCTACCAGGAGGGCGAGGAACCGGCGGAGGATGCCGCCGCCCTGATCGTCGAGGTCGACGCGGCGTTGACGCAACTGCGCGACCTCATCCGCCGCATCAACGCCACCAACGCGCGACTGCATCTGGGTGCGGACGGCACCATGACCGATGCGCTGGCTTCCCGCGACGTGCTCCGTCTTCGGCACTCCGTGCTGACGGATGCGGCAGCCGCCGCTTCGGGGGCCAACGACCAGTTCCTCCGCCAGATGCGTTCGGAGCTGCGTCAGGTCTCCGCGCTCCCCGTCTCACAGCTGCGCTCGCGCGCCGACGCCGTCGCGCAGGAGCTGCGTGAGCTCGACAACAGGATCCAGCAGGCGAACTGGTCGAACGATCTCGAGGAGGAGAGCGGGAGTCGGTAGTCACGACGAAGCGGGCACAACCCTCAGCCGGCGGGGCAAGCCGGCACCTGTCGGGCGGAGGGCAGCCCTGATCTCGCATCGCGCAGCCCTGCACTCCGCACAGGTGAAGGTGCACAGCGCATCTCGCATCACCGCGTGCCGATCGTCGTGGCGAGGGTGGGTCAGGGGACCTTCCGCTCCCTCCTCCGCGCCGGGTGCGGGCCGCGCACGGCACGCCTCGGACGGAATGTCGGAGGGGGTTCGTACCGTGTGAGTATGCGGATCCTGCACACCTCGGACTGGCACATCGGCCGGACGTTCCATGGCAATTCGACCATGGACGCTCTCGCCGAGGTGCTCAAGGCGCTCACCGCGCAGGTTCGCGACAATGCGGTCGACGTGGTCGTCGTCGCGGGAGACGTCTTCGATTCCGCCACCCCGTCCGGCGCGGCATACACGCTGCTGGGCGATGCGCTGGTGGCGCTGCACGAGACGGGCGCCCGCGTCATCGTCACGAGCGGCAACCACGACTCCGCCGCACGACTCGGGTTCCAGGCGCGCCTTCTCCGCGAGGGCATCCACGTGCTCACAGACCCCCTCGCGGTGGGTGTGCCGGTGACCATCGCCGATGACCACGGACCGGTGCATTTCTACGGCATCCCCTACCTCGAGCCGGCCATCGTGCGTCAGCACTGGCCCGAGGGCGATGCATCCGGGCGTCAGCTGCGCACCCAGGCGCAGACCATGGCGCATGCGATGGACCTGGTCCGCGCCGGCATGGACCAGCACGGAGGCCGAGCGGTGGCGATCGCGCACTGCTTCGCCGCGGGTGTCGACGCGACCGCCGGGCTCGAGCGCGAGGTGCGACAGGGCGGTCTCGACGTCGTGCCGCTGAGCGTGTTCGACGGACCCGACTACGTGGCGCTCGGCCATATCCACGGACGCCAGCAGCTCAGCGACCGCGTGCGCTACGCGGGCGCGCCTCTGCACTACAGCTTCGGAGAGCAGCACAAGCCCCGTGGTTGCTGGCTCGTCGACATCGACGCCGAAGGACTCGCCGGCGTGGAGTGGATGGAACTGCCGGTGCCTCGGCGGCTTGTCACCCTCACCGGCCCGCTCGAGGAGATCCTGTCCACCGAGTTGGTCGCGCAGCACGCGGATGCCTGGGTCTGCACCGTCTACACCGATGCGGTGCCGCAGCGCGAGCCCATGCGGCGTCTTCGCGAGAGCTTCCCGTACTGCGCCATGGTGCAGCACCAGCCGGAGGTGACCGCCGAGGTCGACGAGCGCTCCTATGTGCAACGGCTGCGCACCGCTGTCACCGATGCCGACCGCATCGATGCCTTCCTCGAGCACGTGCGGGCCGGGCACGGACCCACAGAGGCCGAGAGCGAGCTGATCCGCGCGGTGCTCGACGAGCGGGTGCGTGCCGAGGCGCTCGTCTAGATGCGTCTTCATCGTCTGGAGGTCGAAGGCTTCGGCCCGTTCCGGTCGCGACAGACCGTTGACTTCGACGCCTTCGCCGACGACGGCATCTTCCTGATCGCCGGACGGACCGGGGCGGGCAAGTCGAGCATCCTCGATGCGGTGTGCTTCGGCCTGTACGGCGGGGTGCCTCGATACGAGGGCGGCGAGAAACGCCTCCGAAGCGATCACTGCGAGCCTGACGATCCCTCAGAGGTGGTCGTCGAGTTCAGCACGCCGGCCGGTCGATACCGCGTCACGCGCTCGCCCGAGTACCTGCGCCCGGCCAAGCGCGGTGGTGGCATGACCAAGCAGGCGGCCGCCGTGTCGCTCGACGAGTGGACGGACAGTGGATGGATCGGCCGTGCCGCGCGGGCGGTCGACGTCGCCGGCGAGCTCGATGAGATCCTTCAGCTCAGTCGGGAGCAGTTCCTGCAGGTGATCCTGCTCGCACAGAACCGGTTCTCGGAGTTCCTGCTCGCGGGCAGCCGCGATCGCCAGGCACTGCTGCGGCGGCTGTTCGGAACGCAACGATTCGAAGACGTGCAGGCGCGGTTCGACGATCGTCGCCGTGCGGCCGAACAAGTGCTCGGCAGTCGTCTCGCCGCCGTCGAGGCGCGTATCGACGAGGCCGAGAACCTCGTGGTCGCCGGCGGGCTGTCGGGAGACGGCGATGACACCGTGGCGGAGACGTCGCAGGCTCCCGCGTCGATCGACGAGCGGCTGGAGGCCCTCCGGCGGGCGAAGGCTCGCGCCGACTACCGTGCGGAGCGTCGTGCCTCCGATCGCGCCGATGCCGAGCAACAGTCGACCGCTGCCGACGCCGAACTCGCCATCGCCCGAGAGGAACGACGCGCGCAGCAGGAACGCGATCGAGCCAGATCCGCCCTCGAACGCCTCGATGCCGAGGCGCCGTCGATCGAGCACGCCCGTGCCGAGCTCGCCGCGTCGCGCGCCGCCGAGTCGCTTCGTCCGATAATCGCCGCCGCTGCGCGAGCGGCTGGAGCGCTCGAGGCTGCCGGCCTGGAGGAGCAGAACGCCCGCGTGACCGGGCAGGCGATGGGGCTTCCCGTCGACGACGACCTCGAGGCGTGGGCGCAGGAGCGCACCAGGGAGATCGGCGCCTGGCAGCGGGCGCGGGAACTCGAAGAGAGCGCACCGGCTCTGGACGCCGAGGTGCGCGCCGCCGAGGAGGCGGTCGCGGTCGTCACCGCACGCATCCAGGCCGCCGATGCGAAGCGGGCCGCGCTCCCGGAAGAGGTCACCGCACTCAACGCATCGCGCGACGCGGCGCGGAGCCTGGCAGATCGGGTGGAGGACAGGCGGGCGGCACAGGAGACCGCAGACGCACGTCGCGTGGCGGCGCGGGAGGCGGAGAGGCTGCGGACAGCGGAGCTCTCGGTAGACGTCGAGCTCACGCAGGCGACGGCGTTGCATGCGGCGGCTCAGTCCACGCTGGCCGAGCTGCGCCGGCGCCGCACGGACGGCATGGCGGGAGAACTCGCGTCGACGCTCCGACACGAACAGCCCTGTCCGGTCTGCGGCTCGCTCGAGCACCCTGCGCCGGCCACGCACGCCGATCCCGTCTCGCCGGAGGACATCGCCGTCGCGGAAGAAGCGCGCGACTCCGCGGCCCGGCGGGAAGGCGAGCTGGCATCCAGATCCTCTGCGCTCCGCGCCGAACTCGCGGCCGCCACCGCTCGCGCCGACGGGCGCGACGTCGAACGTGCCGAGACCGAGTACGAGGAGGCCGCTGCGGCTCTCGCGGACAGCCGAGCGGCTGTCGAGACGCTGACCGCGCTCGACACGCAGCTCGCGGACCTCGTGACGCGGCTCGAGCATCTCGACACCGAACGAGAAGACGACGCGAGGGCTTTGGCCGAGGCACGCGAACAGCATGCCGTCCTGCGTCAACGTCGCACGGAGGCACGGGAGCTGATCGCCGCGGCGCGGGCTGCATTCCCCACGGTCGCCGAACGGCTGGCGGACAACGAGGCCAAGGTCGCGGCTGCGCGTGCGCTGAGCCAGGCGATCTCCGAGCGCGTGCGCAGGGCCGAGGCCCTCGTCGGCGCCCAGGCACAGCGCGACGCCGGTCTCGCGGACTCCGTGTTCGCTGACGAGGTAGCAGCGGTAGAGGCGCTGCGCCCGCTCTCAGTCCAGGAAGCGCTGGACGCGCGGATCACGCAGCACGCGGTGCAACGGGAGAAGGAGCGGGCCGTGCTGTTCGACCTCGAACTCCGCACCCTGCCGGAAGAGCCCATCGACCTGGCACCGGCCGAACGAGCATCAGCGGAAGCTCGTAGCCTCTGGACCACGGCGGTCGACGAGGCAGCCAAGGCCGCCGGCGCCGCGGAACGGCTCGGCGGGCTGATCGATTCTGCCGCGATCGAGCAGGCTCGCAGCGCCAACGAGGCCGCGGAGTTCGAGGTGCTGCAGAACCTCGCGGACACGATCGCGGGCAGGGGCGTCAACACCCGCAAGATGACTTTGGAGACGTTCGTCCTCGCGGCAGAGCTCGAGGAGATCGTCGAGGCGGCCAACCGTCGGCTGCACGAGATGTCCACCGGGCGGTATCAGCTGCGGCACTCCGACGCGCTCGCGGCCCGCGGTGCGGCTTCCGGACTCGGCATCGTGGTGTTCGACGCGTTCACCGGCCAGACCCGACCACCGCAGTCGTTGTCGGGAGGTGAGACCTTCCTCACGTCACTCGCGTTGGCGCTGGGATTGGCAGAGGTCGTGACGGCACGCGCGGGCGGCATCCGCTTGGACACACTCTTCATCGACGAGGGGTTCGGTTCCCTCGACGGTGACACTCTCGACGTGGCCATGCGCACACTCGATGAGTTGCGGCAGGGCGGCAGGACCGTCGGCGTGATCAGCCATGTCGAGGCCATGCAGGAGCAGATCCCCGCGCAGCTCACGGTGCGAGCGCTGCCCAACGGCCCCAGCATCATCGACGCCCGCTGACGCGGGCCAGTGCGATCCGCCTGTCGTGCGTCAGACGCCGTATTCGCTGCGGATGACGTCGCGCAGCTGCACGCTGCAGCGGGCGACGGCCTCGCGCCAGTCTGTCAGCGCGCCGTCTTCCGCCTGGTCGGACACCGCACGCAACACGCGGATCGGAACACCGAACTGCTCGGCGACCCAGATGAAGGCGTAGGTCTCCATGTCGACCAGTGCAGCACCGGAGGGGCGGATCACGGCGGTGACCTCGGCGTCCTCGACGAAGTGGTCACCGGTCGCGATCAACACGCCGTCGCGTCCGGTGGAGACGCGTGCAGGCAGTGAGACGTGCTGCCCGCGAACGCCGTCGAGGTCGGTGACGTCGTGCTGGAACGCGCTGCCGACCTCGTGGACGGTCGCCTCGAGGCCGGGCTCGATGGCTCCGGCTGTTCCGACCACCACGATCTCGTCGTAGACCTTGGCATCGAGTGCGCGGGTCAGGCCGTACGTGGCCGGCAGCTTTCCGGCGCCGGTCACGAGTCGGTCGAAGCCGTCGAGCTCCTCCGGGAATGCGGACAGTTCGGAATCGAGGGCAGCGACGAGGAGCTTCACCGGTCCATTCTCTCAGGCCTTCGCTGGCAGGAGCATGCGAACGCCGCGGCGTCACCCGGACGTAACACGCAGGGGCGATACTGGTCGAGGACAAGACGGAGGATGACATGTCGTTGCAGAAGCAGATCTCTGAAGACCTCGGCGTCAGGCCCGAGATCGATCCTGAGGCCGAGACCGATCGTCGGATCGGTTTCCTCGCCGACTACCTGCGTGCCACCGGAGCGAAGGGGTTCGTGCTCGGGATCTCGGGCGGGCAGGACTCCACGTTGGCCGGCCGTCTGGCACAGCTCGCGGTGGAGCGCGTGCGCGCCGAGGGCGGCGAGGCGAAGTTCCTCGCGGTGCGTCTGCCCTATCGGGTTCAGCACGATGCCGAAGATGCGGAAGCCGCGCTGGCGTTCATCGCGCCCGACTCCTCCGTCGAGGTCAACATCCAGAACGGTGTCGACGGAGTGGAGGAGGACATCGAGTTCGCGGTCACGAGCGACATCAGCGACTTCAACCGCGGCAACATCAAGGCTCGCGTCCGCATGGTCACGCAGTATGCGCTCGCCGGTCACGACGGACTGCTGGTGATCGGCACCGACCATGCGGCGGAGGCGGTGACCGGCTTCTACACGAAGTTCGGTGACGGCGCTGCCGACATCCTCCCGTTGTCCGGGCTCAGCAAGCGGCAGGGACGCTCGCTGCTGCAGTTCCTCGACGCTCCGGACCGACTCGCCTTCAAGGTGCCGACGGCCGATCTCTTGGACGGCCAGCCCGGACGCGCCGACGAGGACGAACTCGGCCTCACGTACGAGCAGATCGACGACTTCCTCGAGGGGCGCGAGGTCGATCCTGAGGTCGCCGGTCGCATCGAGGCCAGGTATCTCGCGACGCAGCACAAGCGACACCTCCCGGTGACGCCCGACGACACCTGGTGGCGCTGAACCCGCGCGTCGAGGAGCCGCCCGCTTTCGCCTGTGTCCGATGCCGCGGATAGTGTCGAAGCATCCGACAGAACGGGAGCATCGTGCGGATCGACACTCAGGCGCAACGCGTCATCTGGAGCGCGAGCGACCTCAAGGCGGCCGCCGAGTGCGAGTTCGCGTGGGCCCGGGCGATCGACGCGAAGCTGGGGCGCGTCCCCGCCGTCGAAGAGCCGGAGGATGCGACTCTGAAGCGCGCGGCCGAGCTCGGCGACGTGCACGAGCAGAACGTTCTCGACCGGTACATCCACGATCTCGGTGACGAGAACGTGCACCGCATCGAGAAGGTGTCCTCGGTCGACGCGGAAGCGCTCGCTGCAGCAGTCGACGAGACGGTGGCTGCACTGCGCTCGGATGCGCTCGTCGTGTTCCAGGCGGCTTTCGCGACGGACGAGTTCGTCGGGTTCGCGGACTTCCTGCGCAAAGACGATGAGGGGCGCTGGCGTGTGCAGGACTCGAAGCTCGCCCGCAAAGCCCGTGTGACAGCTCTCATGCAGCTCGCGGCATATGTCGACCAGCTCGACCGCCTGCGGATCCCCCGTTCCGACGAGGTAGACCTGATCCTCGGAGACGGCACGCTCAGCACGCACGCCGTCGACGATCTGCTCCCGTTGTTCCAGGTGCGCAGGGCAAGGTTGCGCGCCCTCATCGCGGATCGCCGCATCGCCGACGGCGCCGCGGGCGCTCCTCTGGCCTGGGGCGACGATCGCGGTGACCTCCAGGTGGTCGCCTGCGGGCGCTGCGCGACCTGCGAGGAGCAGGTGCTCGCACACCGGGACCTGCTGATGGTGGCGCGGATGCGTCCGGTGCAGCGAGCTCGGCTCCGGGCTGCAGGCATCGAGACGATCGACGCCCTGGCCGGTGCGATCGAGGCGCCGACGGGGATGAACGCCGATACGTTCGAGACGCTCCGTGCCCAGGCCCGTCTGCAGCTGCGGGCTGACAGCGAGGGTGTGCCGACCTTCGACGTGCACTACGCGCAGGCCATCCACACCCTCCCGCTCCCCAGCCACGGCGACATCTTCTTCGATTTCGAGGGCGACCCGCTGTACACCGAGCCTGCTCCTGACGGTGAGGCGCACTGGGGGATCGACTACCTCTTCGGCTGGGTGGACAACGCCGACCAGTACTCGGCACTGTGGGCGCATACGTTCGCCGAAGAGAAGCGGGCGCTAGAGACGTTCCTCGACTTCGTCAATGCCCGCAGAGCGGCACATCCGGGAATGCACATCTATCACTATGCCCCGTACGAGACCTCGCATCTCGTGGCCATGGCAGCGCGGCACGGAGTGCGCGAGGGCGAGGTCGATCGGCTGCTCCGTGAAGGAGTGTTCGTCGATCTGTATCCGCTCGTGCTGCGGACGGTCAGGGTGGGCTCCCGGTCGTACTCGATCAAGAAGCTCGAGCCGCTCTACATGGGCGACGACGTCCGGACGAGCGACGTGCAGAAGGGTGACGACTCGATCGTGCAGTACGTCGCGGCCCGCGAGCTCGCCGCGGCCGGGCAGCGGTCCGAAGCAGACGCGGTCCTCGCCGACCTCGCCGACTACAACCGCTACGACTGCGTCTCGACACGGCGCCTGCGCAACTGGCTGATCGACATCGCGAGGGAGAAGGGCGTCACGCCGGCGCCGCCCGACGACGCGGACGAGGTCATCTATGAGCCGTCTCCCCGATCGGCCGCGCTCCTCGCCGATGCGGAGCGCGCCGTGGAGGCAGGCGGCGACGGACAGGTGCACCGCATCGCGGCCGCGGCCATCGACTACTTCCCCCGTGAAGCGAAGAGCTTCTGGGTGTCGCACTTCCAGAGGCTGCGCGAACCGGTCACGATGTGGGACGGCACGCGTGATGTGGTGCGGGTAGACCGTCCGTCGTCATCGGTCGTCCGGGAGTGGAGCATCATCGAGGGACGGAGAGTGATGTCCAGGGACATCGAGATCCGCGGCGAGGTGTCACCCGGCACCACGCTCGGACCCGGTGCCCAGCCGTTCGCGCTGTACGAGGTGCCAGCCCCGTTCGACACCGAGGTGCCCTCACGCGCCGTCCACGTACCGCACACGGTCACGATCGCCGAGGTGCTCGACGACGGCTACCTCGTCACAGAAGCGGCTGTGCAGGGACAGACCTGGGATGAGCTGCCGCTTGCGCTCACTCCGGCGGCTCCGCCTCGGGTGGTGTCGCTGCAGGGCGCGATCGACGAGTGGGCCGACGCGGTGCACCTGGCCGCGCCGGGCTTCCCCCAGGATGCGGCCACCGACATCCTGCGCCGACTGCCCCCGCGCACCTTCTCGGGCGGCGCGCTCCCGGAAGCAGGTGATGACACGATCGATGCGATCGTGCGGGGAGTGCTCGACCTCGATCACAGCTACCTCGCCGTGCAGGGCCCTCCGGGGACGGGGAAGACCTACACGGGTTCGCGCGCGATCGCGCGTCTGGTCAACGAGCACGGCTTCAAGGTCGGCGTCGTGGCGCAGTCGCACGCCATCATCGACACGCTTCTCGAGCGGATCGTCGCCGACGGCGTCTCGCCCGCCCAGGTGGCGAAGGCGCCGAAGGATCCCGATGCGGCCCCGTCATACACCGTGATCCCGAAGAACGGCATGGCCTCCTTCCTCGCCGAGCACTCCGGTGAGGGCGCGGTCGTGGGCGGTACGGCCTGGGACTTCAGCAACACCCAGCGCGTCGAACGGGCCGGGCTCGATCTCCTCGTGATCGACGAGGCGGGGCAGTTCTCGCTCGCCTCGACGATCGCGGTCGCGGCCGGAGCGAAACGGTTGCTGCTCCTCGGCGACCCGCAGCAGCTCCCGCAGGTGAGCCAGGGCGCCCACCCCGAACCGGTGGACACGTCCGCTCTCGGCTGGGTGATGGACGGCGATCCGGTCGTGCGGCCCGAGTACGGCTACTTCCTCGCTCGGTCGTGGCGGATGCACCCCTTCGTGGCCGCTCCGGTGTCGAAGCTCGCCTACGCGGGACAGCTCGCCTCGGCACCCGGAACCGAACTCCGGTCGCTCGAGGGTGTCGACGCGGGTCTCCACGTCGTCCCGCTGCGCCACCGCGGAAACGCGACGCAATCGCCCGAGGAAGCGGCGGAGGTCGTCCGCCTGGTCGCCGATCTGGTCGGCCGGGTCTTCACCGACAACGACCCCGAGGCGTCGACGCGACCACTCGCGCAGTCCGACATCATCGTGGTCACGCCCTACAACGCGCAGCGTCAGCTGGTGCTCGACGCGCTCGCCGACGCCGGCTTCCCCGACGTCCCTGTCGGCACGGTCGACAACTTCCAGGGCAAGGAGGCAGTGGTCTCCATCACCTCGCTCGCGGCGTCGAGCGGTCGGGATGCGCCGCGCGGGCCGGAGTTCCTGCTGCTCCAGAACCGCCTCAACGTCGCGATCTCCCGAGCACAGGTCGTCGCCTACCTGATCCACTCGCCCGCGCTGCTCGACGACCTGCCTTATACGCCTGAGGGCGTCACCAGGCTCAGCGCGTTCGCCCGGCTCGTCGGAGCGGCCGAGTGAGCGCCCACACCACTGACCAGATCATGCGCGCCGCGGCAGCGTGGGTGTGGTTCCCCCGCGACAGTGAGCACGAGCGCGAGCATCTGCTCCTCGTGCGGGATCCTGCACGGTTCGGCGGGGGAGTGCGAGGTTCGCAGGTCGACTCCGCACTGTCGGCCGTCGACGTGGTGGATGGCGCACTGGCGCGGACGAGAGCATGGGGCGCCTCGCAGTTCACGTTCTGGACGAATCCTTCCGACCGGCCCGACGTCGAGGACGAGCTTCGGCGACGCGGGGCAGAGCACATCGATACGGTGGCGGTGTTCGCACGACCCGTCGACGAGGTGGAGGTCGAGGTGCCGTCCGACGTGTCCACCGAGATCGTGCGTACCCTCGATCAGGTACGCGACCTCGACGGCGTCAATGTGCCCGTGTGGCACCAGCAGCCCCTCGATGAGGAGGGTCTGCGGGCAGAACTCGACGAGGTGTCCGCGGCGCTCGAGGCGCAGACCGGGTTCCGTGTGCTCGCGCGCATCGATGGACGCGCCTTCAGCACCGGAGGATGCACGATCGAGGACGGGTTCGTGCGGCTCTGGGGCGCATCCACACTGTAGAGCCACCGCGGTCGCGGCGCCTACCGCGCAGTGCTGGCCGAGAGACTGCGGCAGGGTGCGGCTTGGGGAGCGAAGACGGCCCTGGTGAAGGGTCGCGTCTCGACGTCAGCGCCCATCCTCGCCCGCGCGGGCTTCACGCACCACGGAGATGAGCGCGCCTACCGCCTGACCATCTGAGGCGGAAGACGCACCGAAGAGGTCGTACGCTGCCGAGGATCAGACCGTGCCGTAGAGCCGGTCGCCCGCGTCGCCGAGGCCGGGCACGATGTAGCCCTTCTCGTCGAGACGCTCGTCGAGCGCGCCGAGCACGAGGGTCACGTCGCGGTCGCCGGCCATCGCCTCGATCGCGGCGACGCCTTCGGGAGTGCCGAGCAGGCAGATGGCCGTGACATCCTTGGCGCCGCGGTCGAACAGGAACTGGATCGCGGCGGCGAGCGAACCACCGGTCGCCAGCATGGGGTCGATCGCGAAGCACTGGCGGTCGCTCAGGTCGTCGGGCAACCGCTCGGCGTAGGTGGTCGGCTCGAAGGTGGTCTCATCGCGCACCATGCCGAGGAAGCCGACCTCAGCCGTCGGAAGCAGCTTCACGAGGCCTTCGAGCATGCCGAGACCGGCGCGCAGGATCGGCACCACGATGGGGCGGGGCTCCGAGATCTTCACACCCGTCGTGGTGGTCACCGGAGTCGTGATCTCGATCGGGCTGACCTTCACGTTGCGGGTCGCCTCGTACGCGAGCAGTGTCACGAGCTCCTCCGTGAGCTGCCGGAACACCGGTGAGGGCGTGCGCGCATCGCGCAGCACCGAGAGCTTGTGAGTGATGAGAGGGTGGTCGGCCACGTGAACACGCATGAATACAGGGTAATGCGCCACGCGGTCAGGCACGACATCGGGACTCGGGCCGGGCTCGACGGCTGTCGTAGGCTCGACGCATGACCGCAGCCGACCGACGCGCGATGACGCGTGCCCTCGAGCTCGCCACCGAAGCGGCCATGGCATCCGAGATCCCGGTCGGAGCGGTGGTCCTCGATCCCGAAGGCCGGGTCATCGCGGAGGGACGCAACACTCGCGAGGAGACCCATGACCCGACGGGGCACGCCGAGGTCGAGGCGCTCCGTCGCGCGGCGGCAGTGGTCGGGTCCTGGAATCTCGAGCAGCACACACTCGTGGTGACCCTCGAACCCTGCATCATGTGCGCCGGCGCCGTCCTGCAGGCACGCATCAGTCGTGTGGTGTTCGGAGCATGGGACGACAAGGCCGGTGCTGCCGGATCGATGTACGACGTGCTGCGCGATCGACGGTTGCCCTATCGTGCCGAGGTGGTCGGCGGCGTCGAGGCTGAGGCTGCGACCGCGCTGCTGCGTTCGTTCTTCGAGCAGCGGCGCTGAACGCGGTCCCCGTTCAGTCCGACGACGTTCAGTCCGACGACTTCAGCACGAAGACGTCGGTCGAGGGCTCCGGGTCGATCGCGGGGCGGTAGACGTCGGGCTCGATGTAGACGACCCGCGCGACAGGCACGGCCTCCCTGATCCGAGCCTCGATCGCGTCGATGTCGTCGGCGGCCTCCCGCAGCGGCTTGTCCGCGTTGAGGGCGATCTTCGCCGCCACCATCAGCTCGTCCGGGCCGAGGTAGAGGGTCTTCATGTGGATGATCTTCTCGATCTCGTCGCCGGCGTTGATCGCATCCACGATGCGGTCGTGGTCGGCCTGGGTCGCGCCCTCGCCGACCAGGAGGCTCTTCGTCTCGACACCCAGCACGATCGCGATCAGCACCAGCAGCACACCGATCATCACGGTGCCGAGTGCGTCGAACATCGGATTGCCGGTGAGCAGCGTGAGGCCGACGCCGAGTAGGGCGAACGTGAGGCCGGTCAGGGCGCCCACGTCCTCCAGCAGCACGACGGGGAGCTCGGGTGCCTTGGAGCGGCGCACGAACGACACCCACGACTGCCCCTTCTCCCGCACGAGGTTGCTCTCCCGCACGGCTGTGCGCAACGAGAACGACTCGAGCCCGATCGCGATGACGAGCACCACGAGCGGGAGCCACCACCACGTCTTGTCGAGCTCATGCGGATTCGTGAGCTTCTCGACGCCCTCGTAGATCGCGAAGAGACCGCCGACCGAGAACAGGATGATCGACACGACGAATGCGTAGACGTAGCGCTCGCGACCGTAGCCGAACGGGTGCGCGCGGTCGGCCTCGCGCCGAGCCTTGCGTCCGCCCAGCATCAGGAGCAGCTGGTTGCCGGAGTCCGCGACGGAGTGGATGGCCTCGGCGAGCATCGAGGCGGAGCCGGAGAGTGCCCAGGCGATGAACTTCGCGAGGGCGATTCCCATGTTCGCCAGGAACGCCGCGACGATGGCCTTGTTGCCTCCGGATGCACTCATGGGACGAGTCTAGAACCGCCCGCCCGGGGATGTCGGAGTGCCCGCCGTAGGATGACGACATGTCTGACTCGCTTCCTTCGCTCGCTTTCCTCGGTGCCGGCTCGATGGGCGGTGCGATCCTCCGCGGAGTGGTCGCCTCGGGCGTCCGCATCGATGGCGGGATCACCGCGACCAACCGCACGGCGGAGAAGGCAGAGGCGTTCGCCGGCCTCGACGAGGTCACCAGCATCGCGCTCGCCGATCGGCCGGAGGGCAACGTCGAGGCGGCTGCCGGTGCGCGGATCGTGCTCGTCGGCGTGAAGCCGGCGATGGTGCCGGACCTGCTCCGCGAGATCGCCCCGCACCTCGCCGCTGATGCGATCGTGGTGAGCGTCGCCGCCGGGGTCACGCTGCAGACCTTCGCCGATGTGCTGGGTTCGGAGGCGAGGGTGATCCGCTCGATGCCGAACACGCCGTCGACGGTGCGCAAGGGAGTGACGGGGCTCGCCGCCGGTGCCGCGGTTCCCGCCGAAGACATCGCCCTCGTCCGTCGTCTGTTCGAGACCGTCGGCGCCGTCGTCGAGGTTCCCGAGTCGCAGATCGACGCGCTGTCCACGATCTCGGGATCGGGACCGGCCTACGTGTACCTGCTGATCGAGGAGCTCACCAAGGCCGCCGTCGGCATGGGCTTCACCGATGCGGATGCGCGGCTCATGGTCGAGCAGACGTTCATCGGGGCGACGGCCCTGCTCGACGCCTCCGGCGAGGCTCCTGCAGAGCTGCGCCGTCGGGTCACGAGCCCGAAGGGGACGACGGAGCGGGCGGTCGCCGTGCTGCAGGAAGCACGCCTCGATCGCACCTTCGCGGAGGCTGCGGACGCCGCACTCGCGCGTGCCAGGGAGCTCGCCGCCGGAGCCTGAACCATGCGGCTGAGGATCGAGGGACCCATCTGGTACTGGCGCGGGCCCGCGCCTTTCCACTTCGTCACCGTGCCGCCTGCCGAGAGCGAGATGATCCACGAGATCGCCTCTGTCGTGACCTATGGCTGGGGCATGATCCCGGCCAGGGTTTCCGTAGGCACCACCACCGTGGCCACGGCGCTGTGGCCGAAGGACGGCGGCTACATCGTGCCGATCAAGAAGACGCTGCAGGACGGCGAGGGCCTCGGGGTGGACGACGTGATCGAGGTCGTCCTCGACATCGACGCCTGACCCGTCGGGCCTGATGTCGCGGGAGGCCTGGCGCCCGGGGCCTGCGTGTCGCGTGGGATCCGTCCGCGCTCAACTCTCGCTGGACACGTCGGCGAGCACCTCGGGCCAGCGGCGATCCAGGATCTTCCCGCCCAGCACGGTCCCTCCCCAGAGCGCGAGGCCGCCGAACGCGAGTCCGCACGCGAGGCTGATCCAGCCGAGCGTGGGACTCCAGATCGCCGCGATGGCGAACCCGAATGCGGGTGCTCCGAGGACGAGCGTGATGGGTCCGATGATGATCATCGCGAGCAGCGACTGCACCCCGCCGGATGATCCGCGCCCGAAGGGATTGGCTTCCGGAGCGGGCGCACGGCCCGGAAGGAAGCTCCCCACCCAGGCGCCGGCCCCTGCAGCGATCGCCGTGAGACCGAGGGATGCGCCGATGCTGCCGGGGAGCAGATCCGGCCGCCCGGCGAGGAGGCAGGTCGCCACGCACAGGGCGAGCGTCACCGGCACTGCGATCATCCCGAAGCCGAGCAGGCGCCCGGCACGGTCCGCCGCCCCGGACACACCCGTGAGGATGTGCGCCGCGACGGCATCGTTGTCATAGGCGATCGACATCTGCACGATCGTCCCGGCGAGGAGAGCGTTGATCGCCGGGATCAGTGTGATCGCGGGGGCGAAACCGAGGGACTCCTCCTGCAGGCCGTTCATGAGCGCGATGCCGATGAAGATCGCGGGCAGCAGCAGGAGCATCACGATGTTGACGAGCTGCCGCGGGTCGCGGCGGTAGTAGTGCAGAGATCGTGCGGCGATCGCACCTATCGGGTTCGCCGGCAGCAGTCGATCGAGCAGACCGCCGGAGCGCACCCGTCCACCCCCGCTGCTCTGGATGGGGGAGACGAGCCGGGCGGCGAGCAGCCGCTGAGACGCCCACCACAGGACCACGACCGTCGCGAGGGCGATCAGCAATCGCAGCGTCGCGGTGAGCACGTCGCCCTGCGCTGCCGATGCCGACACCCCGAACACGGCGCCGAACGGCGTCCAGGCGGCGATGTCGGCAGCCGAGGCGAAGGCACTCCCGGCGTCCGTCACGGTGGTGAGCGCCCCGATCCCGAGGTTGAGGATGAGGCCGGACGAGGCGGCGAGCAGCACCCCGAGGGTCAGCACCAGGTCGCGGGTGCTGCGTCGGGCCAGCCATCCGGCGAGCAGTCCGCTCACCACGCGGGCACCGAGCACGCAGGTCACGACCGCCACCGGGATCATGATCACCGCGGTGAGCAGTGCGGGAAGGCTCACCGACCAGCCGAGGAGCATCAGCAGCAGGGCGACCGTGGTCCCGATGCCGCCGATGGTCGTGGCTCCGGCGACGACGAAGCCCGGCAACAGGGAGGGGGCGGTCACCGGCAGCAGGGCGAAGCGCTCGGGGGCGAGGGAGTCGTCGGCGCTGACCAGGATGGAGCCGATCCACCATCCGAGGACGAGCACGGACCCGGTGAGCACGATGGCGGTGACAGCGCCCTCCGGTGCGGCGAAGCGCAGAGCGACCAGACCCGCAGCGAGTCCGGCGAGGAGCCCGAGGGCGATCATCCCCGTGATGATCAGGGTGACGATCATCCACGGGTTCCGCGACAGTTGATGCCGCAGCTGCCGCCAGCGCAGGCTTACGAGGAGCGCAACCATGCGAGCGTCTCCGTCCCGAGATCGTGCGCCCCGACGAGCGTGAGGAACCGCTGCTGAAGCGAGAGTCCGGCTCGCACCTCGTCGAGCGGACCGTGCGCGAGCAGGCGCCCCTCGGCGACGATGGCCACCCGGTCGCACATCGACTCGACGAGCTCCATCACGTGGCTCGACAGCACCACGGTGCCGCCGCCGTCGACGAACGAGCGCAGGATCTGGCGGATCGTCTCGCCCGAGACGGGATCGACGGCCTCCAGCGGCTCATCCAGGATGAGCAGGCGGGGAGCGTGGATCAGCGCGCAGGCGAGCCCGATCTTCTTGCGCATGCCGGCGGAGTAGTCCACGACGAGGGTGTCTCGCGCCTCTGCGAGCCCCAGCGCCTCGAGCAGGTCACCCGTCCGCGAGACGACGTCGGCCTCTGCCATGCCGCGCAGCAGTCCGGTGTATCGCAGCAGCTCTGCTCCACTGAGACGATCGAGCATGCGGATGCCGTCGGGGAGCACACCCATGCGGGCTTTCGCCTCGGCGGGGTTCTGCCACACGTCGGCGCCCAGCACCCACGCCGTGCCGGCATCGGGGCGGAGCAGCCCGGTGGCCATCGCGAGCGTCGTGGTCTTGCCTGCGCCGTTCGGCCCGAGCAGGCCCAGCATGGATCCGGGCGGCACGTCGAGGGACAGACCGTCGACGGCGACCTTCTGCCCGAACTGCTTGCGAAGCCCGCGAAGGGCGAGGACGGGCGGGGCCGCTGTGGGGTCGGTCATGGCCCCATCCCACCACGGCCGCCGGGCGTCGCGCATCCGCCGCGAGGGGGAGTCGCTCGGAAGGCGGGAGGGAGACGTCAGCGGTCGAGGCCGGCGAACCGCTCGATGTCGCTGTTCGTACCGGACACGATGATCAGGTCGTGGTTGGTCACGATGGTGTTCGCCTCGGCGTAGCGGAACGGCTTGCCCGGGCTCTTCACGCCCACGACGGTCACCTTGTACTTCGAGCGCACACCGGACTCGTTCAGGCCGACGCCGCGGATGAACTTCGGCGGGTACATCTTGGCGAGCACGAAGTCATCGTCGAAGCGGATGAAATCGAGCATGCGCCCGGAGACGAGGTGCGCGACGCGCTCGCCGGCCTCGCGCTCGGGGTAGATGACGTGGTTGGCGCCGACGCGCGCCAGGATCTTGCCGTGCGACTGCGAGACCGCCTTGGCCCAGATCTGCGGGACCTTGAGGTCGACGAGGTTCGCCGTGATGAGCACCGAAGCCTCGATGGAGGAGCCGACGGCCACGACGGCCACCTGGAAGTCCTGCGCGCCGATCTGCCGCAGGGCGTCGATGTTCTTGGCGTCGGCCTGGACGGTGTGCGTGACGCGGTCGGACCACTTCTGCACGAGCTCGAGGTTGTCGTCGATCGCGAGCACCTCGCGGTCGAGGCGGTCGAGCTCACCGGCGCAGGCGGCACCGAACCGGCCGAGGCCGATGACGAGGACGGGAGCGTCGCCCCGGAGGACTTCAACCAACGATCGGCCTTTCCACGGGCAGTGAGTAGTACTGCGTTCGCGATGTCGCGGCGACCGCCGCGGCGAGAGTCACTGTACCAACGCGGCCCATGAAGATCGTCGCGGCCATGACGTAGGAGGCGGAATCCGGCAGCTCGCCGGTGAGGCCTGTCGAGAGACCGACGGTACCGAACGCGGAGATCACATCGAAGAGCACGTGACTGATATCGGCCTTGGTGATCTGCGCGATCACAATGGTCGACAGCGCGACGATCGTCGCTCCCCACGCGACGACGCTGAGGGCGACGCGCTGCACGTCGCTGGGGATGCGGCGACCGAAGGCTTCGACGGACTGGCGTCCCTTGGCCTCGGACCAGACGGCGATGGCGAGGACGGCGAGGGTGGTCACCTTGATCCCGCCCGCGGTCGAGGCGGAGCCGCCGCCGACGAACATGAGCATGCTCGCCGCGAGCAGGGACGAGCCGTTCAGGTCGTCCATCTCGATCACGTTGAAGCCGCCGGAGCGTGTCATCGCCGACAGGAAGAAGGCTTGGAACGTGGTGTCGGTGGCATCCATCGAGCCGAAGGTCTTCGGGTTGTTGAACTCGAGGATCACGAAGACGGCCGCACCCAGGATGAAGAGCAGGACGGTGGTGACGATGGTGAGCTTGGAGTGCAGGGACCAACGCTTCACATGCCAGACATGCTTGGCGAGGGTGTAGATGACCGGGAAGCCGATGCTGCCGAGGAAGACGCCGACCATCAGGAGCGAGAGCACCAGGTAGTCGTCGGCGAAGACGGCGACGCCGCCGTCGTTCGGCGCGAATCCGGTGTTCGTGAACGCCATCGCCGCGAAGTAGGGCGCCTCCCAGAGCGCCGCGATCGGGTCGACCTTGGCCATCACGAGGGCGGGGTAGAGGAGGATCGCGAGCGACGCCTCGATGATCAGCGCCGAGACGGCGACCGTGGTGAGCAGCTGGCCGACCTCGCCGAGTCGCACGGTCTGGCTCTCGTTGACGACACCGCCGTGCGCGCGCATCGGGTTCGTGTCGCCTGCCGCCATCAGCTTGGCTCGCAGACCGAGACGCTTCGAGATCAGCATTCCCATGAGCGATGCGAGGGTCAGCACCCCCAGCGCGCCGATGTTCACGCCGAGGAAGATCAGCACGTGTCCGAAGGGCGACCAGTAGTTGGCCATGTCGACGGTGGCGAGTCCCGTCACGCAGATCGTGGAGACGGCGGTGAACAGCGCATCGCTGAGGGGGGTGACCCTGCCGGACGCGGAGGCGATGGGCAGGGAGAGCAGCACCGTGAAGACGAGGATCAGCAGGGCGAAGATCACGATCGCGAAGCGCGACGGCGATGACGTCACGAGGTGCTTGACCCAGCCGGCTGCGCTCTTCAGGCTCTCGCGCGGGGACGACGCCGAAACGATGCCCGACATCGCTGCCCCCTGTGTGTCGTCGCACGCCCTGCCTCGGGCGGCGGCACGGCGCCTGTCGCCGAGCCTTCGTCATGGTACTCCGTGCCGGGGACGACTACCCTGAACTCATGACGGACATCTTCGACGTGATCGCAGACGGTACGAGGCGAGACATCCTCCAGCTCCTGCTGCGGCGCACGACCGAAGGAGAGACCGGCACCAGCGTCAGCCAGATCGTCGCCGATCTGGGTATCAGCCAGCCCACCGTGTCGAAGCACCTCAAGGTGCTCCGCGATGCCGAACTCGTCACCGTGCGCGAGGACGGACAGCGTCGCTTCTACAGCCTCGCGGTCGAGCCGCTCGAGGTCGTCGATGACTGGCTGGTGCCGTTCCTGGTGGATGCCTTCGGAGACGGTGCGCCCGACATCGCATACCCGGGTGCCTCGCTTCCCGACAGCGCCGCCCACGCGGCCGAGGTCGTCGGACGCGCGGCGGCATCCGCGAAGCATGTGGTCGCGTCGGCCCTCAAGCGCCTCGGCGCCTGACGTTCGGGCGATCCCCGCAACGACTCTCCCCTGACGACACGGGGGGCTTGCCGTCAGGGGAGAGGTGCGGGTCCCCACACCCGGGGGGGCGGACTCGGCGGTGCCGCACGAGACCTGCGATGACTCTGCCAGTCGCGATTGAGCGAAGCCCGCAGAATGCCTATGCGCCGGCTGGGCGCCTCACAGAGTCCCGCGATGCCTCACTGATCACACGGGTCACAGAGGTTTACACGTGTCCCAGCTACCACATAGAGTGTGCACATCGAGAAAGGGGTACGTGGGATGCCCGAGGTTCCTGACGTCCGATTCCTCACGGTTGCTGAGGTCGCCGAGCTGATGCGCGTGTCCAAGATGACCGTGTACCGGCTGGTTCATGCTGGGGAGCTGCCCGCCGTCCGTTTCGGCCGCAGCTATCGTGTTCCGGAGTCCGCTGTGGCCGATGCGCTGCAGCGACCCATAGCCGACGTCGGTTGACGTCGCAGGCTGTCCCATGCTCGGCCGCCCTCGGGCGGAAGGCGCGTGTGACAGCCCACGCCTTCGGGTTTGCTAGACTGACCCGAGGCATTTTCCGTGCCCGTACCCGGGTGTCCGATTTCGGAGACACCCAGCCACTGACTTAGTGAGGTTTCCGTGGGTTCTGTCATCAAGAAGCGCCGCAAGCGCATGGCGAAGAAGAAGCACCGCAAGCTGCTTCGCAAGACTCGCCACCAGCGTCGCAACAAGAAGTAAGCGACCAGACACGAGCGCCTGTCTTCGGACGGGCGCTTTGTGTCTCCGGCCCCATCTCCGTCCTGCCGAGAGGTTGTCATGAAGTCGATCACCGTCACCGAGCTCGCCGAGCGCACCGGTACCCCGCTCATCGATGTACGGGAAGTGGACGAGTTCGCCGCGGGACACGTCCCCGGCGCCGTCAACATCCCTATGTCGGAGATCGGCAACCGTCTCGAGGAGCTGCCGAGCGAGGCGTTCGACGTCATCTGCCAGGCCGGCGGTCGATCGGCGCGTGTGGTCGAGGCGCTCGAGTCGCGCGGCTACGACGCCACGAACGTCGAGGGCGGGACCGGCGAGTGGATCGCCCAGGGCCGCGCGGTCGAGGTGCCGTCGGCGTGACCACGCTGACTCTGATCGGCAAGCCCGACTGCCACCTGTGCGACGTCGCCTCCGACGTCATCGACGCGGTGGTCGCCGAACTGCCAGACGCCGCAGCCGAGCAGATCGAGATCGTCGAGGCGTCGATCCAGGACGACCCCGCACTGTACGAGCTGTGGTGGGAGAAGATCCCCGTGGTCCTGATCGACGGCGAGCTGCATGCGCACTGGCGCGTGGCACCCGATCGACTGCGTGAGGCGCTCGAGGGCGCTCTCCGTGACGGGGCGGCGAAGACCGGAGTGAAGGAAGCGCTATGACGATCCGCCACGTCGTGACCTGGAAGCTCGCTTCCGAAGATGCTGCCGAGCGCGCGGCGCAGGCTGCGGAAGTCGCCCGCCGCCTCAACGCGCTCGACGGCGTCGTGCCGCAGCTGCTCACCATCTCGGCAGGGGCCAACGTCGCCTACCCGGAGGCGAACTGGGACGTCACGCTCGTCGCGGACTTCGCGTCGGTCGAAGCGATCGACGAGTATCAGGTGCATCCCGCGCACGCCGAGGTCGCCACGTACATCCGCTCGGTGGTCGCCTCCCGAGTCGCCGTCGACTTCGAGGTCTGAGACCGCGTCGCGCCGGCTCAGAAACTCGGTTTCCACGTGTGATCGGGGCCTACTCGCAACACAAACGTAATGTGCGCGGACGTGGATGTCATTGGTCACGCGACGAGCCGCATGTTTAGATGAACTCCTACCCGTCAGCGGGCCTCCGTGCCCTCGACTCACAGGAGCCGACATGCCTCGTCGCAACCTCATCGCCGGTCTCGCCCTCGTGGCGACGGCCACCCTCGCGCTCGCCGGCTGCGCCACCGGATCGTCCGACGCGGGCAGCAGTGACGCTCCCGCCGCCGACGACAAGTACGGCCTCGTCGAGGCCGGAACGCTCACCGTGTGCTCCGACGTCCCCTACCCGCCGTTCGAGGTCGAGGACCCCTCCAGCGAGACCGGCTACTCGGGCTTCGACATCGACCTGCTCAGTGCGATCGCCGAGAAGATCGACCTGAAGCTCTCCGTGCAGGACGTGGGCTTCGACGCCCTGCAGTCGGGCACGACTCTCGCGGCGGGCACGTGCGACATCGGCGCTTCGGCGATGACGATCACGGATGAGCGGAAGGCGAACATCGACTTCTCCGACCCGTACGTCGACTCGTTGCAGTCGCTGCTCGTGCGCGCCGACTCGGACATCAAGTCCATCGACGACCTCGACGGGAAGAACGTCGGCGTGCAGCAGGGCACCACCGGCGAGACCTATGCGGGCGAGAACGCACCGGGCGCGCAGCTCGTGCAGTACCCCTCGGATGGCGAGCTGTGGCCCGCCATGCAGGCGGGGCAGATCGACGCGATCCTGCAGGACCAGCCCGTCAACTACGTGCACGAGCAGGACGACCCCGACTACAAGATCGTCGAGACGTACCCGACCGACGAGTCGTACGGCTTCGCCTTCGCCAAGGGTGAGAAGGACGAGCTGCGCGATGCGGTCAACAAGGCGCTCAAGGAGCTCCAGGACGACGGCGGCTATCAGAAGATCTACGACGAGTACCTCGCGGCCAAGTGACCGGCGGGATCGGTAGAGCGGGAGGACCTCGACGATGGCGTTGAGGCGTACCACCAAGAGCAAGCTGTATCGCTACACGGTCTACGTCGTGCTGATCGCGATCGCCGTCTGGGCGATCGTGAGCACCGACTGGGCGAAGATCGGACCGCTGTTCTTCAATCCTGAAGTCGCGGCGAAGATGTTCCCCGGGATCATCACTACGGCCCTGGTCAACACGCTATGGTTCACGGCCGTCGCTTTCGCCGGCGGCCTGGTCCTCGGCGTCGTGCTGGCGCTGATGAAACTGTCGACCATCGCGCCGTTCCGCTGGATCGCGACGGTCTGGATCGAGCTGTTCCGTGGTCTGCCGGCGATCCTCACGATCTTCGGCATCGCCTTCATCCTGCCGATCGCCCTGGGCGTGCCTGGGACGAAGCTCGGTGGGCCGGTCGTGCTCGGGCTCATCGGTCTCGTCCTGGTCGCCTCGGCCTACATGGCCGAGACGATCCGCGCGGGTATCCAGGCCGTTCCGAAGGGGCAGACCGAGGCGGCCCGCTCGCTCGGCATGTCGCCCATGAAGACGACGTTCTGGATCATCGTGCCGCAAGGGTTCCGGATCATCATCCCGCCCCTGACCAACGAGTTCGTGCTGCTGCTGAAGGATACGTCGCTGCTGTTCGTGGCGGGTTCCTTCATCTGGTCGAAGGAGCTCACCACGTTCGCCCGCGATGCGAGCACGCAGAACGCGAACGGAACGCCGTTGATCATGGCGGCGATCCTGTACCTGATCGTGACGATCCCGCTCACGCGATTCAGCGCGTGGCTGGAGCGACGGATGTCGAGGCAGCGATGATCACCGACCTGATTGATGTCCACGCCCCCGCGATCGATGTGCAGGGGCTCGTGAAGTCGTTCGGCGACAACGAGGTGCTCAAGGGCATCGACCTCACAGTCACCAAGGGAGAGGTCGTGTGCGTGATCGGACCTTCGGGATCGGGGAAGTCGACGCTGCTGCGCTCGGTGAACCTGCTGGAGGAGCCGACCGGCGGCAAGGTGCTCATCGAGGGGATCGACATCACCGACCCCGACGTCGACATCGACCGCGTGCGCACCCGCATCGGCATGGTCTTCCAGAGCTTCAACCTCTTCCCGCACCTCAGCGTGCTCGGCAATCTCACGATCGCTCAGCAGCGCGTGAAGAAGCGGTCGAAGAAGGAAGCCGAGCTGATCGCCCATGCCATGCTCACGCGGGTCGGTCTGGCGGAGAAGGCCGACGCCTACCCCGGGCACCTCTCGGGAGGGCAGCAGCAGCGCGTGGCGATCGCCAGGGCGCTGTGCATGAACCCCGACATGATGCTGTTCGACGAGCCCACATCGGCACTCGATCCCGAACTGGTCGGCGAGGTGCTGCAGGTCATGCGCTCGCTGGCCGACGAGGGGATGACGATGCTCGTCGTCACGCACGAGATGGGCTTCGCCCGCGAGGTCGGATCCCGGCTCATCTTCATGGACGGCGGCTACATCGTCGAAGAGGGCGACCCGCGTGAGGTGCTCGGCAACCCGCAGCATCAGCGCACGAAGGACTTCCTCTCCCGCGTGCTCTGACACGAGATCCGGTTCGCCGAGACCCATCGCAATCGCCGAGACCCCCTGTTGCAGACGTCTGCAACAGGGGGTCTCGGCGTGAAACGTGGGTCTCGAGCTCAGTCGGCTTCGACGACCTCGGCGTCCGCGGCGTTGCGGCGCACGGAGTCGATGCCGTTCAGAGCGGCGGACTTCGACGAGTAGCCCTCGCTGATGGCGATGACCTCGCCGTTGCCGGCCTTCAGGCGGAACCGGTACTCGCCGGACTTGTCGGTGTACAGCTCGAACTTGCCTGCCATGAGGCGTCCTTTCTCTCTCGGATGGAGGGAACCCCGCCCCTCGGCCCTCACGCTAGCGCCCGGGGTATGTCAGGGGAAGAGCGGTGAGTCAGCCGCGCGGATGCACGGCCACGGGCTCCGGGGCGATCGCGATGCGCACCCGGTCGCCGAAGGCCGGATGAGTTCCTGGCGCATGCTGCACCCGGACGAGTTCGCCGGACTCGGTGCGCACGAGCGTGCGACGCATGCTGCCGAGGAAGGTGCTCTCCTCGACCAGGGCCTCGGCTGCGGCGTCGGCTTCGGAGGCGAAGTAGACGTTCTCCGGGCGCAGGTACACGTCCACCGGTCCGTCCGCCGGAGACTGCAGCGGAAGCCGCTGTCCCCACACCATGACGTGATCGCCCTCGGCGACGCCCGACACGACGCTCGACAGGCCGACGAACGCCGCCACCCCGGCCGTGGAGGGCATCGTGTACAGCTGCTCCGGTGAACCGATCTGCTCGATGCGGCCGGCGTTCATCACCGCGATCCGATCCGAGACGGCCAGAGCCTCTTCCTGATCGTGCGTGACGAACACGGTCGTGATCCCGAGCCTCAGCTGGATGCGGCGGATCTCGTCGCGCAGCTGCACGCGCACCTTCGCATCGAGCGCCGAGAGCGGTTCGTCGAGCAGCAGCACCTTGGGTTCGGTCACCAGCGCTCGTGCGAGTGCCACGCGCTGCTGCTGGCCGCCGGAGAGCTGGTGGGGGAACCGATCCGCGAAGTCGGCGAGGCCGACCAGGGCGAGGGCGTCGACCGCGCGCCGTGAGGCCTCCGCCTTGCCGACGCCGCGTCGCCGCAAGCCGAATGCCGTGTTCTCGGCCACCCGTAGGTGCGGGAAGAGCGAGTACGACTGGAAGACCATGCCGATGTCGCGCTTGTTCGTGGGCACTCGCGACACATCGCCGCCACCCAGCAGCACGGCGCCTTCGTCCGCGCCTTCGAGACCGGCGAGCACACGCAGCAACGTGGTCTTGCCGCACCCGGAGGGCCCGAGGAGTGAGACGAACTCGCCGGGGGCGATGTCGAGGTCGACCCCGTGGAGCACACGGTTGCCCGCGTAGCTCTTGACGATGCCCTGCAGCTCGACACGGGTGCCTTCGCCCGCCTGGGCGAGCAGCAGATTGTCCTTGGTGCGCGGCAGCGCGTGGTCGACGGTCATGAGCGGGCCTTTCCGGTGCCGCGGGCGACGCGACCGATGACGAGGAGCAGGAGGAAGACGAACACCAGCGCGAGCAGCGTGAAGATGGCCGGCGCGTAGGGGTCCTGTTTGTTCACCACGACCATGGCCGTCTGGAACACCTGGCGGTTCAGGAGCGAGGCGATCGTGAACTCTCCGAGCACCACGGCGATGGAGATGAGGGACGCGGCAAGCAGCCCCTGTCGGAGGTTCGGGGCGAGCACCTTCAGCACCACGGTCGGCCAGCTCGCGCCGAGGGACCGCGCGGCTTCGGAGAGCGTCCGGAGATCGGCCGCATCGATCGACGCCTGGATGGAGCGGAACGCGAACGGCAGCACGGTGATCCCGTAGGCGAAGGCGAGAGTCCAGGTGCCCGTGCCGAGGGCCCGCCCGATCTGGAGGTAGATCGGCGCGAGGCCGACCACGAGCACGATGGCGGGAATCGAGATGGGCAGCAGCACCGCGAACTCGAAGGCGGGCTTGAGCTTCGGGAAGCGCAGGTTCACCAGGATCATGGTCGGGGCGAGCAGCAGCAGCACGATGGCGACAGTCACCACGGCGAGTACCAGCGAGTTGCCGAGACCGGTCCAGATCGGCTTGAGGGTGGCTGCGGCCGCCGGGTCGAACAACGCGATCCAGCGGGCGAACGAGAGTCCGCCGGCGGGGTCGCGCAGCGTGAAGAGGAACGTCGACACCAGGGGCACCGCGAAGAACGCGCCCACGAGGACGCCGATCACCCACCGGGTCGTGCGGGAGGGGCCGAGCCGGTTCACGACTGCCACCTCGCCGCGCGTCGCTGCACGAGGGAGTACAGGGCCATCACGACTCCGACGATCACGATCATGCCGAGCGCAAGCGCGCCGGCGAGATTCTCCCGACCGAGCACCGTCTCGCTCGTGAGCGCCGTGCGGATCTGCAGCGGCACGATCTGGGCACCCTGGCTCGCGAGAGCGGCGGCGGTGGCGTACGACGAGAACGCGTTCGCGAACAGCAGCAGCAGGCTGGCGAGGAACGAGGGCGCGAGCACGGGGATGCCGATGCGGAGCCAGAAGCTCGCGCGGGTACCGCCGAGAGTGAGGTTGGCTTCGGCCCACTGCGGCTTGAGGGCCGCGAGGGCCGGCATGAAGGTGATGACCATGAGGGGGATCTGGAAGTAGAAGTAGGGGAGTACGAGGCCGGGCAGCTCGTAGAGCCAGGTGCCGTTCTCGAAGATGTTCATGCCGAAGGTGTCCTTCAGGAACACGGTGACGACGCCCTGGATGCCGATGGTCGCGATGAAGGCGAAGGCGAGCATGACGCCGCCGAACTGCGCGAGCACACCCGCGGCGGCATCCACGGCCGAGCGGGTGCGGCCTTCGGGGTCCATGCCGAGGAGCGCGTAGCAGACGAGGGCGCCGACGAGCGCCCCGACCACGGCGGTGAGCAACGAGAGGCCGGCCGAGTTGGCGAAGGTGTCGAGCACGACCGGGTCGACGAGGGCCGACATGTTCGTCCAGGTGAAGGAGCCGTCTTTGGCGAAGAAGCCGGAGCCGATGGCCAGGATCGTCGGCACCGCGAGGAAGAGCACGACATAGGCGGCGAAGGGCACGAGCCCGAGCCAGGCGAGGGACGGAGCGGACCGCCGGGCCCTCGCGTGCTGCGAGGACCCGGCGGGGGTGGCGGGGGCGGACGCCGCAGCGTCCGCCCCCGTTGCGGTGAGGGTGGTCACTGGACCGCCGCGGCCCACTTCTCGCCGAGCAGCGTGCCGGCGTTCGTCGACTGCTCCTCGGTCGGGACCACGGTCTCCTCCGGAGCCTCGGGGAGCGCGGCGGCGAGGTCGGCGTCGATCGTGCCGGCGTCGGTCATCGCTTCCATGCGCACCGGACGGGCGCCGCCCTTCAGCCACAGGTTCTGCACCTCGTCGCTGTAGAGGAACTCCTGCCACAGGCGGGCAGCCGCCGGGTGCGGGGCGTCGGCGTTGATGGCCTGGTTGTAGTACCCGGCGTAGCCCGTGCCGTCGAACACGACGACCTTCCAGTCCTTGTTGTCCGCCGTGTGCGAGGCGTTGAGGTAGTCCCAGTCGAAGACGACAGGGGTCTCGCCGCTGGCGATGGTCGCGGTGGTCACGTCGACCTTGAGCAGGTTTCCGGCCTTCTGCAGCTCGGAGAAGAAGTCGATGCCCGGCTGGAAGTCGTCCAGCGTGCCGTCGGACTGCACGGTGGCGAGGCCGACAGCGGCGAACGCGGCACCGGCCTGGGTCGGGTCGCCGTTGATCGCGACGGCGCCCTTGTAGTCGGCCGAGAGCAGGTCGGAGAGCTCGGCGGGAGCCTCGAACTTCGACGAGTCGTAGCCGATCGACATGTACCCGCCGTAGTCGCCCACGAAGAGGCCGGTGGGCTCCTTCAGCTCGTCGGGGATGTCGTCCCACGTCTGCACCTTGTACGGCGCGAAGACATCGGTGTTCTGCAGGGCGACCGTGAGGCCGATGTCGAAGACGTCGGGTGCGGTGTCGAGACCCTCGTTCGTCTTGGCGGCCTGGATCTCCTCGGCGCTGGAGACATCGGGGGAGGCTTCGTTGATCGTGATCTCGGGGTACTTCTCGGCGAAGAGGTCGAGGATCTCGCCGTAGTTGGCCCAGTCGCGGGGCAGCGCGATGACGTTGAGCGAGCCCTCGGCCTTGGCCGCGGCCTCGAGGTCGGCGAACGTGCCGAAGTCGGCGACCGAGGTCGCAGCAGAGGCGTCGACGTCGGAGCTGCCGCCGCCGGTGGCGTCAGCGGCGCCGGAGCAGGCCGTGAGCGCGAGTGCGGCCGTGGTGGCCAGGGCGATGCCGGCGCCGATGCGCGCGCGGCGGGTGAAGCGAGCCATGAGTGTCCTCTCGGTGTCCGGCGCTGTGAGCCGGTGTCGGGTTGCGAGAGGACACTATGAGGCGGAGGTTGCCGCCCGTCGCGGGTCAGGTGAACGGATGGTGGCTGGGTGCTGTCCGGTCGGGGCCGCCGGGGCTTCAGCTCTGGGAAACCGTGTACTTGAAGCCGCGATGCGAGCCGACGTAGCCGAGCCGCTCGTAGAAGCGGTGGGCATCGACGCGGGCGGCGTCGGAGGTGAGCTGCACCATCGATGCGTCGACGGCTGGGGCGGCGACCTCTCCGACCCAGCGCATCACGGCGGAACCGATGCCCGACGAGCGCAGACTGCTCTGCACCCGTACTGCCTCGACCAGCAGCCGCCGTGCACCGCGACGCGCCATCCCCGGGATCGAGGTGAGCTGCAACGTGCCGACCACCGCACCGTCGAGCTCGACCACGAGCAGGTCGTTCGACGGCTCGGCCAGGATCTCGCGGAGACCGCGCTCATAGGCCGGGCGGTCCTCGGCGGATGCCACATCGCCGCGGGCCGCACTGATCGGGTCGTCGGCGAGGAGGGCGATCACGGCATCCGTGTCGTCGACCGTCGCGCGGCGCAGGAGCGCGGTGCCGACGCGCGATTCGAAGGGGTGGGGCAGCGGGAGGGCTTCGAGCATGGCTCCAGTCTGTCAGCGGATGAGTCTGTCGGCGGATGCGAGGGCGGCGTCGACTCTCTGGAATCATGGCGAGGTGGATATCGGCGCCGTGCTCGGACTCGAGCAGCTCACCTGGGGGATGCTGCTGCTCGTGGTGATCGCCGCGTTCTGCGCCGGCTGGATCGATGCGGTCGTGGGCGGGGGAGGGCTGCTGCAGCTGCCGGCGCTGCTGCTGATCCCCGGCATCTCCCCGGTGCAGGCGCTCGCGACGAACAAGCTCGCCTCGGTCTTCGGCACGGCCACCAGCAGTGCGACCTATTACCGACGAGCTAAACCGGACCTGCGCACCGCCCTGCCGATGGCGATCATCGCGTTGATCGGCTCCTTCGGAGGGGCGGCTGTCGCCACCGTGCTGCCCCCTGCCGCGTTCAAACCCATCATCGTGATCGCTCTGCTCGCTGTGGCCCTGTTCACGGCGTTCCGGCCGCAGATGGGGGCGGCGACCCAGCTGCGCTTCCATGGGCACAAGCACCACATCATGGCGGGCGCAGCGGGACTCGGCATCGGCTTCTACGACGGGATGATCGGCCCTGGTACCGGTACCTTCCTGGTGATCACACTCGTCGCGCTGCTCGGCTACGACTTCCTACAGGCGAGCGCCAAGGCCAAGATCGTCAACCTCGCGACGAACGCGGGGGCGCTGATGCTGTTCATCCCGCACGGCGCCGTGCTGTGGCTGCTCGGGGGTATCCTCGCGATCGCGAACGTCGCGGGCAGCTACCTCGGATCACGCATGGCGATCTCGCGCGGGACCACGTTCATCCGCGTCGTGTTCCTCGTGGTCGTGATCGCGCTGATCGGCAAGCTCGGCGTCGACGTGTGGAACGAGAACATCGTCCCGGCCTTCGCATCGATCGCAGGCTGAACGAAGCGACGCCGCCGCAGGCAGAAACGCCGGATCAGGCAGGTTCCTCGCAGAACCGCCTGATCCGGCGTGTGTGCCTGTGCTCGCGCGAGGCGGCTGGACTCAGTCCTCGTCCTCGGGCTCGAAGTCGACGCCGGCCTCGGCGCGCTGCGCATCGGTGATCGGAGCGGGAGCGGAGGTCAGAGGGTCGAAGCCGTTGCCCGACTTCGGGAACGCGATGACCTCGCGGATCGACTCGGTCTTGGTCAGGTGCTGCAGCACGCGGTCCATCCCGAGTGCGATCCCACCGTGGGGCGGAGCGCCGAACTTGAACGCGTCGAGCAGGAAGCCGAACTGCTCGTCGGCCTGCTCGTCGCTGATGCCCATGACCTCGAACACGCGCTTCTGGATGTCCTCACGGTGGATGCGGATCGACCCGCCGCCGAGCTCGGAGCCGTTGCACACGATGTCGTACGCGTACGCGAGGGCCGATCCGGGGTCGGCGTCGAACGTGTCCTCGAACTCGGGCTTGGGGCCCGTGAACGCGTGGTGCACGGCCGTCCAGGCGCCAGCGCCCACTGCCACGTCACCGGAGGCCACCGCGTCGGCCGCCGGTTCGAACATGGGAGCGTCGACGACCCACGTGAAGGCGAACTCGTCGGGGTTCAGATAGCCCAGGCGGCGACCGATCTCGACGCGAGCTGCACCGAGCAGTGCCCGGCTCTGCTTGGTGTCACCGGCGGCGAAGAACACGCAGTCGCCCGGCTCTGCACCGACGAGCTCTGCGAGTCCGGCCTGCTCGGCCTCCGACAGGTTCTTGGCTGCGGGGCCGCCCAGCGTGCCGTCCTCGTTGAACAGGACGTAGGCGAGGCCACGTGCACCGCGCTGCTTGGCCCAGTCCTGCCAGGCGTCGAGCTGCTTGCGCGGCTGGCTCGCGCCGCCGGGCATGCGCACAGCGCCGACGTACTCGGCCTGGAAGACGCGGAACGGGGTGTCCTTGAAGTACTCCGTCGCCTCGACGAGCTCGAGGCCGAAGCGCAGGTCGGGCTTGTCGGAGCCGTACTTGGCCATCGCCTCGGCGTAGGTCATGCGCGGCAGCGGGGTCTGCACCTCGACGCCGATGGTCGCCCACATCGCCACGATGAGCGACTCCATGAGGGCGATCACGTCCTCCTGGTCGACGAAGCTCATCTCGATGTCGAGCTGCGTGAACTCCGGCTGACGGTCGGCGCGGAAGTCCTCGTCGCGGTAGCAGCGGGCGATCTGGAAGTACTTCTCGACGCCGCCCACCATGAGCAGCTGCTTGAACAGCTGAGGTGACTGGGGCAGTGCGTACCAGCTGCCGGGGCTCAGGCGCGCGGGAACCAGGAAGTCACGGGCGCCCTCCGGCGTGGAGCGGGTGAGGGTGGGCGTCTCGACCTCGGTGAAGTCGTCGGCGTGCAGCACGTCGCGGATCGCCTTGTAGACGTTCGAGCGCAGGCGCAGGGCGGCGGCGGGGGCCGGGCGGCGCAGGTCGAGGTAGCGGTACTTCAGGCGTGCTTCCTCGCCAACGGTCTCGGTGTCGGCGAGAGCCGTGGAGACCTGGAGGGGGAGCGGAGCGGACTCGTTCAGCACCTCGACGTCGGTCGCGATGAGCTCGATCTCGCCGGTCGGCAGGTTCGGGTTCGCGTTGCCCTCGGGGCGCTGCGAGACCTCGCCGGTCACCTTCAGGACGAACTCGTTGCGCAGCGGATGCGCGATCTCCTCGTCGCGGATGACGACCTGGGCGATGCCGGAGGCGTCCCGCAGATCGATGAAAGCGACTCCTCCGTGGTCACGACGGCGATCGACCCAACCCGAGAGGGTGACGGTCTGACCGATGTGCTCGGCTCGCAGAGAGCCTGCCGAGTGGGTGCGAAGCACGGAGTATTCCTTCTGATCTGGGAAATGGGGAACCCGCCCATTCTACGGGGGCGGTCGGCCGGTCATCGGCCCGGTCACCGGCGGCCGGGACGGCGCATCAGTAGGATCGCCACGACACAGCTCATACACAGAAAGAGTGCACCGTGGACAACAACGGCATCTCCGATCTCTATGCGTCGATCTTCTCGGGTACCACCGGCCTGATCGCGCTCGTCTTCTACATCCTCGTCGCGGTCGGCCTGTGGAAGGTCTTCACCAAGGCCGGGTACCCGGGAATCCTCGCCATCATCCCGTTCGTGAACCTCGTCTTCCTGGTGAAGATCGCCGGCCTCTCCGGCTGGTTCGCGCTGCTGTACCTCATCCCTGTCGCGAACCTGATCCTGGCCATCATCGTCGCGTTCAAGCTCGGTGGACGTTTCGGCAAGGGCGGGGTCTTCTCGTTCTTCCTGCTGTTCCTCTTCCCGTACATCGGGTACCTGATCCTCGGCTTCGGGGACTCGCGCTACAGCAAGGCGTGACATGACGGCGTCCCGGCTGCACCTCGTGCGACACGGTGAGGTGCACAATCCGGCCCGCGTGCTCTACGGACGTCTTCCCGACTACCACCTGAGCGACGCGGGTCGGGGGATGGCCGCAGCAGCGGCCGACCATGTGGCCGCGCTCGACCGTCCCGTCTCCGCGCTGTACGCGTCACCTCTCGAACGCGCCCAGGAGTCGGCCGAGCCGTTCGCCGCGACGTTCGACCTCGTGCCGGAGATCGACATCCGGCTGATCGAGCCGACGAACGTGTTCGAGGGGACGCAGATGCGCCGTTCCCTGATGAACCCCCTGAACTGGTGGCATCTGCGCCAGCCCTCGGTTCCCAGCTGGGGCGAGCCCTACTCCTCCATCGCCGAGCGGATGCTCGGTGTCATGGACGAGGCGTGGGATGCGGCACCCGATGGAGACGTCGTGATGGTGTCGCACCAGGCGCCCATCTGGATCACGCACCTCCGCGTCGCGGGGCTTCCGCTGCAACACGACCCACGCACCCGACGCTGCGCGCTGTCCAGCGTCACCTCGTTCGAGCGCGTCGGTGACGTCTGGCGAGAGGTCGCCTATGTCGAGCCTGCCGCGACCGGCGGTGCCGTCGACGTCGGCGCGGTCTGACCCCCACTTCCGAATCGCGCAGGTGGTTCCATTCCGGCGACGGATGGACCCACGTGCGCGATTCGAAACGGGGTCAGTGCTCGGCGGCCAGGAGCGACTGGATGATGCCGACAGCGGCCAGCTGACCCGCGGCGGCCGCCAGCAGCACGGATGCCATCGGGCCGGGGAGGGTCGCACGGTGGGCGAGGTCGCCCGCGGCGAACACCCCGGGGTGCGAGGTACGTCCGAACTCGTCGATCTCGATGCACCCGGACTCGAGCATGCCGAGTCCGAGCTGCGCGGCGAACGGCGCCCGCTGACGCATCGCCCCTGCGGCGATGAAGACTCCGGGGACCACACGCTCGTCGTCGTCCGTGCGAACGAGCACGCCGCCTTCGACCTTCTCGACGCAGGCGACGGGGGTGCGACTCACCCGCGCGCCCTTCGCCTCGAGCGTGCGGATGTCCTCGTCCGTGAACGCCTCCTCGACCGGCACGACCGTGATGCTCGCGACGATCCTCCCCAGCAACCCGATGAGGTGCTCGGCGCGGGGCGCGGCGCCGACGATCGCTATGTCCTTGCCGGCGTGCTCGTGCCCGTCGCAGAACGGACAGCTGAAGGCGAGCGTGCCCCACAGCTCCTGCAGTCCGGACACGATCGGAAGATCGTCGGCGACCCCGGTGGCCAGGATGACCCGGCGCCCCTCGACCACGGATCCGTCGGCGATGACTACCGCGAACGCGTCCTCGACGCCGGTGATGCTCGTCGCCGCAATGTCGCGGATCTCCACGTCGTCGTAGGTGGCGAGCTCCTCTCGGGCGGTCGCGCGGAGGCCGGCGGGGGCGGCACCGTCCTCCCCGATCATGTTGTGCATGTGCAGGACGGTGCCGTTGCGGTACTCGCCCGAGTCGAGAAGGAGCGTGGAGCGGTGCATCCGTCCGAGGGTCAGAGCGGCCTGCAGCCCTGCCGGTCCTGCGCCGATCACGATGGCGTCGTACATGGTGGTCCTTCCTCTGGATGTTGCGTTCCACGCCAGTCTGTGACTTCATGTCAACATGAAGTCAAGTTCCGAGCATCCGTGGTCCGTCGGCGATGTCGCGACCCGTTTCGACCTGCCGACGAACGTTCTGCGGCATTGGGAGTCGGTGGGGCTGCTCACCCCTCCGCGCGACGCTGCCGGGCGGAGGCGCTACGGCGAGGACGAGGTCGTGCGCATCGCCGTGATCCAGCGCAGCAAGGCTGCAGGGATGACGCTCGAGCAGATCGCCGTGCTGCTCGATGACGGGAGTGCAGGGCGGCATCAGGTGCTGCAGCAGCACCTGGACGACATCGACAGGCGCATGGAGGAGATGCGTCTGTCGCGCGAGATGACCGAGCACGCGATGGGCTGCCGCGCCCACGACATCGCCACATGTCCACGCTTCCGGGCGGGTGTGGACGACATCCTGGCGCGCTTCTGAGGGGCGTCGGAGGAGGTCACGTTTCCGGCTCGCGCATAGGATCCTCTGCGTAAACTCGGAGTCGTGCCAAGCGATTCGACGGTCCGTCAGATCCGCAGCGGCCGCTCCTCCCGCACCCGACGTTCGCGTCGTGCGGTCGGTGCCGCGCTCGCTGCGGTGCTCGCCATCGGTCTGAGCGCGTGCGCTCCCGATCCCGTCAGCGAATCCTTCCTGAACGGCGAGAACACCGGCTACGTCGCCGCTGACGGCGCGATCGTCGAGATCCCCGTCGCCGAGCGCGGCGAGCCCGTCGTGTTCAGCGGCGTGACGGAGAAGGGCGAGGAGTTCGACAGCGCCGACATCGCCGGTCAGGTCGCGGTCGTCAACTTCTGGTACGCCGGTTGCGCGCCATGCCGTCTTGAAGCGGCCGATCTGGAAGGCGTCTGGCAGGACTTCAGCGATCAGGACGTCGCGTTCATCGGCATCAACACCCGCGACCAGGCCGACACCGCCGTTGCCTTCGCGAACGAGTACGGCGTCACGTACCCGAGCCTTATCGACGTCGACACCGCTCAGGCCAAGCTCGCCTTCGCGAAGGAGACTCCGATCGCCGCGACACCGACCACGCTCGTGCTCGACAAGCAGGGGCGCGTCGCCGCGCGCATCATCGGGCCCATCGACGGCAAGTCGATCCTCTCCACGCTCGTCAAGGACGCCCTCGCGGAGGACTCGTGAGCAAGCAGGACGGCTCATGAGTCCCGAAGCGATCATCGGCTCCGGGGCCCTCTGGATCGCGATTCCCGTCGCGATGCTCGCGGGACTCGTCTCATTCCTGTCTCCCTGCGTGCTCCCACTCGTTCCCGGCTATCTCGGCTTCCTCGGCGGTGCCGTCGCACCTCGGTCGACCGCTGCTGCCGGCGGGGAAGGCGGGACGACGACGCAGACGGCAGAAACCGCGACGCGGGGGCGACTCGTCGGGGGAGTGCTGCTGTTCATCCTCGGCTTCACGATCGTCTTCATCCTCTACACCGTGCTCGGCGGAACGGCCGGGGTCTTCCTGCTGCAGTGGGGCGACCTGATCACCCGCATCCTGGGCGTCGTCATCATCGGGATGGGCCTGGTCTTCCTCGGGCTGTTCGGGTTCGCGCAGAAGGAATTCCGCTTCCACGTGGATTCCAGAGCCGGAATCGTCGGGGCGCCGCTCCTCGGCATCGCGCTCGGTATCGGATGGGCTCCCTGCATGGGGCCGACGCTCGCGGCGATCCTCGCGCTGTCGTTCAATGCCGGTGACCCGGTGCGGGCAGGCTTCCTCGGCCTTGCCTACTCGCTCGGCCTCGGTATCCCGTTCCTGCTCGTCGCGCTCGGCTTCGGCTGGGCCACGAAGGCGATCGGGTTCCTGCGTCGGCACATCCGGGTGGTGAACATCATCGGCGGCGTGATGCTTCTCCTCCTCGGCGTCCTGATGGTCACCGGACTCTGGACCGACATCATGTCGAGACTGACGGCGGTGATCGGCAGTGTCATCCTCCCGCTCTGACGATCCCGAGACGAGCGAACGAGATGATAGCCGTCCCGACAAGCCCATCCATCCCGAGAAAACTCCCCGCACTGAGAAGGTCATGACCAAGAACAAGGGTGCCGCGAACAGCGACTCCAGCGATCCGCTCCGCCCGTCCGACCACGTCGACGGAGACGACTCGATCACCCAGCCGCGCCTCGGGTTGGTCGGCTGGCTGCGCTGGGGCTGGCGTCAGCTGACCTCGATGCGCACGGCACTGATCCTGCTGCTGGTCCTGGCGATCGCGGCGATCCCCGGCTCGATCTTCCCGCAGCGGATGGCCGACCCCAACGGTGTGACGCAGTGGGAACGCGACAACCCGGACCTGTTCCCGATCCTCGACGGCCTCAAGCTCTTCGACGTCTACCTGTCGCCGTGGTTCTCCGCGATCTACCTGCTCCTGTTCGCCTCGCTCGTCGGCTGCGTGATCCCGCGCATCAAACACCACGCCAAGGCGCTGCGTGCCCGCCCGCCGCGTACCCCCGCCCGGCTGCAGCGCCTCGAGGACTACCGCGCAGTCACGCGCGATCCCGCGGCGGACTCCGGAACCAAGACCGGCGACGCGGAAGCGGAGGCGGCCGCGTCCATCGATGTCGCGACGAAGCAGCTGAAGGCCCTCGGCTACCGGGTGGAGCGCTACGACCGCGGACGCACGTTCTCGGTCTCCGCAGAGCGCGGCTACTGGCGCGAGACCGGCAACCTGCTCTTCCACCTCGCGCTCGTCGGCGTGCTGGTCACGGTCGGCATCGGCGGTGGGTTCTCCTACACCGGGCAGCGGGTGCTGGTCGAGGGCGAGACCTTCGCCAACACGCTCCTCGACTACGACTCGATGAACCGCGGACGGTTCGTGGGCGACGACGCGTTCTCCCCGTACTCGATGCGCCTCGACTCCTTCGACGTGACCTACCAGCCGTTCGGTGAGCCGGGGTCCGGTCAGGCCGGCGACTTCTCCGCCAACGTCACCGTGCAGGAGAACGGCGAGGAACGTACCGGCTCCGTCAAGGTCAACGAGCCCCTCGGCGTCGCCGACGACGACGTGTTCCTGCTCGGCAACGGCTACGCGCCGACGGTGACGGTGCGCGATCCCGAGGGCAATGTCGTGTTCACCAACAGCACGCCGTTCCTGCCGCAGGACAACAACATGAGCTCGCTCGGCGTGCTCAAGGTGCCGGACGGGTTGGCCGAGCAGGTCGGCCTGGTCGGGTTCTTCTACCCGACCACGGGTGTGCTCGAGAGCGGTGCGTTCTTCTCCGCGTACGGCGACCTCACGAACCCGACGCTCACGCTCAACGTGTACACGGGTGACCTCGGCATCAACGAGGGTGTGCCGCGCTCCGTCTACGTGCTCGACACCACTGGCATGACGAAGCTCACGGGCCGCACCACCGACGTCAAGTCGATCGAGCTCGCCCCCGGGCAGACCGCGCAGCTGCCGAACGGCCTCGGCTCGGTGACCTTCGAGGACGAGTCTCCGGCCGGCGCCACGGATGCCTCCCAGTCGGTGAAGCGCTTCGCCTCGCTGCAGATCCACCGTGACGAGTCAGGTGTGTGGGTGCTCGGCTTCGCGCTGCTGGCCCTCGGCGGTCTCATGATCGCGCTGTTCGTTCCGCGGCGACGTGTGTGGGTCAAGGCCACGGCGCAGGACGGCGAGGTCGCCCTCGAATACGCGGCGCTCGCCCGTGGGGAAGACCCGACGCTCGCGGCAGCGGTGGACGACCTCGTCGCCGGCCACGCCCGACTGCTCGACGCGGCAGGCGGCACCACGGTGCGGGCCGAGGACGGCGAGAACCCTGCCGACGACACCGCGGACGATCACACCGTGGCTGATGACATCGCGACTAAGTCCGCCGAGGTGGAAGCCCCGGCAACCGACACCCGGAAAGTAGACTGACACCATGCTCGAGCTCAACGTGATCTCGCCGGTCCTGCTGTGGACGGCGATCGCGATCTACGCGGCAGCCTTCGTGGCCTATGCCTTCGATCTCGCGCGGCGTTCGCAGGCGACGGCCGATGCACAGAACGTGCGGGAGTCGGTGCTCGTAGGGGCCGGCGGAGCAAGCATCCCCGCAGCGTCGGGCGGGTCTAATGCGGGCTCCGCCCCGCAGCGATTCGTGATGGCCAGGATCGGCACCTCGCTCACGGTACTCGGCTTCCTGTTCCACCTCGCGTCCGCTGTCACGCGTGGCATCGCCGCCGGTCGTGTGCCGTGGGCGAACCTCTACGAGTTCGCGATGATGGGCACGCTGCTCATCATCGCCGTGTACCTCGTCGTGCTCACGCGTATCGACCTGCGGTTCCTCGGCACGTTCATCACGGGCCTCGTCGTCGTGCTGCTCGGCCTCGGAGCGACCAACTTCTACGTCGACGTCTCGCCGCTGATGGACCCGCTGAAGAGCGTGTGGCTCGTCATCCACGTGTTCGTCGCCTCGCTCGCGACGGCATTCTTCGCGCTGGCTTTCGCTCTCTCGGTGATCCAGCTCATGCAGTCGCGACGTGAGCGCCTGCTGGGCGAGGGGGCGACCAAGACGGGCCCAGGCTTCCTCCGCACCTTCCCGAACGCGGTGCGCCTGGAGAGCCTGGCGTACATGTTCACGATCATCGGGTTCATCCTCTGGACCTTCACTCTCATCGCGGGCTCCATCTGGGCGTACTACGCCTGGAGCCGCTTCTGGGGCTTCGACGTGAAGGAGACCTGGACCTTCGTGATCTGGGTCATCTATGCCGGCTACATCCACGCACGGGCTACCCGCGGTTGGCGGGGCAACCCCTCGGCGTGGCTCGCGATCGTCGGATTCTCGGCCGTGATCTTCAACTTCACGATCGTGAACGTCTTCTTCAAGGGTCTGCACGCCTACTCCGGCCTGAGCTGAGCCGCGCTCGGCTGCGACGACTCGGCTGCGAAATCCCGGCCGCGAACACTCAGCTGCGAAAACAGAGACCTCCTGCATCAGGCCCGGCGCGTCCACACAGGACACGCGGGGCAGAGTGCGGGAGGTCTCTGTTTCGGCCGGAGTGGGAGTGGGGAGTGGGGGTCAGCCTCCCAACGGCAGGACCTCGGCGTGCTCGATGCCGTCCTCGTACCAGACCAGCTCGGCTTCGGTGATGGTCTCAGCGGGCGCAGGCTCGAGAGCACGCGACTCGGGCTGCGCGAAGTGCGACCAGACCTCCGGGTCGAGAGTCTTGCCGTAGAGCACCGAGAGGTGGAAGGTCCACTCCTCCAACGGCAGCTCGCCCAGGCGGCGGAAGTCCGTGGCATCCAGCGCGGTGGTCAGGCACGAGTACGCCGAGACGAGTGATGCGGTGCGGGCGAGGCGCACGATCAGGATCCTCCACGGCGTGGGGAACTCGTCCACGGCCTCGGCGGTGATCTCGATCGGCGTCTGCTGCGCCGCCCAGGAGCGGATCAGCGTGGCGAGTTCGTCGCGCCGCTCGGGCTCGTAGAAGCCTCGGAGCGTGACGTGCCCGGTGTGCGGTCGTCGTACCGGAGCGCCGAGACGTGCGAGTGCAGTGTCCTGCACTTCCCGGTAGGTATCGGCGACCTCGACAGTGGGCCGGAGCACGAGGTACTGCTGCCCCTCCAAGCTCTCGAGCTGGTCGGGGGTGTCCATGAACGGTCGACGCATGTCAGGAGCCTAGGTCCTGGTCACCGCATGCGAAAACGGAGACCGTCACGCGCACGGCTCGGCGCGTCACATGTCGACGCGCTGAGCTGAGGGGAGATGGTCTCCGTTTTCGCATGCGGTGACCAGGACCTAGGCTCCTG
>NZ_SCOG01000009.1:0-155211 GCF_005502545.1 Microbacterium sp. Beta
GCTGTGGAAACTCCCGCGTACGAGTCTGGGGGATTTCGTGCTCCTGCCCGGAACGGGCATCCCGAAACGGGCTGGAGGCTCACATGGCTGGCAACGGTCCTGCCCCGAAGAATCCGAGCAAGCGGGCGCGCAAGAACGCTGATGTTGCGCCTGTCCGGTACATCACGCCGGCGCGTGCGGTCACTCAGCCGGATCTTCCGGAGTTCGAGGTGGAGATCCGGCCGAAGGATGGCGAGCCGTACATGGTGCCGTTCAACTGGCCGGATGCGACTCGTGGCTGGTGGGACATGCTCCAGCATCACCCGCTGGTGAACGAGTTCTTCGACACGGACTGGGCGTACCTGCTGGACACCGCGATGATCCATGCGGCGTTCTGGAAGGGCAACCTTTCGATGGCGGGCGAGCTGCGGTTGCGTGAGGCGAAGTACGGGTTCACGCCGGAGGACCGGGCGAAGCTTCGGATCTTCTCGGCGGCCGCGATCGAGGGCGAGTCGAAGGCGGTCCTTGGCGCGGTGAAGGTTTCGTCCGCGCGCGATCGTTACGGTTCCACGAAGCGGTTGGAGGCGTAGTGCCTTGGGTGCCGCTGTCTGAAGACGACTTCCCCACTCTCGGGTGGACGGTCGCTGAGCAGATGGAAGAGTACCTTGGGCGGCCGGATGCTGGCGACGATGAGCAGTCAGACCCGTTCATTGTGACGCGCGAGCAGCAGGACTATCTGAACGAGCTCTACCGCCTCGATCCGTTCACCGGGAAGCGTGTGATCCACAGGTCGGTGCTGATGCGTCCTCGAGGTTGGGGCAAGTCGCCCTTCGTTGGCGGCATCATGATCGCCGAGGGGCTGTTTGACGTCGTTCCCGATGGTTGGGATGCGGACGGGCAGCCTGTTGGCAAGCCGTGGTCGTCTGTACGGACTCCGTATGTGGCGATCGCTGCGGTCACGGAGGAGCAGACGAAGAACACATGGGAGCCTCTGCTCGAGATGCTGCGCAACGGCAGCGCTCCCGATGAGTTCAACTGTGACCCGATGGACTCGTTCGTCGCGCTCGAGCGTGGACGCATCGCCCCCATCACCGCCTCGCCTCTATCGATCAAGGGATTCAAGGCCGTCGCGGCGTCGATGGATCAGACCGAGACGTGGCTGCGGTCGAACAGTGGCGTGAAGCTTGCGCAGACGCTCCGCAACAACGCGACGAAGCTTGGCGGGGTCACGATCGAGACACCGAACGCATACACGCTCGGTGAACGGTCAGTGGCCGAGGCGTCGTTCGAGTTCTGGGACAAGATCAAGTCGGGCAAGCACCCGGCGTTGGAGGACGTGCAGTCGATCTACTTCGATCACCGCGTCACTCCCACGACGGACATCGGTGATCGCGAGTCACTGATCAAGGGCTTGCGCGTCGCCTACGGCGACTCGTCCAAGGATCCGCGTGGGTGCGTCCTGCACGACCCGCCGTGCGAACCAGGGTGGTCCGATCTTGAACGCATCGCTGACGACTTCCTGGACACGTCGAATGATCCGGCGCAGATGCGGGCAGACTTCCTCAACCAGGTCGACGCCGCTCGTGACGCATTCGTCACCGACCCCGAGCTGCGTGGTGTCATCGCCGACAAGGTGATCACGAAGAGCGAGCCGGTCACGCTCGGCTTCGACGGTTCCTCCGGTCGCAAACGCGGCATCGCTGACTCGACTGTCCTCGTCGGGTACTCGGTTACGCAGAAGCACCTGTTCAAGGTGGGCCTGTGGGAGCAGCCTGAGGGTCCGAAGGGCGACGGGTGGAAGCCATCCAAGCTCGAGATCGAGCAGGCAGTCGCTCAGGCGTTCAAGGACTACAACGTCGTCGGCTTCTACGCTGACCCCTCCGATGGGTGGGCCGGCGAGGTCAAGCAGTGGGAAGCCACGTACCACAAGCGACTCAAGGCGAAAATGACCACGGCGGAGCCGATCCGGTGGGCACAGAAGAATGTGACACGCACCTGCGAGGTATTCGAGCAGATGTACCAATCGATTTCCAATCGGGAAATCACGTTCGATGGTCACCCCGACATGATTCGCCACTTCCTCAATGCGCGACGCGATCCGCGGCGTGCTGGGTATGTGTTGAAGAAGCCGGACGACGACCAGGACTTCTCGAAGATCGACCTCACATGGGGGTCGATGATGGCTCTCGCCGCCGGGCTTGATGCTGTGGGCAAGGGCGTGAGCGGTGCGCGGAAGCGGGCTGCCCGTCGAATCAGGTAGGAGGTGATCAAGTGACACCCGAGGAGTATCTACCGATTCTGTTGGCGGCTCTTGGCGAGCGTCTGCCGGAAGTGAAGCTGTCACGGCGGTACGTGGACGGGGACGCTCCGCTGCCCGAGATGGGTGCGAACCTCCGCGAGTCGTGGGTTGCATTCCAGCGCAAGTCGCGCACGAACTTCGGTGGCCGCACCTGCGAGTCGCTCGCTGGCCGCATCATCCCGCTGGGAGTGCGGGTCGGTGACAACACTGGAGCCGCCGCTGAAGCAGCGCGACGTTACTACCGGGACAACCGTCTGGGGATCGTGTTCGCGGACGCCGCCTGGAACGCTCTGACGACGGGCTACGGATATCTGCTCACGCAGGATGTCGGTGGACGCGCTGTGACGACCAGCGAGCGCCCTGAACAGATGATCACCATCGCCGACCCTCTGCAGCCGTGGCGAGCGATCGCCGGCGTGAAGGCGTGGCGCGACAAGATCAAGGGCATCGACTACGCGACCGTCTGGGTTCCTGGGCTGGAGCAGCGCTTCACTCGCGGCGCCAAGACCGAATACGGTTCGTTCCGCCGCCTCAACGCGGATGGGTGGGATCCGGGCGAGGTCGTCGAGTACGACGGCGGCGTCCCGATCCAGGTGCTCGAGAACCCGCATGGCGTCGGCGAGGTCACCCCTCACCGCGACGTGATCGATCGCATCAACCTCGGGAAGCTGCAGCGGCTCGTCACGGTCGCCATGCAGGCGTACAAGCAGCGCGTTGTCGAAGGTCTCCCCGAGCCCGACGAGGACGATCCTGTCGACTACGGAAAGGTGTTCGACCCCGCACCCGGCGCGATCTGGGATCTCCCCGAAGGCGCGAAGCTCACTGAGCTCTCTGACGGCTCCGCAGGCATTCAGGCGATGCTCCGGGGCGAAGAAGCAGACGTGCGTGAGTACTGCGGCGTCACTGGTACGCCGATGTCGAACTTCCTTTCCGACTCTCAGAATCAGTCGGCCGAGGGGGCGATGAACGCGAAGGAAGCGGAGATCTCGAAGGCTGAGAAGCGCATCGAGTTGTTCCGTCCCGCGTTCGAGGGGTCGATCCTTGATGCCATGCGGGTCCAGAGTGTCGACGCTGGGGAGACGATCGAGGTGGAGTTCGCTCCGACCGCGTTCGTGTCGTTCGGCGAACGGGCGCAGGCGGCGAACCTTGCCAAGACTGCCGGAATGCCCACACGCTGGATCGCACGCAACATCTGGGGCCAGTCGGCGGATCAGATTCGGGAGATCGAGACCGATATCGCGTTCGAGCAGCTGACGTTGTTCGGAGCGGCCGATGGTAACGCAGCGTAGCTATCAGCAGGCGGTTGAGCAGGTCAGGAACCGCCTGCTGGTGGCATCGAATCGGCTCTGGTCGAACCTGGGTTCCTATCGGGACTCGGACATCGACCGTCTCGTGGCTCTCGTCGTCCCGCACGTTCAGGCCGGACAGATCCAGATCGCGAACCTCACCGAGGCCTACTTCCAGGCTGTCGGTGCGCGGGCGGGGATCGACGTCCGGTACATCACTGGGGGCCGCGGTGTCGCGGCCGAAGAGGTCTATCGGCGCCCCGCCACGACGGTGTATTCAGCGCTGGCCGACGACAAGCCGATGGCACTCGCGGTTGAAGAGGGGGCGGCGCGGCTTGCGTCTCTGATCTCCACCGACATGCAGATGGCGAAGGTCAGGCAGGCGCAACGCTCGCTTGAGTCCGCCGGCATCACTGCCTTCGTCCGTGTGCTGACCGGGAATGAGAACTGCGCGCTGTGCGTCATCGCATCCACTCAGCGGTACCTCACCAGCGAGCTGAGCCCAATTCACCCTGGCTGTGATTGCTCCGTCGATCGCCTGCCGCCTGGGTTTGACCCGGAACAGCAGACCGTCAATAGCGACCTGCTCGAGCTGACCCACGCGACCATCGAGCAGAAGCTCGGTGCCACCGATAGGGGAGCGCGCGACCTTGGACTGGGCAAGACGGTCCGAGACGCTCCGATCTCCGACTACACGGACCTGATCGTCACGCGCACGCATGGCGAGTACGGTCCGACTCTCGCCTGGCGTGACGAGAAGTTCACCAGCAAGGCGCAGATCGAGGCGCTGCAGTAGACGACCGCACAAAGCGGTTCTGAGCCCTGCCGAACGGTGGGGCTTTTTCTATACCCCGAAACGGGAGAGGAAGAGATGCCAGACATCACCGATGAGGAACTTGCTGAGCAGCGGCCGGCAGATGACGCCCCCGAGTCTGAGTGGAAGAAGTACGCCCAGACGTGGGAGAAGCGCGCCAAGGCGAATGCCAAGGCGAATCAGGGCGTCACCGCTGACGAGCTTGCTGACCTCCGCGCGAAGGCGCAGAAGGCGCAGGAGCTCGAGGACGCGCAGAAGACAGAGCTCGAGAAGGCGCTGGCTCGCGCCGAAGCCGCAGAAGCGAAGATCGCGGAACGCGAGAAGGCTGATGCGGCACGTTCACTCGCAGATCAGGTGGCGAAGGAGAAGAGCGAGGGGCGTCAGACGCCCATCTCCGCTTCGATCCTCCGCGGCTCGACCCGTGAAGAGCTCGAAGCGCACGCCGACGAGATCTTGGCACTCCTCCCGGAGAAGCCGAAGGCCGCCACGCCTGGAACGGGTGGCGAACGCGGCGACGACATCGAAGAAGAAGAGGCCGACGCGAAGGACATCGCGGCCAACGTTCGCCTCTAGCTCTCCCGCCTCAACGTCCGTTGGTGGCGGTCATTCATACACAGAAAGGTGCTACCAATGGCACACATCTTTGAGAAGGCGGAGAAGATCGCGGGCGTCGCCCTCGGCATCCTCCAGCGGACCATCGTCCTCCCGAACCTGTTCTCGAACCGGTACGGGATCGCGGACTTCAAGGGAGCGAAGGGCGACGTCGTGAACGTCAAGCGCCCGGCGATCCTGGTCGCACAGGACGCGGGATTCCGTGACCGCAACCCGATCGTCTACCAGGATCTCGTGCAGTCGCGCATCCAGGTGAAGCTCTCCCGCTACCCGATCGTGCCGGTGCAGCTCTCCGACGAAGAGCTCACGCTCGACATCGAGAACTACTCGCAGGACGTCACCGTCCCGCAGGTGCGCGCACTCGTCGAAGACTTCGAGAACACGATCGCCGACACCCTCGGTGCCGCGACCTTCGTGCACGAGGTGAACTACACGCCCGGCGCCGATCCCCGAAAGATCGCGATCCAGGCGCGCAAGCTCCTCAACGACTCCAACGTCCCGGCGAACGGCCGTTACTGGATCGTCGGCTCCGAGGTGTCGGCAGAGATCGCGTCGTTCGACAAGCTCCTCGACGTCGACACCGCCGGCCTCCCCGAGGCCGTCCGTGAAGGTGTCGTCGGACGCCTGGCCGGGTTCACCATCGTGGAGTCGAACGCCCTGGACGGCGACGAGTCGTACTTCGTACACAACTCGGCGCTGGCTCTCGCGTACGTCGCCCCGGCCGCACCGAAGGGCGCAACGTCCTCGGCCATCGCAATCGAAGGCGGACTCTCCGTCCGGCAGCTCTTCGACTACGACAGCGACACGCTGCACGACCGGTCGATCCTCGGCGTCTTCACCGGCGGATCCGTGGTCACGGACCCGCAGATCGGTGACGACGGTCTGGTCGTCCAGTCGGGCGGCGAAGTGCAGATGGAGTTCATCCGCGCGGTCAAGGTCAACTTCGGAGCCGCGAACACGGCCGAGTCGGACACATGGACGCTGGCGAACACCGGAAGCGTCACGGGCGGAACGTTCACCCTGTCCGTTGACGGCGAGTCCACCGAGCCGATCGCATTCGACGCGACCAACCCGGTGATCCGCGACGCCGTCAACGAGCTCGACGGCGTGGCCGGCGCGAACGTCTCCGGTACGACCACCAAGACGATCACCTTCCAGAAGACCGTCATTGTGACGGCCAACTCGGCGGCGATCACCGGAGGCGGTTCCAAGACCGTCACCAAGGTCTAAGCAACCTGAGAAGGGGTGAGGTCATGGCAATAGTGCAGCTCGCATCCCAAGAGGATGTGGAGGCCGCGTTTGGTCGCGACCTCACCCCTGAAGAGGAAGCGCGAGTCGGGGCGATTCTGGACAAGGCTTCAGAGTTGTTCCGGCTCGCCTCCGGGCAGCAATTCACGCCCGGCCGCTCCGTGTCGCGGATCAAGGTCAACGGCGGACGCGTGTTCTTGCGACAGAAGCCGGTGACCGTGATTCACACGGTCACCGATGATCGCGGGCGCGGGATTCCATTCGAGCTTTCGCCGCGGTGGCTTACAGTTCCCCGGCGCTCGCACGAATTCGTGAACGTGGACTACTCGCACGGCGGGGATGTTCCGGATCTCGTCCGGCTCACCATCGCGGACGTCACACGCCAGGTGCTGAGCATCAACCCGAACGCTGCCGAAGGCGTGACCCAGTACTCGGCCACAACCGGTCCGTTCACCGACCAGTACACGTACGCGACGTGGGCACAGGGCGGCGCGACACGCCTCGCGCCGGACGACCTGGCTGTCGCACACTCTTTTCGCCTTCGCGTGCCGAATGTGTGGGTTCCGTCATGAGGCCCATCAGTGAGTTCGTCGAGCATGAGGCTTTCGACGCCGGAGCGGTGGATGCTCACGGGAATCCCGCCGAAGGCTGGGGAGAAGCCGTTTCCGTGGGCGTGTACGCGTTCGATCCGGGCTCGAGCTCGGAACCCCGGGAAGGTGGTGACCGGTTGATCGTTCAGCCGACTCTCTACCTTCCTGCGGAGGCGGTTTTCGGGTCACGCGATCGTGTGACCGCTCGAGGGTATCAGTACGAGGTTGAGGGTGACACTCGCGAGTGGGTGCATCCGACTGATTCGTCCCGACGTGCCAATGTCGTGACGCTGCGCCGAGTGGAGGGGTGATCATGGGCTCAGTCAGTGGATTGAAGTTGAACATCCGTGGCATCAACCGCATCATGGGGTCCGATAGCGCGCAGGACATCGTTGACGCGGAAGGGCGGGCGATCTCTGGCAGGGCGGGTCGAAACTTTGAATACGTTCAACGACGTCATAAGTGGACCGCGCGCGGGTATGTGCAGGCGACGAACGAGGAAGGTCGGATCGAGGAAGCCGCAAACAAGGTGCTCACGAAAGCTATCGGAGCGAGAGTTCCAGCCTCGAATGACTCGTCGCTTGTTCGCTACACCAGGAAACGCGACGGCAAGACCATCTGGGCAACCCAAGCTCAGGTTGAAAACTGGACGAGGTCGCGATGATGGCAAGGATTGACTTCCCGGACGCGGAAGCCATGGTTGGGGCTTTCCTCCGGGCTCGCATGACATCTCCCGTCTCAACTAAGGTGCCGAACCCGCGCCCGAAGCGATTCGTGCAGGCGCGACGCACAGGAGGGTCGGCGTTGAACCGGATCGTCGACCAGCCACAGATCACGGTGACGTGCACGGCCGCGACAAGCGTTGCGGCATCCGATGACGCTCGAGCCGCACGGTTCGCGTTCCTGAACGAGTCCAGCGGTATGCCGTTGGTGCGACGAGTCGAGGACGTGTCCGGCGTGTACTTCGATCCAGACCCTGACACGAACGAGGACAGGTACTCGTTCACTGTGCGGCTGACTGTTCGCGCGGCGTAACCCCACCTGATCTTGGCCCTGCCGCCCGGCGGGGCTTTTCTTATGCCCAGATTCGGGCGATTGGAGGCTCCCCATGGGAGTGAACAGTGACCTGGCCCGGATCTATGGGTCGGACCTTGACAGCATCTGGCTGGGGCCGCTGAGCGCGACTCTGCCGACCGCTCTGGAAGCCCCGGTGGGTTTCGAGGAAGTCGGGTGGATCAGCCCTGCCGGCATCACGGAGACGCCCACCGGTTCGGTGGAGAAGATCCGCGGACACCAGGGCAACGGTGTGGTGCGTACTCGTGTGAACGAGCCGGGGACGACCATCGGTTTCGCCGCACTCGAGTCCAAGGAGCTCACGAACCGACTTCGGTACACCGTGAAGGACTCGACGATCACGACCGGGGTGCGCAAGGAGACTCGTGGCGCCGGCCAGCGTGTGACCACCATGCAGGCCGTGATCGACCTCTACGACCAGTCCGACGAGACCATCCGTGGCAGGTTCATCATCCCGCGCTTCGAGATCGCTCCTGATGGTGAGCGCATCTTCGGGAATACGGAGATCGCGGCGTTCCCGTTCCTTGGCGAGATCATCGGCGACTACTTCTTCCTCGAGACGGATCTCGAAGCCGAAGAGGAGTGACAGACCGGTGGGCGGGGTGCCTCGACTCCATCCCGCCCACCTTTCCTTTCCAGAGTCGAAGTGTTCTGAGTCGAATGGAGTCGAATCATGGTTGCACCGAAGAAGCCGCAGGATCACAAGCCGAAGGCCGCTCCGGCCGTGAAGAGCGTTGACGTCACCGTCCGCGGGCACAAGTACACCGTGCAGATCGCCGGCCTCGGTGACCCGCGCACAATGGATGACATCGGGTTCCTGCAAGAGGTGAACGACATGCAGGAGTCGGGGGTCCCCGTTCCTGCGGAGATGAACTCCGAGGCCGCGATGCGGGTTCCGGGGATGCTTCGACGCATGCTCGGGTACGACGGCGCGCGGAAGGCGCACGGACGACTCGCTGCCGAACACGGCGCCGAGTACAACATCGGTCACACGACCGAGTTCGTGTTCGAGTTGCTGTCGGAGGCCCGCCCAAACTTCTGACGCTCGCGGTGCTCCTTCGCTATCACGAGGGGGCGTTGCGGGCCTCAATGATGCTGTCCTACGGCATGGACCTGGATGACGCGCTGGATGAGCCGTTGACGACCGCCGACCTCGTGGCGTGGTTGCCGGCTGGCTCGCCTGTCTGGCGATCGTTTGGCGGGCCTGCCGCTATCTCGGAAGATCAGCGTGCGCTCCAGATGCTGGACTACACCGTCCGTGTCGTCGATTTCCATGTCCGGAAGGGCAAGGGGAAGAAGCCGCAACCCCCGAAGACGCCGCCGTTCGCGCATGAGCAGCGCGCGGAGGATCTGAAAGTCCGTCGCAAGGCAGAAGCGCTCCTCCGCAGGCATCGATATCCCGCCTGATCCATCCACGAAAGCCGTCCTTCGGGGCGGCTTTCCTCGTTCCGGGGGTGCGCATGGCTTCTGTTGAGATCGCGAACGCCTATGTGGCGCTGACAGCCAAGTTCCCGAACGTCAAGAAGGATATCGCGGAAGCCCTCGGAGCACCGATCGCGCCGGAGGTCGAGAAGTCAGGGTCCAGCCTCGGCGGCAAACTGATGAAGGGCGTCAAGGGGGGCGCTCTTGCTGCCGCTGCGGTGGCTGGCACTGCTATCGCGGTCACGCTCGGCACGGCGCTCACCAAGGGCTTCCAGCGTCTGAATGCCATCGATCAGGCGACAGCGAAGATGGAAGGTCTCGGCTTCACATCGGATGAGACCGCAGGCCTGATGGACAATGCCCTCGCCTCGGTGCGAGGCACGGCGTTCGGTCTGGGTGATGCGGCGACGGTCGCCGCGCAGCTCGCAGCTTCGGGGCTTGGGCCGGGCCAGGAGATGGCCGATGTTCTGACCACGGTCGCGAACACGGCTGCGGCTGCTGGGACTGGCCTGTCGGATATCGGTTCGATTTTCGCGAAGGTGCAGTCCACCGGCAAAGCGCAGAACGATGTGCTGCAGCAGCTCGCCGATCGAGGCATCCCGATCTACCAGAAGCTCGCCGAACAGCTCGGCGTGAGCACGGACGAAGTGTTCAGCCTCGCATCCGCCGGCAAGATCGGGTTCGCCGAGTTCGAAGCGGCAGCACAGTCCGCCAGCGGTGGAGTCGCCGCCGCCATGGGCGGGACCGTCCAAGGCTCATTCGACAACCTCGTGGCATCTCTCGGCCGCATCGGAGCTGGTCTCCTCGGTGGTGTCTTCGACCAGATCGCTCCGATGCTGCAGAACATCACTGCGGGGCTGGCGCCGCTTGAGGAGAAGGCATCCCAGTTCGGGGAGACGATCGGCGAGATCATCAAGGTTGTCTCGGTGGGTTTCACCGGCAACCTGATGGAAGAGGACTCGTTCCTCCCGCTGAGCATGGTGCAGAACGCAATGCAGTTCGGCGAAGTGCTGCGCACCATCTTCGACACGGTTGGCCCACTGATCGGTCAGATCGCCGAGCTCGGCATGCAGTTCTCACCGGTCCTGCTCGCGTTCCAGGTGCTCGGCCCGATCCTGCCGCAGATCGTCAGCATGATCGGCCAGGTGGCTTCCGTCATCGGCGGGGCTCTCGGGCAGGTGCTGCAAGCGATCATGCCCGTGCTTGTGCAGGTCGCGGATGTGTTCGCTCAACTCGTCGCGCAGATCATTCCGCCCCTGCTGCCCATCATCGAGCAGCTTGCCGGGATCATCTCTCAGGTGCTCCTGGCAGTGCTCCCGCTGATCGCGCCGCTGATGCAGCTCATCGAAGCGATCTTCCCGATCTTGCAAGCGGTGATCGCCGCGCTCATCCCGGTCATCCAGGGTGTTGTCGATGCGATCGCATCCGTGCTGATCCCTGTCGTCGACACGCTCGTGGCAATCCTCGGCGGCGTAATCGACTTCCTGACCGGTGTGTTCACCGGGAACTGGGAGAAGGCGTGGCAGGGCATCCAGGACATCTTCGGTGGCATCTTCGAGGGCATTGTCGCGATCGGTAAGGGTGTCATCAACGGCATCATCGACCTGATTAACGGGTTCCTCGGTGGCCTCAATGAGGTCGGCAACTTCGTCGCAGACGCGACAGGTGGAGCTATTGACTTCAGCATCGGCAAGATTCCGCACCTCGCGGAGGGCGGCGTTGTCTCCCGTCGTCAGGGTGGAACGCTCGCCGTCGTCGGAGAGGGCCGTTACGACGAGGCTGTCGTCCCGCTGTCGCCTGGCGTGCTGTCGCAGCTAGGCGGAGGCGGCGGACAGACGTGGAACCAGTACAACACCTTCGAGCATGAGGATCCCGCTGTGGGAGTTGAGCTCGCCGGTCAGAAGTTCGCGGCTATCGCGCAGCGCGCACGAGCGTAGGGGGTCCAATGCTTGAGATCCAGGTCGGCGGACTCGAACTGTTTGGTGCTCCGCTCCCGTCTGCACAGGGCGAGGCAATTCTGGTGAAGCCCGATGGGCTGCAGGGGTGGCGCGGGCTTCCGGCCGGGCGCCGTGAAGCTCTCGCCCGCGCCGTAGAGCACGGAGAGCATGACGTACCCGTGTATCTGCCCTCGCGGGTGGTCACGATCGACGGATGGGTGCTCGCCGAGTCGGAGGACCGGCTCGAGCACCTGTCCGACGCTCTCGCGGGCCTGGGCGCGACCGGGGATCGTATGAGGTTCCAGGTCACGTCTCGTGGAGAGACCCGGTGGGCTGACGGGCGCCGCGTATCCGGTGAGGTTCAAGATTCCCCAGGCGGATTCCTGGAGGCGGAGTACCAACTCCAGTTCGTCTTCGCCGACCCCCGCAAATACGGGGGCGAGAACGTGTATCCGAAGACCGGTACGGCCGTGTCTATCAGCGCGGCGCACTACGGCAACTTTCCAGCTTTCCCGGTTGTCGAGATCCCCTCCGCGCCCGCTGGCTACACGGTCACATCCTCGGGGCAAACGTTCGTCGTCGCCGGAGCGACGGCCGGAGGCACGCACACCGTGGATATGCGGCGCGGCCGGGTATATCGCAACGGCGTGGAGATGCCCGGCGTCGGACGAGGCGACCTTTGGACGGTGCCCCCCGGTCGAGGAGTCCTCTTCACCCTTTCGGTTCCCGGGCGAGTGAAGGCTCTTGACACGTTCATCTGATCGGAGGCGCGCCCATGTGGAGTCTCTGGTCTCATGACTCGATCACCGGAAACGAGATCGGGCGAACATGGCCGGCTAACAGCGCATCGTGGTCGATGAACCTCACCAGCACGGGATCGTGTTCGTTCGAGTTCAAGGTGAACGACTCCGACACCGGCCTCACACGCGCTGACATCGACCGGCTGTTCACCCCCAACAGTCGGACGCTTTCACTGCGGTGGGGCGACGCGTCTGTGATCGGCGCGTGGAAGATCGACGACTGGGACTATGAGGAAGACACCGACACACTCACCGTCAAAGGCGTGGAGTTCCGCGGCGAAGCCAAGTGGCGGATGACGTACGGCGTGAACAGCTACGAACTCGGCACACTCGCGATCGCCAACCGCTCGGCAAGCGGGGCCGTCCGGGCGATCCTCTCCCGATTCATGCAGTGGTCCGCCGAGTGGTCCTACCCGATCGATCTCCCCGCAGATGGCGCCGGTACGATCACTACCACTTGGGAGTACTGGAAGAAGCTCACGATCGAGGATCTGCTTACTCAGATCGAAGAGCTGGGCTACGAGATTCTGTTCCGCCCGTACCTCACGGCCGGCCGGCAACTGCGCTACGAGACGCTCGTGGCAGCGAAGGTGAGCACCGGTTCAAGCAGCTTTCACCTACAGGCCGAGAAGTCTCCTCTCGGGGGGATCGGCTACAAGGTGAACGGAGCTGACCAACTCACAGGTGGCCAAGGGCTGGGCTCCGGCAGCGGCCAAGACCAGCCTGTCGCTTGGTCTGGAAGCGGTCCCTATCTCATCCCGATCCGCGACGCGAAACGCTCCTTTCCTGACCTCACTGGGGCGCAGTTGCAGAGTGCGACGAACGCTTGGTTCGCCGCAGCACGGAATCCGATCGTGCAGTGGAGGGTCGGGTCGTTCACCGCAGACGACGAGTTTCCCGCCGGTCTCGCCACAGTCGGCCGCGGATGGGTACTCGAGTCCTCCGGTCACGTCGTCTTCCCAGACGGACCGCACACACTGCGCGTGATCGCTTGCTCCGGGTCTTTCAGCAACCAGATCAGCGTGGAGGTGCAGAGTGCTTCGTGACCTCTCAGACGCATGGGGATGGTTGCAGCGGATCATCCGTCGCATCGATCGCCTCGAATCCGGGGCACCGCTCGAGAACGCATCGATCACGAACGGACGACTCCGCATCATCGGTGGAACGTTGCGCGTGGACTCGGGCGGCTCAGTGCAGATCGTTGGCACGCTCTCGATCGATGGCACGACCACTGTCACAGGGAACTTCAAAGTGACCGGGCCGTGGCGCCTCGAGGGAAATGGTGTGATCACCGGTGATGTCTCGATCACAGGCAACGTGACCTCCACTGGAACACTTACTCAGAACGGGCCGTGGAACCTGAACGGTGCGGGGACGATTTCCGGGAACGTCACGCAGACCGGCAACACGACGCAGAAGGGAACCGTCGCCGTGAATGGCGGCGGAAAGATCGTTGTTCAGGGCGGGGGCGGCGACGTCGTTCTCGACAGCAGCTACTCATCTCCACGCATCCTGCTAGGCGACGGCAACATTGTAGGCGGAGCGGCGTCGTTCACCTTCTCGGTGGGCTCCCAGACGGTCTACTTCTTCGAGAACACGATCCGTATTCCTGGGATGGCGTCGAAGGCCGCATCGACCGTCCCTGGTGGCTTCGTAGGTGCCGTGCACGTCGATTCCGCTGGCAAGTTCTGGCGCCTCACCTGAGCGCGAAACCTCACGATTGGAGGGGCCATGGCCCTCATCACTGGCGTGCTCTCGGATCTCAGCCGATCTGCTCTGGCGAACTCCTCCCGGAATCTTCATCCGGTGATCGAGTTCCATCCTTCGGGGCCAGGCGTCCGCACTGCGGCGTCCGTGATCTACGTGTCTCGAAAGATCCCTACGACACCGGAAGTGTCTACCGGTGCATGGTCGGTCGACCTGGAGCTGACGACGATCATCAGTCCGGAGATCTGGTACGAGGTTGTCATCCAATGGCTAGACGAAGCAGGGAACTTCATCAGCGTGGACCGATTGCCCGGCCGCCTCTACGTGGATGGTCCAGGCCTCTTCTCGGACAAGTACAGGCCTCTACCCAATCCACTCCAGGTCTGGGTTGAAGCCAACGTCATCACACCGCCGGCGGGCTCGTCGCTTGGCGATCTCGTTCTCGATTCTGTTTCTGGTGACCTCTCGAGGGTCAGTTAGGGGTCTCCAATGGCTGCTGAGCTTGTTCCGATCGCGAACCTGAAGGGGCCGAAGGGCGACCGAGGCTTCCAGGGAATCCCGGGGGTGAATGGCGTCGAGAATGACGATGCGATCGCGGCATACGTCTCAACGGAGGGATCCTCCGAGACTCAGACTGCTCTCGATCACCGCTTCGGGGCAGTGTTTAATGTCCGGCGCTACGGAGCTGTCGGGGACGGCACCGCCAACGACACGGCCGCGATCCAGGCGGCTATCGATGCCGCCGCGGCGGTGCGCGGAAAGGTCGTGTTCGCGTTCGGAGGCGTCTACTCGATCACGAAGGTGCTGCTGAAGACCGGCGTCACACTCGATGTATCTGGCGCAACCCTCAAGGCGAGGTCTGCTGCTGGCGTGACTGCCCTCGTAGAGTCGCCGGCCTGGCTTGGCACGGGCCACATCGAGGACGCGAGCATCGTTGGTGGCAGTTTCGACGTCAACGGTCTCATCTATGGCGCCGTGGTTCTCCGCGACGCTGACCGTATCCGAGTCGAGGGGATCACCGCGTTCGGGTTCCCCACGACGAGTGCGACAGCGATTCGGCTTGACTGGGACACCAATGACTGTCGCGTCCTGAACAACACGATCACACACACTCTCGATGACCCCTACGGAACCGTTACGTCTGCTGTGGGCATCTCCTGCGTCTCGAACACCGTCGATGACCAGTCGGGCGGGCAGAACAACACGCTCACCTTTGTGAACCCGACGAACCTGTCGCGCGGTCACCGGATCTCTGGGAATCGCGTCAAGGGCGGCACGCACGGCGTCGCACTCGTGGGTGCCGCCCAGTGTGTTGTCACCGACAACGTTCTGGAGAACTTTGGGCACCGTGGCATTCTGTTGTCCCCGCGCGCGTGTGACAACACGATCTCCAACAACAACATCCGCGACTTCAACTCCACGGGCATCCACATGGCCTGGGGCTGCCTGCGGAACTCGATCACCGGCAACACCCTTCGCACCGCACGATCTGGCGCTGAGGGCGATGGCATCAAGGGATACTTCGGCTGCTCGCACAACACGATCGCCGATAACAACATCAGCGGGGTGACGGGATCGGCGACGGGTGCTGCGATTCGATTTGCAGTCGGATCGACAGGGAACAACATCTCGGGCAACACCATCACGGAGTGCCTCAACGGGATCCGCATCCAGTCGAAGCTGCCGACTCCGTACTACCAGCCGACGACCCCGCCCGCTGTCGTCGGAACGATCATCGCAGGCAACACCATCACGGTGTCGGGGACAGGCGCTGCCGGGATCCGTCTCGTCGAAGTGAACGGCATCGCAATCCAGCGCGTCTCACTGATCGGCAACACAGTCCTTGGCGGAACAGTTGGATTGGAGATCGTCGAAGCGACGGCGTTCGCTATCAACTCGCTGACGGCGATCGGGAATTCGTTCGCCCCCGCCACGAAGGTGACGCTACCTCGTGGCGCGGCACACTTCCTGTCGATGTTCGGCAACGAGGGAGTCTACGAGGTTTCTCGTGGCGCGTACGTGCAGATGGCGAAAGCTGCAACGCCAACTGCGCCGGCAAGCAGTGACGTGCGCCTGTACGCCGACGACAACGGTGCGGGCAAGACCCGCCTGATGGCGCTCTTCCCAACCGGTGCGGCGCAACAGGTGGCGATCCAGCCCTGAGTATGGTGGTCGAGTGCGTGATCGTCTAAAGCTGATTGCTCGTGTCGTACTCGTCGGTTCGGTCACCTATCTTGTGCTCTTGCCTGTCGGGCACACGGCTGTGCTCACCGGGGTACTGGGTCTCCTCGGTATCTCGTCGGCTGCCCTCGTTTTTCTAGAGTCGCGCCGACTGTCTCGTGAGCTCTGGGTTCCCGCGTCCTTGTCTCTCGCCATCATCGTGTTCGGTGCCGTGGTGGGACTCGGTAACGAGGGCTGGTCGCATTCGTTGATCGCTTGGGTCGCTGCACCCGTGCTGTTCTGGGTCTGGGCCGTGGCGTTGGACGCACGGACGGTGCGTCTTGTGCTGGTGGCTGTCGCCGCGGCGACCGTGGCGCTCTCAGCGGTGACGATCGGTGTTGCCGGGTCTGGACTGTTGCCCATCGGTTACCAGTTCGCGAACGTATCCGTTCACGGGCAGTGGTTCGGAGCAGTTGTGGGCATGTACGGAATGAGCTCGTTCATCGCGCTTGCTCCCATGTGGGTCACAGCACTGTTCTTCCGCGGTCGGCCGTTTCTTCCGCCCTGGTGGCTCGTCCTGCTGGCCGCAGTCGGTTCTCTGTTGTCGACCGTGGTGTCGTCTCGGCGGGCCGTGCTGGCAGGTGTTGTGATCGCTCCGATCGTTGTGCTCATCTGCTATCTCGCGACTCGCGATCGGTCGGTTCCTCTATTCCTTTCCCGGAAAGCCATGCTCACGGCAGTGATCGGGGCCTGCGTTGCAGCAGTTGCGGTTGTTCTTGGGATTCTGTCTCCCGTGGGCCAGAAGGCAGCGCAGGGCGGCGTGGCGTTGATCACTGGGAGCGGTGCGGGCGCCGATGAGCGGCTGCGTCTTGAGCAGATGGATGAGCTCTGGGATGGCTTCCTGGCTTCCCCGATCTGGGGTCACGGCATCGGGGCGACGATCGAGGGGTACAGCCGCAGCAATGATCGGCCGTGGTCGTTCGAGATGCAGTACCACCTCATCCTGTTCCAGACGGGCATCATCGGGGTGCTGCTGCTGGCAGCTGTTGTTGTCTTCGTCGTGCGAGCACTGTGGATGGCTCAGCGTCGAAGCCCGGAGATGCGTCCAGTGCTCGCTGTGGCTTCCTCCGGTGCTTTGGCGATGCTGATTGCCAACTCGCTCAACCCACTGCTTCAAGCCCCCGGCCACTTCTGGGCAGTGTTCCTCCTCATCGGGGCAATCAACATCGCGCTGCGTGACGAAAAGGAACTCGTATAGCTGCACGCATCCAAGATCGATCGAAACCCTCACCTTGCGGTGGGGGTTTCGTCGTTAACGCAGAAGGGCGGTGACCGCATGGGCGGCTCGTTGAACAAGATCGGTACCCCTGATAGTTCCAGCATCGAGGCGATCTGATGTCTCTTCTCGCTTTCGCGGATGCGGTCGACATCGGGGGTGGCAGGGGTCGCCTTGCCGCGCCGGCCGCCGCGTCCCTCGCTCGAGTGGACGCGGCGTTCCGGTACGCGTTCGGGCGTGCCGCGGACATCAACGAGGCGTGGCGGTCCCCGGAACAGGCCGACAAGAATTACCGCGCCTACGTCGCGTACCTGGCCGGTCGTGGCCCCTGGGCGGCGCTCGCGTACCCCGCAGCGACGTCGATCCACTGCCGCGGGTACGCCCTCGACACGGACGATACGAGCACGGCGCACATGCGGATCTGGAACGAGCACGGCTGGTTCTGGACCGTCTACCGCAACGGGAAGCTCATCGAACGCTGGCACCTCGAGTACTTCCCCGAGCGCGACAAACACCGCGGCGCATCCGCCGCCGGCACCACCACACCCACCCCCGGCCAGAAGGCCGCACCCCACGGAGGAAAGATGGTCATCTACGCACGCCGAAACGACGGCCTGATCGTCGCGATCCCCGAAGGTGGCCTCGTCCACAACTTCGAGACCGTCGACGAGTACAACCGGACGCGGGAGGTCATCGCGTTCGTGAACGGTCAGCGGCAGAAGCACGGCCAGCCTCTCATCACCCTGCCGCCGACGATCGGTGAGCTCGTCGACGAGTGCACGATGAACTCGACCGACCTGAACAGCTTGATCCATGCACAGGGTGCGGAGTCGATCCCGACACCGCGTCTGGAGCAGATCGCGGCACGGATGAAGGCGGCTGTCGAAGCAGCCCTGGCCAGCTGATGACCGAGCCGGAACCGACCGGCTGGGAACTCATGCGCGCGATGCGCGATCTCCGCGCGTCCGTCGACAAGGTCACGGCAGGCATGGTGTCGCAGTCGTTGTTCGCGGCGTACCAGCAGGCACAGAAGGAATCCGATGACCGGCAGAACGCCCGGATCAAGGATCTCGAGACGGCACAAGAAGACCAGCGGAAGGAACGTGCGCGGCAATGGTTCGCGATCGTCATGGCGATCGTGTCAGGGATCGTCTCGCTCGGCGTCGCGCTGGTCCTCAGATTGGGGATGCCATGAACGACGGAAGGATCTGGCGCGTCGCGACTGTCGCGGTTGTCGGCCTCTTCTCGATCGCGACTCTCGCGGGCGTGGTGTGGCTGGCCGCCGCGTACCAGCAATCGCAGGAGCAGCTCGCCGCCTCACAGGACCAGACCGCAGCGTCGCAGGCCAACGCACAATCGCTCTACGAGCAACTGCTCGCCGAGGGAGTGGAGCCCGAGGGCGAAGAGCCCGCCGAAGTCACCCCGATCGTGCCGCAGAACGGCCAGGACGGTCAGCGCGGAGAACGTGGCCCCGGACCCACCGGCCAGCAGATCCTCGACGGCATCCGCGCCTGCTTCGAGGCCGGGACATGCGTCGCACCGAAAGGCGACGCCGGCGGGCAAGGCCCGGCAGGCAACGACTCGACTGTGCCTGGCCCGATAGGACCGCCCGGCCCGGTCGGCTCTCCAGGCCCTATGGGGCCGATGGGCCTGCGGGCGCCGCTGGCCCTTCCGGAAACGACGGCCGCGGCATCGAGTCGCTCTACTGCGACGACGCCACCGGCCGCTGGACCGTCACCTACACCGACTCCACCACCGCAGATGCGGGCGCGTGCAGAACACCACTCATCGAAGGAGTAACCCCATGACTGATGCCATCGTTCCCGCTGCGACCAAGCTCGCCGCCAAGCGAGGATTCATCCGCACCGCTACCCAGTCGCTCGCATCGGTGATCCCGATCGCTGCGATCACGATTCCCACCACCGGTGACGCGCTGCTCGGCGTCGGCCTTGCTGCGGCCGGCGCCGTCGCCACCGCGGTCCTCGCTGGTGCCGCGTCTGCACTGTCGATCGTGTCGAACGGGATCCCGAAGGACTACGCCGACGTGACACTGGTGCGCCAGGCCGTGCTGGACGCGCCCGAAGCTGAGGCCTCCGTCGAGATGGCCGTGCAGCGGGTCACGCTCCGCCGCGACCGGAAGCGAGGTTGATCATGGCGTTCACGAACGACACGAAGGAAGCGGCCGCTCTCGCTGTCACCGCACGCGGCAACTGGATCAGCCTCCACACGGCCGACCCGGGCGTAACGGGCGCATCGGAGGCCACCGGGGGCACTCCCGCGTACGCGCGGAAGCAGACCGCATGGGCTGGCGGTGCGGTCGACGGTGTGGTGTCCGGCTCCAGCGTGGCCGTGGATGTCGCCAGCGGCAACTACTCGCACGGGGGCATTTGGACGGCTGCTACCGGCGGCACGTTCGTTGGCGGCTTCGCGCTCTCGTCCCCGACCGGGCCGCTTCCCAGTCAGACAGTGGTGAACGTGGTTCCCACGGTCAACGTCACCTCGGTCGGCTGATCGATCTTCCTGGGCATCGGAGGTAGTCATGGCTGATGCCGCAGTGCTGGGAACCGCGTACACCCGTGTGAATGACTCTCTGAGTCCCGCGGTCAACATCGCTGACGTGCCGGTGGGGGCATGGGTGATCGTGTCGCTCATGTCCGCATCGTCCACGGCGACGTTCACCGCACCTGCCGGGTGGGAGGTTCTGAAGGCTGTCGAGACGACGGGCACGCGCCGCAACCAGATGTGGGGGCGGGTCAAGCAACTCGGCGACGGCAACACGGCCACGTTCACCACGTCGGTGTCGAACGCGATGACGTTCGGTGTGGTGTGGGGGACTGGCGACTGGGGGAATCGTGTGGTCGGTGCCTCACGTACCCGATCCACTGTTGGCGCTTCGCCACGCAGTCAGAACATCGCCCCGTCACTTTCGGCGCCGGCGAGCTCGGTTGTCGTCGCGGTCACGCAGGAGGCGACGAGCGCGCAGGTCGCCTCTGATGAGATCACTGGCACGTCACCGGCAGGGTGGACGCGGGCGCGGTGGGTGGAGCAGATCCCCAACTACCTCGAGACCATTGGCATCTACCAGAAGCCGATGTCGGCGGCGGGTGCATCGGGTGATTTGACGGTCACCTACTCGTCGGCCCAGGACTCGAACGGGTGGGCGGTGCAGGTCGCCATCCCGAGCACCGCACCTGCCGTCACCCCTCCGGGCTTCTCGTCGGTGTCGCAGATGCTCGCCACGCCGGGAGCAACCTGGGCGCACCGCGGCGGATCGACCAACTGGCCCGAGATGAGCAAGTACGCCTACGAACAGGCCGCGCTGGCTGGATACGGGGCGTTGGAGTTCTCCGCGAACCGCACCAGTGACGGGGTGTGGGTGGGTGTGCATGACGCATCCCTGAACCGCACGTCGCAGACCACGGGCCTCCCGGACATCTCGACGATGACGTGGGCTCAGGTGCAGACATACCAGAACTCATTGAACGCGGCCGGAACACCCCGCCCGTACTATCGGCTCGATCAGTTCCTGGACGACTTCACTGGCACGCACGTGGTGATCGTTGACCCGAAGCACGCGATCGGCGCCTACAACACCGAGTTCCTGAACCTGCTCGACGCGCACGGTGGCAACACGAAGATCGTCGTCAAGTTCTACGGTGTCGGCGCGGGCGCGACGGGACTCGCAGACGCCGCCACCGCCCGCGGGTACCAGACGTGGGGGTACTTCTACGACACGGACGTGACGAGTGGTGGACTCGCGGCGGATCAGTCCCACTGGTCGATCCTCGGCATGAACTACGACGCCGCACAGTCCGCGTGGGATGCGGTCCTCGCCTACGGGAAACCGGTCGTCGGGCACATCGCCGCATCGCAGGCGAACTACAACACGGCGATCAGTCGCGGTGCCCGGATGGTGCAATGCGCCAACGTGACAGGGATCGCCGCTGTCGGCGCGTCCACACTCACCGGAACGGGAACACTGCAACTCTCCGGGACGGCTACCCGCACTCTGTCCATCACGCGGACAGGAGTGGGAACGCTAGGCATCGACGGCTCAGCCTCCCGCACTGTCTCGGTGACCCGTGCCGGCGCTGGCGAGCTCGCAGTCACCGGAACGGCGGTCGCTGGTCTCGAGGTCAACACGCACGGCGCGGGGGAGTTGGGCCTATCCGGCTCGGCCACGACGACAGCTGATGTGCAGCGAACCGGGGCAGGTGTCTTGGAGCTCGACGGCGCCGCGTCGGTGTCGGCAGAGATCACGCGAACGGGCGTCGGAGAACTCACCCTCACCGGGCAGGGTGTCATCGATACCCCGGCCGTTGAGTGGCCTGCACGCCTGACCTTGGAAGCGTCGATCGACGCGCTCAACCTGACGGCCACCGTGCCGGAACTCACATTGGAGGCCACATGGTGAAGCAGGGCGACAAGTTCCCGGTGACGTTCACCGTGAACCACGACATCACCGGGGCGACCGTGCGACTCCTCGTGCGCCACCTGTCCCGCGAGGGTGCATTCGAGGAGCTCGACCACACGGTGACCGACGCGGCGAACGGTGTTGTCACACACACCCTCGACGGGACGTGGGCCGAGGGAAGACACTACCTCGAACTCGAGATCACCCAGGCGGGAGAGACGCGCACGGCGCCGACGAAAGGCCAGTGCCTGATCCGCATCGAACCCGACCTCGACCAGCACTGACAGAAGCCCCCACTCGGCCGCAAGCCGCGTGGGGGCTCTTTGTCGTTGGTTCACCGCATCATGGGTGACATGACTTCGTGGCACCCGATCTTCTGGACCGACGAGCCACAACCCGGCCTGTGGGTCATGAAAGCACCCCACGAGATCGAAGCGTTCGGCCGCATCGAGATCCGCCGCGTGTCAGGTGTCGTCCGCTACAAGGTCACGTTGCGGGGAGAGGTCATCGGATGGTCAAACAATCTCTCCCACGCCTGCGAACGGTTGTACGCCGCACACCGGAAACAACAGGACGACGTGCACAGCGGGCCGCCAAACGGAACACAGAGAATGTCCCAGCCCCCGAGGAACATGGACACATGACACCCGCCCAACTCCTCACCTTCGAAGCCCAACACCCACACCACACACCCGACAAGACCGCGTGCATCCGACGCCAACTCGGCATCAGCGAAATCCGCTACTACGTTCTCCTCGCACGCGCCGCACGAACCATCGACGGAATCAAAGCCGATCCCGTCACAGCACGTCGAGTTCGCGAGATCGCCGAACACCGAGAACATGCCCGCAGGCTTAGGACTGCGGCATGAAACCAGAGAAGCCCCCGCCATTGTGGTGGGGGCTTCTTCTGCGTATACGGGAGACGCCATTGTCTCGGTTCAGCTGGTGTTGCGCGTTTTGCCGTTGGCGGGGTCACCATTGACCCCTACGCATCTTCTGGCGATCATCACTACCCGCCGGCCCGAGTCGTTCATCCTGTGCATGACATCATTATGTGTCCGTAATTACAGACTTGTCAAGTCGGTTTTACGTTTCGTTGTTCTGAGTGATCGCCAGGGGTGATTGTGCGCCGGAGAGTGTGAGCGCGATCGCGCTGGCCATCTGGTCGTGAGCGTCCGCAACCAGGTGTCCGTACACACCCACCGTGGTCGTGATCGACTCGTGCCCCATGCGCGCCTGAATGTAGGGGAGGGGGATCCCCTGAGCGATCAACCAGGATGCGTGGGTGTGCCGCATGTCGTGGACGGTTGGCTCACGGCGGAGAGGCTCGAGTCCCAGAGCTCGGCACGTCTCGGCGTCTGACGCTTTGAGTACGGCCGTCCGCCAGATGCGCGTGTAGAACGCCCCGTGCCACATGTGCCCGCCTTGAGGTGCAGGGAACACCCATTCGTCGGATGCGCCCGGTTCGCCCATGATCGCCACGAGATCCGGGAACAGGGAGACGGACCGCCTGGACTTCGAGGACTTCGGGTAGCTGAGGATCGGTGCCCCCTTGGCCTTCTTCCACGCTCGGGTGACGCGCACCGTTGGGGGGTTGCCATGCAGATTCACGTCCGCCCATGTCAGAGCGCTCATCTCGCCCCACCTCAGCCCTGTGCCGGCGAGGAACAGCACCATGCGTCGATAGCGCTCGGGGATGAAGTGGAGCAGCGTGGAGAACTCTGTCGGCGTGAGGAACACGTTCTCGCGCTTCACGCCGCGGGTCATGCGCATCTTGTACGCGGGGTTGTCTGGTCGGAACCCCTCGTCGACGGCGGACTTGAGGACCGCCGACAGGAGAGCGTGGTAGTTCCTGATCGTCTTTGACGAAACATGCTTCCGTTCGGTGGGAGGCTTGTGTCGATCACGCCAGACGGGTTGCTTCTCCTGCCATGCGAGCCATGACCCGACGTCCGGCTTCGTGATGAGGTCGATCGGGATGTCTCCAAGCGTCTGCAACCAGGATCGCTCGGCAACAGCCTCGTATCCCTCGCGTGTGCCTTTCTCCACGCCTGTCAGTAGTCCGCTGTCGGGGGAGAGGTAGCGGTGGGTGTACTCGCGCAGCGTCGGTGTTCCCGCACTCCTATTGCCGCGATCGAGGCGAACCTGTTCAGCAGCACGCCAACCAACCCGGTCGATCATGGCCGCAAACTGATCGGCGCCCTTCTTCTCAAGGAACGTCGTCTGTTTCATCTGACCGTCTACGCGCACCTGAACGCGCCAACGCACCTCGCCAGACGCGAGAGTGCGGGGAGAGACGCTAGCCATGATTCGGCACGCTACTCGGGGGGTCTGACATCTCGAGCCCGCGACCGATACGCGCAAGCTCAAGGTCTACCCGCGTCCTCGCCTTGGCTTTCGTCCTGGCTACACCACTGTCACCACCCTCGACTTGCCAATACCACCCTGAAGCTGGGAACCACGGAGCTTCTCGATAGCGAACGATGGAAACTCGACGGTCAGTTTCAGGCATGTCCGAGCTCCGCGGGCTGCGAAACGGGGACCGCTGTGCGCGAGACAAACCAAGATTCGGGATCGCATCCCTTGGCGGATTCCAGCATCTCCACTGCATAGGCGGGGAAGTCGTCGCGAACCGCTGGCCAGTGGACGGCGGATGGGGGGTTCACGACAAAGCGGTGGGCCATCCGGTCGATCTCAGTAAAGCTTCCGCGGCGACGGCGGGTCAGGCCAAGGACAGAAGCCTTCGGGGAGGGTTCGGAAGTTAACCAGACCAGGTGCTCCCCGATAACGTTATGCAGGGCTGGACGGATCTCTCCATCTTCCGAGATGCCTTGTGCGCCCCGTTCGCTAGTGAAGTGGTAAAGCTGCCTATCTGACATCGGCTGCCTCTCAGATTGAGGCGTGATCCGAAGCGATGTAGGCGGGGATGTAGGCGGCGGGGTTTTTATCCCCCGCCTGCCCTACTCCCTACTGGGGTGAGTAACGGGACTCGAACCCGCGACATCCGGCACCACAAGCCAGCGCTCTACCAGCTGAGCTATACCCACCATGTGCCCACCGGAGCGGGCAACCATACGAGTCTATTACATGTTCGGAGTGAACTCTGACACCGTACGCGAAGCGATCTCGCGAGCCTCGTCGCTGGACGGACCCGGCTCATCGACGAACACGGCCTCCCGGTAGTAGCGGAGCTCCCTGATCGACTCCAGGATGTCAGCAAGGGCGCGGTGACCGCCGTCCTTCGAGGGAGCCTGGAAGAACACCCGCGGATACCAGCGGCGCGACAGCTCTTTGATGCTCGACACGTCGACGTTGCGGTAATGCAGCCACTGATCGACCTGGGGCATGTACTTTGCCAGGAACATCCTGTCCGTGCCGATCGTGTTGCCTGCCAGAGGAGCCTTCCGCTCGAGCGGAACGAAGCGCTTGATATAGGCGAGAGTCTGCGCCTCCGCCTCTTCGAGCGAGAGACCGCCTGCGATCTCGTCGATGAGCCCCGAGGTCTCGTGCATGTTCGTGACGAAGTCATTCATGTGATCGAGGGCCGCTTCGCTGGCTCTGATCACCACCTGGAACCCCGCATCGACGGGGTTGAGTTCGAAGTCGGTGATCACGACCGCGATCTCCACGAGTTCGTCGACTGCGAGATCGAGGCCCGTCATCTCGCAGTCGATCCATACGAGGCGGTCATTCTCGGACGCAGATACCATGTCGCCATCCTATCGACGGTCCCGACATCCCCGACCGGAACCGGCGTCATGATCGTTCGGCAGGAGCGCGATACTCTAGACGCGTGCGCCTCCGTAGCTCAGGGGATAGAGCAGGAGCCTTCTAATCTCTTGGTCGCAGGTTCGAATCCTGCCGGGGGCACCACGCAGCATCGAATCCCGGTGAGAGACGCGGAAGGGGACCGGCCTCCTGGCCGTCGTCAGGAAGCACGCAGAGCCGCGACCGCGTCGTCCACACGCCAGAACTCGCCGACGACGCGGAACACGCCCGTCGCGAGGTGCAGCCGTTCGGCGCGGTACCGAAGCCCCAGCGGATCGGCGACGATCCGGAGATGACCCAGGATGTGCTCCCGGCGATCCTGCACCCTCCAGAGGTGATCGGCAGCGCGGACCAGATGCTCGCGCGCAGAGGAGAGTCGAGGCGTCGCGAACGGGACGTCGGGTAGGGAGGTGGTCAGGTGGTCGGACATCGGTACTCCTTTCACGATTCGAAGATATGACCGACCACCGACATTCGCCGTCGCAGGTTCCGTCGCTGTCATCGGGGCTTTCTCTCCACCGTCCGCGCCTTCTGCAATCTGTCCACCGGTCGCGTCTTCACCGCATCCGCGGCCCGATGCTCCCGCGCAAGCTGGAGAAAGCCGGAAGAGACCCGGCGATCGAGAGGATACGAACATGATCGACACCCTGACCATCGTGGGACGAGTCGCCACCGACCCGACGCAGACACAGACAGGCGGAGGGGTCCCTGTCACCAACTTCCGCCTTGCCACCACGCACCGTCGCTTCGATGCCGCGACGCAGACGTGGACGGATTCGGGCACCAACTGGTACTCGGTGGCGGCGTACCGCCACCTCGGAGAGAACGCCAAGGCGTCGCTGCGCACGGGAGACAGCGTCATCGTGACGGGGCGTCTCAAGATCCGCAACTGGGAGAGCAACGGGAAGCACGGCACCAGTGTCGACATCGAGGCAGATGCGATCGGCCATGATCTGCGGTGGGGAACCACGGCGTATCGCCCGCAGCCGCGTCCGCAGACGAGTGCTCCCGACACGTCGACCGAATCACCGGATACGCGTGTCTCCGAGGATGACGTCGATGCGCTGGGCTCGGGGAGAGATTCATCCGCGTTCGCACTCTCCTGGTCGGCACCGGACGTAGAGGTGGCCGGGAGCGCGTGACGGGCGCTGCCTCGGCGACGGCGCACGGCTGCGCGCGTGAACGGGGGCACGAGGGCAGCGCAGGTGTGATGAGAAGGCGACGTAGACTCGGCACGTGCTTCGTCGATCGGTCCTTCCTCCGCCGCGCACAGCCGGTGCACTAGCCGCCGCCGCTGTCGTCGCCATGCTCCTGTCCGGCTGCACGCCGACCGCCGCACCGTCTCCCTCCGCCACGGCCTCCGCCTCACCGGACGCGGAATCGACGGCACCCGTCGGGCCCGTTCTCGTGCCGGATGGTAGCGCCGACGACAATCTGCCGCTGTTCACCGCTACCGCGGAGGGCGTTTGGGCGACCGAGCAGCGCGGCGAAGGTCGGGCGTACATCGACGCGCTGATCGGCGCAGGATTCGATCGCGATTCGATGCAGGTGACCCAGGACCTGACCACGGTGGGCAACCCGGCGGAGAGTCTGCAGTTCTCGGTCCGCTGGGGCAATGACGAGTGCCTCGTCGGCCAGGTCGGCCCTTCCACCGGTCAGGTCATCACGGCGGTTCTCCCGCAGCTCGCGGAGGGGCGCTGTCTCGTCGGCACCACACGTCCGATCGACTGGTGAGATGCCAGGGGGCCGGTAGGCTGGAGTGTCGATCTTCGACGCCAACAGAAGGAGCGGTTTTCGGTGGCTGAGTACATCTACTCGATGGTTCGTGCGCGCAAGGCGGTGGGCGAGAAGCTCATCCTCGACGACGTGACCATGGCGTTCCTCCCCGGGGCCAAGATCGGCATGGTCGGTCCGAACGGCGCGGGTAAGTCGACCATCCTCAAGATCATGGCAGGACTCGACACCCCGTCGAACGGCGAGGCGAAGCTCTCCCCGGGGTTCACGGTCGGCATCCTGATGCAGGAACCTGAACTCGACGAGACCAAGACCGTTCTGGAGAACATCCAGGACGGGATCGCGATCAAGGCCAAGCTCGACCGGTTCAACGAGATCTCCGCTCTGATGGCGGATCCCGATGCCGACTTCGACGCTCTCCTCGCCGAGATGGGCTCGCTTCAGGAGGAGATCGACGCGGCAGACGGTTGGGACCTCGACTCGCAGCTCGAGCAGGCCATGGACGCCCTCCGCACCCCTCCGGGAGACGCGGCCATCGCACCGCTGTCGGGTGGAGAGAAGCGTCGCGTGGCGCTGGCGAAGCTGCTCCTCCAGAAGCCCGATCTGCTGCTGCTGGACGAGCCGACCAACCACCTCGACGCCGAGAGCGTGCTCTGGCTCGAGCAGCACCTCCAGGCATACAAGGGCGCCGTCATCGCGATCACCCACGACCGGTACTTCCTCGACCACGTGGCCGAGTGGATCGCCGAGGTCGACCGCGGCCGCCTGATCGGTTACGAGGGCAACTACTCGACGTACCTGGAGAAGAAGGGCGAACGCCTCGAGATCCAGGGCAAGAAGGACGCCAAGCTCGCCAAGCGCCTCAAAGAGGAGCTGGAGTGGGTGCGTTCCAGCGCGAAGGGTCGCCAGACCAAGTCGAAGGCGCGTCTCGCCCGATACGAGGAGATGGCTTCCGAGGCGGAGCGGACCAGGAAGCTCGACTTCGAGGAGATCCAGATTCCGGCGGGCCCGCGTCTCGGAAGCGTGGTCATCGAGGCCAAGAACCTGAAGAAGGGCTTCGACGGGCGCTCGCTCATCGATGGACTCAGCTTCAGCCTCCCGCCGAACGGCATCGTCGGCGTCATCGGGCCGAACGGTGTGGGAAAGACCACCCTGTTCAAGACCATCGTCGGGCTCGAGCCGCTCGACGGCGGAGACCTGAAGATCGGTGAGACGGTCAAGATCAGCTATGTCGACCAGTCCCGCTCCAACATCGACCCGAACAAGACGCTGTGGGAGGTCGTCTCCGACGGACTCGACTACATCACGGTCGGCAAGACCGAGATCCCGTCGCGCGCCTACGTGTCGAAGTTCGGCTTCAAGGGCCCCGATCAGCAGAAGAAGGCCGGCGTGCTCTCCGGTGGTGAGCGCAACCGCCTCAACCTGGCGCTGACCCTCAAGGAGGGTGGCAACCTGCTTCTTCTCGACGAGCCCACGAACGACCTCGACGTCGAGACCCTGAGCTCACTGGAGAATGCGCTGCTCGAGTTCCCCGGCTGCGCCGTGGTGATCACCCACGACCGGTGGTTCCTCGACCGCATCGCCACGCACATCCTCGCCTACGAGGGAACCGACGAGAAGCCGGACCAGTGGTATTGGTTCGAGGGCAACTTCGAGGCGTACGAGGAGAACAAGATCGAGCGTCTCGGAGCCGATGCCGCCAAGCCGCACCGCTCAACCCACCGCAAGCTGACGCGCGACTGACTCCGTCATGACCGCGACGCCGGGGCCCCGCCTGCACATCCCGATCCAGCTCCGCTGGGGCGATCTGGATGCATTCAACCACGTCAACAACACCTCGATGCTGAAACTGCTCGAGGAGGCTCGCGTGCGAGCGTTCTGGCGTGCGGGCCCCGGCGAGGAGGCTCCATCGACGGCGGTGCTCGATTCGGGCATCGAAGAGGGGATCCTCACGCTGATCGCCCGCCAGGAGATCGAATACCTCGCGCCGGTGCCGTATCAGCGGCGACCGCTCGAGGTGCAGATGTGGTTCGGCAAGCTCGGCGGATCCAGCGTCGAGGTCTGCTACGAGGTACACAACGATCCGACGGCGGAACCTCGTCAGATCTACGCGCGCTCGACGGCGATCATCGTCCTGGTCGACGCGCAGACCGGTCGCCCGACCCGCCTGACCCAGGAGATGCGCGACGTCTGGGAGCCGTACGTCGGCGAATCGATCGAGTACACCCACCGCTGACACCGGCCGCGGTCCCGGTCGCAGCGCGCCTCGACCGGAGCTGCCAGCTCTTCAAGCCGGTCGGGCCAGTCAAACCCGGCAGACGCTTCAGTGCTGCTGGTCAGTGCTGCTCGTCAGTCCTGATCGTCAGGGACGCGGATCATGATCTCCTGCGCGACGCTCGCCGCGAACTCGCCGTCTCGGGTGAAGATCCGGCCAGTGGCGAGTCCCCGTCCGCCGCGCGCGTTCGGCGACTCCTGCACGTACAGGAGCCACTCATCCACCCGCGCGGGCCGGTGCCACCACATCGCATGATCGAGGCTCGCGACTTTGAGACCGGGAAGCGCCCAGTACACGCCGTGCGCCCGAAGGATGGACTCCTGGATCGTCATGTCGCTGAGGTAGGCGAGGGCTGCGCGATGCAGACGCGGGTCGTCGGGGAGCGGAGCCCGCAGGCGCATCCACACGGCCTGCTGCGGTATGCGCTCGTCGTCACTGGGCAGATACAACGGCGAGTCGACGTGACGGATGTCCGCTGCCCGCTCGCTCAGCATCCGGGCCGTCCCGCCGGGGAGCCCCTGCACGCGGGCCTCGTCCGGAGCCAGGTCTTCCGGTGCGGGAATGCCCTCCGGCATCGATGCCGCATGTTCGACACCGGGGTCCGCGTCCTGGAAGGAAGCGATCATCGAGAAGATCGGCACACCGTTCTGGTACGCCTGGGCACGGCGCGTCGAGAAAGAACGTCCGTCGTGGATGCGGTCCACAGAGATCGTGATGCCCTGGCTCGCGTCGCCGGGGCGCAGGAAGTAGCCGTGCATCGAGTGCGCAGCCCGATCCTCGGGGAGCGTGCGTTCGGCAGCCAGGAGCGCCTGAGCGAGGACCTGGCCACCGTAGATCCGTCCGCTCGGCATCGGGTGCGAAGAACCCGTGAAGATGTCCTCCGTGGTCCTTGCCTGCGTCGAATCGAGATCGAGCACTTCGAGCAGTCGCTCGACGGTCCGGGTGGCGTGCTCGTCCGTGCTCATCTGTTCCTCTCCGCGCCCCGAGGCGCCGCTCCGTTGGTAGTTTAGAACGCGTGCCGCATCACCTCCTCCTCGCCGACCCGGACACAGCGAAGGACGTCCTCACGTTCGTGGGACGCGCGTCACGGATCACGGACGAGGGAGTACGGTTGCAGGCGGGGAACGGTGTGCTCGCCCTCACGACCGCGGCGCTCGCTCCCCATGGACTCTTCGACCAGACACCGACGATCCTCGCGATGCGGATCCTGCACGCCGACCCCGAGCTCGAGTGCGACATCGTGGTCGACCAGCTCTCGCAGACCGATGAGCCGCAGCGGCTCGGTCTCCCGGAGACCGGGATGTCGCCCGCCTGGGCCGGGGTGGCTCCGCCCCGTGGCTCTTGGGAGCCCGTAGGCGAGCTCGACGCATCTGTGATCGCGCAGCGCGCGCAGTGGGGAATCTCCGCCGTCGCCCGCGGCGCAGCCCCGGGATCCGGCGAAGAGGCCGTACGCGCCCTGCGTGCGGCGATCTGGGGCGAACCCGACGAGGACCTCGACGGCCTCCCTCGGGGAATCGCCTTCGCTGCCGACGCGATGGGGTTCATCTCCGGTGAGGAGCAGGTCCGCGTGTCGAAGTCGGGGCGGTGGACACGTCTCGCCTTCCGACGTGGTCACGTGCTGTCGCGCGGTCCCGTCGCATCGGGTCTCACGAGCGTCCGGGACACCGGCTCCGCGGGCTGAGATCCTCCGGGCGCCCGCGAGTCCAACCGCAGCGCCACGATCCTGCTCACCAGCGCGCTTGTGCCACCCAGTACGAGCACGAGTCCCAGAGCGTCCAGGAGCGGGAACAGCCAGAGGTCGATCACCCAGTACTGCCAGTTGACGGATCCCCCGAGCAGCCCTGGCACCAGGGGGACGAAGAACCCCGCCACGATGACGAGCGCGAACGGAACGAGCCGGGCACCGGCACGCGACCTCCCCTCTCCGCGCATCCGCCTCGCCCAACGCGGACCTCTCAGCGTCGTGACGAGCAGAACGATCGACGCGAACGCTGTGACACCCAGGAGGATCCTGTTCGCGATATCCAGCGAATTCTCGTACGTCGCCGCGGACGGGTCGCCTTCGATCAGGTGACGCACCAGCTCGCCGGGGGAGCCCACCCCGTTCGTCAGCACCACGGCTGCGGTACCGGTGGTGGTGTCGAAGGCCATCGACCCGCCGAACGTCGCGAGAGTACCCCCGTGCGACAGGACGCCGGGCGCTGGTGCTCCGTCCGGACCGAGGTTCTGCCATCCCAGGGCATACGACACGGCGCCCGGTTGCACAGAATGCAGTTCCTCCCGCAGCACCGGATCCAGGATGTCCGCGCCGACGTCACCCTGGTTGAAACCCAGCCATTGCACCATGTCGGAAAGCGTCGAGACCACACCACCGTTGCCGCCGCATCGGCCGGGCATCTCCGGCATGACATAGGCGACCCCGAGCACCACGGAGTAGCCGGGCGTGAGCCCGTCGACGCTCTGATCACAGGCGTCGACGCTTCGAGAGTCGAGCATCCCGAGCGGGGCGAAAAGCCGCAGACGGAGGAACTCGTCGAGGCTCTGCCCGGAGACGACCTCGACGATGCGGGCCGCCAGCGAGTAGTTCGTGTTGTGGTATTCGAAACGAGCACCCGGATCCGCGACGAGTCGTCGTCCTGTGAGTTCAGCCACCACCGCCCGCGTGTTGCGCGGCGCCGGCAGCGAGAACTCGTCGTTCGTCTGCAGCGAGAGCCCCGACGTATGAGACAAGAGCTGTCTGATCGTGATGTCCCGATGCCTGGGGTCGGCCATCGTGAATTCAGGGAGCCGCTCGACGACGAGGTCGTCGAGCGCCAGCGCTCCATCCTGCACGAGGAGCATGATCGCGGTCGCCGTGATCGACTTGCTCATCGACGCGATCCGGAACGGCGTCTGCGGAGTGATCGGGTCGCCCGCTCCGTCACGGCCGTGCACGATCAGGTCGACGTCACCATTCGAGATGACCGCTGCCGCGACCCCGGGCGTCGCGAACGCCTCGGCGTAGCTCCTGACCGCGCTTTCATGCGCCGTCGACGCATCGGCGGCGGCAGCGGAGAGCGTACCGCCGAGGATCGATGCCGAGACGAGACCGAGGATGCAGAGGATGCGCACGAGTCCACGGTAGGGAGCAGGACGCGACGACTCGAGACCCGCCGCCGCCGCTTCGGGTTACCCCGAACAAGCAGGATGGATGCCCCGAAGAGGTTCACCCGGAAAGCCCGGGACCGAGATCATCCGGCCAGAGCCGCAGCCCGTCCGCCGATGCGGCCGGAGAACAGACACCCGCCGAGGAACGTCCCCTCGAGCGCACGGTAGCCGTGCACTCCGCCACCGCCGAAACCGCTCGCCTCGCCAGCGGCGTACAACCCGGGGATCGGCTCGCCGACCGCGTTCAGCGCGCGCCCTTGGAGGTCGGTGTTGATGCCGCCGAGCGACTTGCGGGTGAGCACGTGCAGCTTCACCGCGACGAGCGGCCCCGCGGCCGGATCCTGAAGGCGATGCGGAGCCGCCGTTCGGATGAGCTTGTCGCCTCGATAGCTGCGCATGGAACGGAGCATGCCGATCTGCGCATCCTTCGTGAAGTCGTTCTCCATCTCCCGATCGCGGGCGAGCACCTCGCGCCGCACGTTGTCGATGTCCAGCACCTCGCCGCCGGCGTGCCTCTGCATCTGCTCCAGCAGCGAATCGAGGTCGTTCTCCACGATGAAGTCCTCACCCTCGTCGAGGAACGCCTGCACCGGCCCTGTGGGCCCCTTCGCCAGGCGGGACTTCAACAGGAGGCCCACGTCCTTCCCGGTGAGGTCGGGGTTCTGCTCGCTTCCGGAGAGGGCGAACTCCTTCTCGACGATCTGGCGCGACGTGACGAACCAGGAGTGGTCGTGCCCGGTCGTGCGCAGATGAGCGAGAGTCCCGAGAGTGTCGAATCCGGGGAACAGCGGCACGGGCAGGCGAGTGCCGGTCGCGTCGAACCACAGCGAGGACGGCCCGGGGAGGATGCGGATCCCGTGCGACGGCCATACCGGATCCCAGTTGGCGATGCCTTCGACGTAGTGCCACATGCGATCGCCGTTGATCAGCCGGGCACCGGCGGCTTCGCTCACGCCGTGCATCGAGCCGTCGACATACGCGGGCACCCCGGTGAGCATGTGCTCCGGTGCAGTGCCGAGGCGCGCGGGCCAAGCGGCGCGTACAAGGTCGTGGTTTCCACCGATGCCGCCCGACGAGACGATGGTCGCTGTCGCCGTGATCTCGAAATCGTCGACGACGTCGCGCGATGAAGGCTCACCGCGCTTCGACCCGCTCGTCGCGAGGATCTGCCCGCGTGCCCCGGTGACGGTTCCGTCGGTCACCAGCAGCTCGGAGACGCGGTGGCGGGGGAGCACGGTCAGGCGCCCCTCTCGCTCCCCTTGCTCGACAGCTGCGGCGAATGGCGCGACGATTCCCGGGCCGGTGCCCCACGTGATATGGAAGCGGGGCACGGAGTTGCCAGGTCCGATAGCGCCGTAGCCGCCGCGCTCCGCCCAGCCGACGACGGGGAAGAAGCCGACCCCACGTTCACGGAGCCACGCGCGCTTCTCGCCGGCGGCGAACTGCAGGTACGCCTCGGCCCATCGCCGGGGCCACTCGTCTTCCGGTCGATCGAATCCGGCGTTGCCCAACCAGTCCTGGGTCGCCAGTTCCAACGAGTCCTTGATGCCGAGGCGCCGCTGCTCGGGGGAGTCGATGAAGAACAGCCCTCCGAACGACCACCAGGCCTGCCCACCGAGGTTCGTGCGCGGTTCCTGATCCACCAGGATGACACGCCGCCCGGCATCGAGCGCCTCGGCGGCGGCGACCAGGCCCGCCAACCCCCATCCGATCACCAGGACGTCTGCGGACAGGGGCGTTGTCGTCATGGGGTCTCCGTTGATTCCTGACGTGAGAGGGTCTCGAGCGTGGGCCGGCCGCCGGGTCCGGCGCCGATCCCGGAAGGTTCGCGTGTGTTCACCATGGCATAGGCCGCGCGCTCCAGGTAGTCCCACAGCGTGGTTTCGTGCAGGGGAGACAACTGCGCCTCGTCGAGAGCGGTGCGCATGTGACGAAGCCAACGGTCCCGCGCATCCGCATCGATGTGGAACGGCATGTGCCTCATGCGCAGTCGGGGATGCCCGCGGGTCTCACCGTACGTCGTGGGGCCGCCCCAGTACTGCTCGAGGAACATCCGAAGACGGTCTTCGGCAGGGCCGAGGTCTTCCTCCGGGTACATGGGCTTCATGACGGGGTCCAGCGCGACCTCGCGGTAGAACACGGAGACGATCTTCCGGAAGGTCTCGTGCCCGCCGATCTCGTCGTAGAAGGTCACTTCTGGGTGCTCCCGTCGTCGTTCGGCTTCTTCCTCCGCCAGATACCTCGGTCGGGGACCACCGGCACGCCGGTCACCGCGTTCGGGCGCGTTCTGGGCGGGTTCGCACCGCGGACCCGCCGAGCCCCGTCGAGCCCCGTCGGCACCACGTCGACCATGCGGGGCACCCCGATCTCCTTCTCGAGGAGGGCGGCACGCAGGCGGCGACGCAGCTCCTGGGCCACGTCGTCCTTGGCATTGGCCCTGGCCTTGATGACGATACGCACCACGAGCGCGTCTCCGTCGATGGACTCCAAGCCCCACAGCTCGGGCTTCTCGATGATGCGCGTACGCCACTTCGGGTCCTTCGACAGTCCCTGCGCGGTCTCGAGCATGATGTGCTCGACCTGTTCGAGGTCGGAGTCGGCCGGCACGCCGATGTCGATGATGGAGCGCGCCCACCCCTGCGACATGTTGCCGATCCGGGTCACCTCACCGTTGCGCACGTACCAGAGCGTGCCGTTGACGTCACGCACCTGGGTGATGCGCACACTCACGTATTCGACCACACCGCTCGCGAGACCGAGATCCACCACATCGCCGATGCCGATCTGGTCCTCGGCCACGAGGAACATGCCGTTGAGCACGTCCTTGACGATGTTCTGGGCGCCGAAACCGAGACCAGCGCCGACCGCAGCGGTCAGGAGGGTCAGTGAGCCGAGCAAGCTGTTGTCGATCGCGTTCACGATGAGCACGATCGCGATCACGACCAGCATCACGTTCACGATGTTCTGCAGGATCGTGCCGAGCGTGCGTGTGCGCTGCACCAGGCGCATATCCGCGAGCGGAGAGCGCTCGAGTGCCTGAGTGTCGTCGACCGACGCCTTGTTCTTCGCGCTGTCGACGATGCGGTGCACCACACGTCGGATGACGAGCCGCAGGACGAGCCCGATCACGATGCAGCTGACGATGATGATGGCGACCGCGATTGCCTTCATGCCGACCTCGCCGAGCCAAGCGAGCAGCGCCTTCACCCAGTCGGGGAGGGGGATCTCCGCAGGTGGTTCGGTGACAGTGGAGGGAAGAATCATCACCTCCGATCCTAGCGAGCGGGCCTCTGTGCGGGCTGGGTGGAACCCCGCGTCAAAACGGAGACCATCCGGCCCGACCGCAGCGTGTCATTGGTGGACACACGGGGATCAGAGCGGATGGTCTCCGTTTTCGCCGGTGTTCGGGTATCAGTCCTCGGCGTCGCGGGCCTGCGCGGCCAGGGCGCGCTCGACATCGGCGAGGTTCTCGAGCACGAGCCGTCGCAGAGCAGGGGCGACATCCTGGTGCTCCGAGAGCCAGCCGCGGGTCGCGTCGCGCAGGGCGATGTCCGCCAGTGCGGTCGGGAACAGCCCCACGATCAGGTACTGCGCGATCTGGTAGGTCCGCGACTCCCAGATCGGCAGCAGCATGTCGAAGTACGCCGGGACGAACTCCTCGAGCACCGCAGCCCCCGCCGGGTGGGTGAACCCGAGTGCTGCGGAGCGCACGATCGTGTTCGGAGCATCATCGCGCTCGATCAACGACGCCCACGCGGCCTTCTTGGAGGCGGAGTCCGGCAGGGACGCGCGTGCCTGAGCCGCGAACTCCCCACCCTTCGCGGTGTTGTCCGCGGCGAGAGCGGCATCGATCGTGGCGGCGTCCGTCGCGCCGATCGTGGCGAGCCCGGCGAGCAGCTGCCAGTTCAGGTCAGCGTCGATCTCCAGCCCGGGGAGCGTGTCCTCACCGGAGCGCAGACGTCCGACGATGCCCGCGTGCTCAGGAGTGACCAGAGCGTTGGCGAAGGCCGTGACGAACTGCAGCTGGCTGTCGCTGCCGGGGTCGGCCGACTCTGCCAGGCTCCACAGACCATCCGCCACCTTGAGGCGCGCGGCCTCGCGGTCGGCCGGTGCGACGTAGAGGTTCGCCGCGGTGCGCAGCTGCGCGAGCGTGGTGCGCACCGTCGTCGACTCGGTCTCACGCCCGATGTTGCCGAGCACGAGGTCGATGTACTCGGAAGCGCCGGTCTCGGCGTCGCGGGTCTGATCCCATGCCGCGCCCCAGACGAGCGAACGGGCGAGCGGGTCGTGGATGTCGGCGAGGTGTGCGATCGCGGTGGCCAGAGACTTCTCGTCGAGGCGGATCTTCGCGTAGGCGAGGTCGTTGTCGTTGAGGAGCACGAGGTCGGGGCGGGTGAGACCCTGCAGCTCGGGGATCTCGGTGCGGTCGCCGTCGACGTCCACTTCGAGGTAGTGCGTGCGGGTGAGCGAGCCGTCCGTGAGGGTGTAGAAGCCGATGCCGAGACGGTGCGGACGGATGGTCGGGTAGTCGGCCGGAGCGGTCTGCGTGATCGCGAAGCGCGAGATCGTGCCGTCGTGGCCCTCGGCGATGACCGGCTCCAGCGTGTTCACGCCGGCGGTCTCCAGCCACTTCTTGGACCACGTGCCGAGGTCGCGGCCGCTGGTGGCTTCGAGCTCGGTGAGCAGGTCGCTGAGCTCCGTGTTGCCCCAGGAGTGCTTCTGGAAGTACTGCGAGACGCCCGAGAAGAACGCCTCGATACCGACCCAGGCGGCCAGCTGCTTCAGGACGGAGCCGCCCTTGGCGTAGGTGATCCCATCGAAGTTCACCTGCACGTCTTCGAGGTCGTTGATCTCGGCGACGATCGGGTGGGTCGAGGGGAGCTGGTCCTGGCGGTAGGCCCAGGTCTTCTCCATGGCGTTGAACGTGGTCCATGCCTCGGTCCACTCCGTGGCCTCCGCCGTGGCGATGGTCGAGGCCCACTCGGCGAACGACTCGTTCAGCCAGAGGTCGTTCCACCACTTCATGGTGACGAGGTCGCCGAACCACATGTGAGCGAGCTCGTGCAGGATCGTGACGACGCGACGTTCCTTGACGGCGTCCGTCACCTTGCTGCGGAAGACGTAGGTCTCGGTGAAGGTGACGGCTCCCGCGTTCTCCATGGCGCCGGCGTTGAACTCCGGCACGAAGAGCTGGTCGTACTTGGCGAACGGGTACGGCACGCCGAACTTCGACTCGAAGTAGGCGAAGCCCTCGCGGGTCTTGTCGAAGATGTAGTCGGCGTCGAGGTGCTGCCACAGGCTCTTGCGGCCGTACACGCCGAGGGGGATGACGCGGCCGGAGGCGCTCGTCAGCTCCGAGAAGGTCGACTCGTAGGGACCGGCGACCAACGCCGTGATGTACGAGGAGATGCGCGGCGTCGGCTCGAAGCCCCACGTGGCGGTGACGTCATCGTCGTGCACGATGGGCTCGGGGGTGGGCGAGTTGGAGACGACCTTCCATGCGGCCGGTGCGGTCACGGTGAACTGGAACGTCGCTTTGAGATCGGGTTGCTCGAAGACCGCGAACACTCGACGTGAGTCGGGCACCTCGAACTGCGAGTAGAGGTAGACCTCGCCATCGACGGGATCGACGAAACGGTGCAGGCCCTCGCCGGTGTTCGTGTACTCGCAGTCGGCGTCCACGACGAGGACGTTCTCCGCCTGGAGTCCCTCGAGCGTGATGCGCGAGTCGGCGAAGACCTCGTCGGGGTCGAGCTGTTCCCCGTTGAGCGAGATCTCACGGACTTCCCGCGCGATCAGATCGATGAAGGTGAAGCTCTCGGGCGTGGCGGTGAAGCGGACGACGCTCCGAGAGCCGAAGACCTCGGCGCCCTTGGTCAGATCGAGGGCGACTTCGTAGGACTGCGTGTCGACGACGTCGCGGCGCTCCTGCGCTTCGATACGGGTGAGGTTCTCTCCAGGCACAGCTGTACTCCCAGGGGTGAGGGGATGTCACCGGGGCTGGGCGCAGTTGGCGCCGACGGCAACCCTGACAGCCTACGCCAGTGCGGGGAATGCCTGATCTCCATCGCGGTGCAGGGGAATCGGATAGAAACGGTGCTCGCGCGCACTCCGGCACTCCGTAGAAGTGGGAGGATGGACGGGTGACTGCGATCGAGCCGAATGTCGTCCCCTTTGCCTCGCCTGCTGCCTCCGGTGGTGCACCTTTCGTGACCGCACCGGTCGCCTATGACGCGATCCTTCTCGCCGGATTCGGCGGGCCCGAGGGCCAGGAGGATGTGATCCCGTTCCTCAGGAACGTGACGCGCGGCCGCGGCATCCCCGACGAGCGGCTCGAGGAAGTCGCGCACCACTACCGCCACTTCGGCGGGGTGAGTCCGATCAACGGTCAGAACCGCGTGCTCAAGGAGGCGCTGCAGAACGCTCTCGCCGAGCGGGGCATCACGCTCCCGGTCTACTGGGGCAACCGCAACTGGGCGCCGTACCTGGAAGAGGTCGTGACCGAGGCGTCGAGCAACGGGCACAACACCCTGCTCGCCTTCGCCACGAGTGCGTACAGCTCGTTCTCCAGCTGCCGCCAGTACCGGGAGGACTTCGCCCGCATCCTGGAGGAGACCGGCCTGGGCGAGACCGTCACGATCGACAAGATCCGCCCGTTCTACGATCACCCCGGCTTCGTCGAGGCGTTCGAGACCGGTGTCCGTGAGGCCATCGAGAACTTCCTCGCCGAAGGCATCGCAGCCGCGGACATCCAGATCCTCTTCTCGACGCACAGCATCCCCACCGCCGACGCCGAGCGCTCGGGTGCCCGCGACATCGAGTGGGGTGAGGGCGGCGCCTATGCCGCGCAGCACCTCGCCGTCGCCGCGTGGGTCATGGATCGCGTCCGCCAGACCGTCCCGGCGGCCGCCGACGTGTCGTGGGAGCTCGTCTACCAGTCCCGCTCCGGTCCCGCCTCGCAGCCGTGGCTCGAGCCCGATGTCTGCGACGTGATCGGCGAGCTGCCCGAGCGCGGACGCAAGGCCGTCGCCGTCGTGCCGGTGGGATTCATGAGCGACCACATGGAGGTCCTGTGGGACCTCGACACCGAGGCGGCGGAGGCCGCGGAGGAAGCGGGACTCTCCTTCACCCGTACTCCGACCCCCGGCGTATCGCCGGCATTCGTCGCGGGCATCGTCGATCTGATCGAGGAGCGCCTCCAGGGGCGTCCCAACGAGGAACGCGCTCACGTCACTTCCCTTCCCGGCGGGTTCGACGTGTGCCGCCCCGGTTGTTGCGAGAACATCCGGGCGGGCTTCAAGCCGGCTGCCGCAGGCGTCGCTCCGTGACCTCTCGGTGACCGGCGCGCGCTTCTAGGATGGGACACATGCGCATCCATATCGCCACCGACCACGCGGGCCTCGACTTCTCCACGCAGCTGCAGGACCATCTGCGCGCCGCCGGGCACGAGGTCGTCGATCACGGTCCCGTCGAGTACGACGCGGTCGACGACTACCCGGCGTTCTGCATCCGCGCGGCGCAGGCCGTCATCGCCGATCAGCGTGCGGGCGTCGAGGCGCTCGGCGTCGTCTTCGGGGGCTCCGGAAACGGCGAGCAGATCGCCGCGAACAAGGTCGAGGGCGTACGTGCGGCGCTCGTCTGGAACCTCTCGACCGCGGAGCTGGCCCGCGAGCACAACGATGCGAACGTGATCTCCATCGGCGCGCGTCAGCACACGTACGACGAGGTCACCTCGTTCATCGACCGCTTCATCACGACCCCGTTCTCGGGCGACGAGCGCCACGTGCGGCGCATCGGACAGATCGCCGACTTCGAACGCGACGGCTCACTGCTCCCGGACCCGCGGGCCTGACATGCCCGAGGGTCATTCCGTCCACCGGATCGCTCGGCAGTTCGACCGCAACTTCGTCGGCAAGACGCTGAGCGCTTCCAGCCCGCAGGGTCGGTTCGCCGAGGGAGCATCCCTGCTCGACGGCCGTGCCGCGGTGAGCGTGCAGGCGGTCGGCAAGCAGATGTTCCTGGAGACGGAAGGCGACCTGTGGCTCCGGGTGCATCTCGGCCTGTATGGAGCGTGGGACTTCGCCGGTGAGATCGTCGTCGACCCGACCATCGCCTCCGCCAACGGCCGTATGGGCCAGACCAATCAGCGGGGCACGATCCTCGAGGACGCGATCCTCGATGATGCGGGGGAGAACTCGCTGTCCTCGATCGGTGCGCCCCGACGCACGCGGGTGCACGTGCGCATGTCCGAGCAGACGAAGGGGCTCGCTGATGAGGGCATGGAGTGGCCGCCGCCCGTGGTCGGCCAGGTTCGACTGCGTCTGATGACCGACATCACCGCGGCCGACCTCCGAGGGCCGACCGCGTGCGTCCTGCAGACGCCTGAGGAGATGCTCGCGACCGTCGCAAAACTGGGCCCTGACCCGCTGGTCGGCGATCCGGTCGAGAACGAGGAGCGTTTCGTCCGCGCTGTCAGGAAGAAGCCGACGGTGATCGCACTCCTGCTCATGGACCAGTCGGTCGTGAGCGGCATCGGGAACGTCTACCGCGCCGAGATGCTGTTCCGGCAGAGGCTGAACCCGCACACGCCGGGTCGCGACGTTCCCGAAGACGTCGTGCGCGCGCTCTGGCACGACTGGGTGCGTCTGCTCGCCATCGGTGTGGAGACGGGGCAGATGATGACGATGGACGGTCTGACCGGCCCGGACTACCGCGCCGCCATGGCCAACCGGGACGATCGTCACTGGGTCTATCACCGCGCTGGTCTGCCCTGCCGTATCTGCGGGACCGAGATCGCGCTGGAGGAGATCGGCGCTCGGAAGCTGTACTGGTGCCCGCGTTGCCAGGCATGATCCGCCCGCGCCGCCACCACCGGATCTAGGCTGATCGAATGCGACAGAATCCCAGCTTCACGCTGGCCGATGTGCCCGAGATCCGCCGCGTGATCGAGGCGAACCCCTGGGCGACGATCATGAGCTCTGGCGGGGAGGGGCTCGTGGCCTCGCACTACGCCGTCCTGCTCGACGACGCCCACGACGACCTCACCGTCGTGGGTCACGTGGGTCGTCCTGACGACCTCATCCACGGGCTGGGGGAGGACCGAGAGATGCTGGTGGCCTTCCATGGCCCACACGGCTACATCTCGCCCGGATGGTACGGCGATGTGCCCGCGGTACCGACCTGGAACTACACCGCTGTCCATCTGTCCGGCGTTCCCGAGATCCTGAGCGCCGAGGAGAACCTCGTCGTGCTCGACCGCCTCGTCGCGCACTTCGAATCCCTGATGCCGGAACCGCGACGCATGTGGGAGCGCCCCAACGACGCGGCCTACGTGGAGCGGCTGGCCGCGGGAACGGTGGGTTTCCGATTGACACCGACACGAGTCGTCGCCAAGAGGAAGCTCAGCCAGAACAAGGCGCCGGAGACGATCGAGACGGTGATCGAGGAGCTCTCCGGCGACGGACCCTACGCGAACCCGGCCCTCGCCGCGGAGATGCGGCGCGCGCAGGACGCACGCCGAGGAGGGGTACAGCAGTGACCGAACGCGGCGCCGCCATCGACACCATCACAGCCGTGCGGATCGCCGGACCAGGACGCGAGTTCCTGATGGACGACGAACCGGTCGACATCTTCATCGCCGATGGACGCATAGTCGACATCGCCCCGACCGGTGCTCTGTCCGCCCGCGGCCGCGTCCTCGCCGCCGACGGCGCCTGGGCGGTTCCCGGGCTCTGGGACAACCACGTCCACACCGTCCAATGGGCGCTGACATCGGAGCGCGCGCCGCTCGGACACGCGGAATCCGCAGCGGCCGCAGCGGGTGCGATGAGTGGTGTTCCCCCGCTGGCGGACGGTCGACGCGTCGGGACCGGTTTCCGAGATGCGCTATGGCCGGATCGTCCGTCACTCGAACTCCTGGACACAGCCACCGGCGGCGTTCCCACCTACCTCATCAACGCCGACGTCCACAGCGTCTGGTTGAACAGCGCTGCACTCGCTCGTGAGGGCTTCCGCAGCGAGGACGGCGTGCTGCGCGAGACCGATGCTTTCGAGATCTCGCGGCGCCTCAATGCCGTCGACGCCGCTCATGGTGACCGTGCGATGGTGCGGGCAGGGGAGCAGGCCGCGGCTCGAGGCGTCACCGGCCTCGTCGACTTCGACATGGCGTGGAGTGCGGAAGCGTGGCCGCGACGGGTGCAGGCGGGCTTCGCCTCCCATCGCGTCGAGTTCGCGGTGTACCCGTTCGACCTCGAACGCGCCATCGACGCCGGGCTCCGCACGGGTGAACTCCGTGAACAGACCGAGACTCCGTCCCGCGGGGCGGGGCTTGTGCGCGTCGGGCCGCTGAAGATCATCACAGACGGTTCCCTGGGCACTCGGACAGCCGCGTGCTCGCACGCCTACCCGGGAGATCCTGGCAACTTCGGCATGCTCACGGTGCCCTCCGACGAGTTGGTCGACCTCCTCACCCGCGCGACCGGCGCAGGACTGGGGGTGGCGGTCCACGCGATCGGCGACAGGGCCATCACCTCGGCGCTGGATGCCTTCACCACCACGGGCGCAGCCGGATCGATAGAGCATGTCCAGCTCGTGCGACACACCGACCTCACGCGGTTCGCTCGCCTCGGTGTGATCGCCAGCGTTCAGCCGCAGCACGCCGTCGATGATCGCGATCTGGTGGACCGGCACTGGTCGGAGCAGACCTCGATCGGCTATCCCCTCGCATCACTGCGCGCATCAGGGGCACAGTTGCGCTTCGGTTCCGACGCCCCGGTGGCCCCGCTCGATCCGTGGCAGGCCATCTCCGCAGCGGTGTCCCGGACGGCCGACGCGCGAGCAGCATGGCATCCGGAAGAGCGGATCACGGTCGACCAGGCACTGGAAGCGAGCGTGCGTACTTCGCTGCGGCCGGGTGAGCCCGCCGACATCGTCCTGTGTGCGGCGGACCCGCTGACGTCGACGGGGCCGGCTCTGCGCTCGATGAGCGTGCTCTCCACCGTCTTGGGGGGATACGTCACACACGCGCACTGATGGGTTACTCGTGCAGCAAGGGCGGCCCTCGGAGAACCGAGGACCGCCCTTGCCACGTTCAGACGATGTCTGCGATCAGGCCGCGATGTGCGAGACGAGGAACCAACGGTCCTTCTCGAGGCCGCGCTGGATCTCGATCGCGACGTCCTGGCTGGTGAGGTCGACCTCGTCGAGGCCTTCCACAGCGGCCTTGACGTCGACGAGGACGGCGTCGATGTCGGAGATCACCGCGCGGATCAGCTCGTCGGACTGTGCGAAGCCGGCCGCGACCGACGTCGAGCCCGCCTTCTCCGCGACGGCGCTCACGCGTGCATCGATCGGCAGACCGAGAGCGACGATACGCTCAGCGGCGGTGTCGGCGAAGTCGCCGGCGTGGGCGACGATCGTGTCGAGCAGCTCGTGCACGCCGACGAAGTTCGCGCCGCGGACATGCCAGTGGGCCTGCTTGCCGTTGATGGTCAGTGCCTGGAGACCGAGGACGACAGGGGAGAGGAACTGGGCCGCCCCTGCAGCCACGGTCGGGTCGATGGCGGTGGTGGAAACGGTCTGTGCCTTGCTCATCTTGTGCTCCTCCGGAACGGTTTCTCGTATCTGATGAAGACAACGCTACTCAGCGTCAGACATTCCGCAAGCAAGCTGAGGCTCGGCTCACTTCCGCGTGATTCCGCGGAAGTGAGGGTAGTCTCGCCTCATGAGCATCGCGTCCGGAGCCTCCATCCTCGCCCTGCCGAACAGTACGCCGTCGGTCGACGCGACCGCATTCGTCGCCGACGGCGCTCGCATCGTCGGCGACGTCAGCCTCGCGGCGGGCTCCAGCGTCTGGTACAACGCCGTCCTTCGCGGGGATTCGGCGCAGATCGTCATCGGCCCCGGCTCCAATCTCCAGGACAACGTCTCCGTCCACGTCGATGCAGCGCATCCTGTGGTGATCGGCTCCAAGGTCTCGGTCGGACACAACGCGGTCGTGCACGGCTGCACGATCGGCGACGGAAGCCTGGTGGGGATGGGGGCGGTGATCCTCAGCGGTGCCGTCATCGGCGAAGGATGTCTCATCGCCGGAGGAGCGGTCGTCCTCGGGGGGGCAGAGATCCCCGCAGGCTCTCTCGTCGCCGGCGTGCCGGCGAAGGTGCGTCGAGCGCTCAGCGAAGAGGAGCGAGCGGATCTCCTGGCCAACGCCGACATCTATCTCGGACACTCGCAGACGCACTCGGCGGCGACGCGGGTGTGAGCGCCCTGGCCGCTAGGCTGGGACCCGTACGGGGCGGTGGCCAAGCTGGTTAAGGCAGTGGGCTCATAACCCAACGATCGTCGGTTCAAGTCCGACCCGCCCTACTCACGATCCTCAGCGGATCCCTGCTCGCTCGATGACAGCAGCAGCGTGCAGCGATGCGGCGTCACGAACGGATCGAGTCGCCGCATCTCCAGAGGACCATCGCCCAGTCGGAGCACATCGCGCACGAGTTGCGCATGCACGGCGCATACGAGCGCCTGATCTTCGGCGAGCAGGCCGCGGTAGCGGCAGGGAGCAAGATCGAATCGGAGCGTTTCCTCGTCGACGACGGGGTTCAGACCGGCATCGTCGAGGTGCTCGTACAGGACGTCAACCTGCCGGAGGGCCTGCTCGCCGAGGCGCGGACTCTCCGACGTCACTGCGCGGAGCATGCGGCCCCTCACATCGGCGCCTTCGACCCGTGACCGTGCTCTCTGGCTCGACGATGTCTCACGCACAGGGTGGAAGACGAGGGGTGGACGACCGCGATGGCCGGTGTTGACGGGCTCACTGCGAATCAGGCCTTCGTCTTCGAGCACCCGCAGGTGGTCACGTGCGGTGTTCAACGGGATCCCGCTCTCCTCGGCGAGCGCGCCGGCGTCTCGGCCGGGCGTCTCCTGGATGGCGCGGAGCAGGCGCAGGCGCCGCGGTTGGGTCAGACCTCGGAAGTCATGGGCTCGACGGGGCATGGGGCGAGGATAAGCACGCCGGCAGAGAGGAGGGCGCGTTTCGGCCGGAAATAACCCGGTGAAAGGGCGCGCGCACTCGGTCTGGTCCGGCGATGGTGGAACGACCATGACGCTGAAGAGAAGGGAAGTCATGAAGCTCTCAACGGAGTCCGAGGCGGTCGTACGTGCGACCGCAGGAGTCGTAGCCGCGCACGCGGATGAGATCACCACGCTGTTCTACCGGGAGATGTTCACCGCGCACCCCGAACTGCTGCGGGTGTTCAACCGTGCGAACCAGGCTATCGGCGAGCAGCCGCGAGCTCTGGCCGCGTCGGTCGTCGCCTTCGCCGTGCACCTCATCGACCCGGACGCCCCCGACTTCACGCCGATCATGAGTCGGATCGCCCACAAACACGTCTCGCTGGGTGTCCAGGCACGCCAGTACACGATCGTCGGCCACTACCTCCTCGATGCGGTGCAGACGGTGCTCGGCGATGCGGTGACCACAGAGGTCAGAGCCGCCTGGGACGAGGTCTACTGGCTCTTCGGGTGCTCCCTCATCGCCGAAGAGGCGAAGCTGTACGCGCAGGGCGGCACCGATCCCGCCCATCCGTGGCGCAAGCATCGGGTGGTGGAGCGCGTCGTCGAGTCGGACGACGTTGTCTCGCTCCTCCTCGCGCCTGTCGACGGCGTCGTCGCGTCACATCGGACGGGGCAGTACGTCGCCATCGCGGTGGACCTGCCGGACGGGTCCAGACAGCCCCGCCAGTACACGATCTCCTCCGGTCCGCGAGGCGATGCGCTGCGCGTGACCGTCAAGCGCGTCCGCGGCAGTGCAGGCGTCCCCGACGGTCAGGTCTCGACCTGGCTCCACGAGCACGCCCACCCCGGCACCGTGCTCGATGTGTCCCAACCAGCAGGTGACGTCGTGCTCGATGACACCGGGCATCCCCTCGTCCTCGTCTCCGCAGGCATCGGCATCACACCGATCACCGCAATCGTCGAGGATCTGTCCCGTCGCGCCCCGGAACGCACCATCCGACTCTTCCATGCCGACCGGAACCACGACGCCCATGTGCTGTATCCCTCCTTGCGGCGACAGGTGCTCGCGATGAAGGATGCCAAGGCGCAGAACTGGTACGCGGACGGGGCGGACGCGGCCCCGACCCTCCACCCCGCGCTCCCCGGGCGGATGGACCTCTCGAATGTCGAGCTCCCGGACGACGCGGTCGTCTTCATGTGCGGCCCTCTCGAGTTCATGCGCTCTGTCAGGGCGACGCTGATCGGCCGGGGGATACCTGCGGAGCGGATCGCCTACGAGGTCTTCGGCCCCGACCTCTGGCTGCAGCAGCCGACCGTCGACGCCGCCTGACGCGCGGAGCGCCGCGGAGGAGAAGGGTTCGCGCCGATGTCAAGCCCCTCCTCGGCGCCGCGACCCCACGCCATGCTTCCGGAGTGCGGCACCGCGCCGCAGAGACAGGAGGAACAATGAGCATCGGCAGCGGAATCGCGCTCTTCGTGATCGGGGCGATCCTCGTCTTCGCGATCAACGTCGACGTTCCCTGGGTCGACCTCGACATGGTCGGCTACATCCTGATGGGAGCGGGAGTCATCATCTTCCTCATCGGCATCGTGCTGCTCGCGCGTCGCCGGCGAACGGAGACGGTCTCACGCACATACGTCGACCCCGCCACGGGGGAGCCGACCACTCGTCGCTCCGTGAGCTCCAGCGGCGACGAGGCCCTGTGAGTTGCGCCGCCCTGTGAGCGACACCGGCTTTTGAATACACGCAGTGACGGCGTCGGTCACCAGAGTGTCCGACGCCGTCAGTGCGAAGCGGTGATCAGTCCGGCGCGATGGTCTCGAGGTGCTCCTCGACCAGGACGATGCCGCCGCTCGAACTCGCCGAGTGCGCGAGCTCCTCGATCCACCTCCGGCTCAGATCGGGAGACTCCGGTTCCTGGAAGACGAACCTCAGAGGAATCGACGGGTGGAGCCAGAGGGTCGATCGCCCAGGGGCCTCACCCTCGGGGTGACGCCAGGAGAGGGTGAAGCTCTCGTTCCGGCGGAGCTTGGTGGCGATGACCACCTTGAGGTGCGCCAAGGCGCGATCCTCGATGTAGATCGGCGTCGATGTGTCGCCGTAGTACAGGCTGCCCATCAGCAGTGGCGGCGGGACACGACGGTCAGGGGGCGGGCCATGGTTCTCCTCGATGGCGTGCTCGACGGACCGGGAAGTGGTCCGGGAATTCGAACTCTAGCCAACAAATCGACGCGCACCCTGCGCCTGACGCACCACATTGCACTGAGCGAACAATCTGTTCGCTCAGTGTCACGTTCACAAGGCGAGCGTCACGATCACGAGGCGAGGACGGGCGCTGCGCCGTAGGCGTCACGATACGCCGCAGTGAAGCGAGACGAGTTGCTGAAGCCCCAGCGGCGCGCGATTTCGGCGACCGATCGGCCCTCGCCGTTGCGGAGATCCCGGTGCGCCCCGTCGAGGCGCGCCCGCCGCAGAGCGTCGGCGGGCGTCATGTCCAACGCTCGTCGAAAGGCGTACTGCAGTCCTCGTGTGGAGATGTAAGACGCGGCGGCGACGTCATCGATGGTGATCGCCAGGTGCGCATTCGCGTCGATGTAGGCGAGCGCACGACGGACCGAGGCCGGCGCTCCGGCTCGCTGTGCCGGCCGCCTGAGGGAGTCGGTGAATGTGGTCGGGAACGCCGAAAGCGTCATCGCCAGGGCGTGCCGTTCGAGTTCGGCGAGGAGCAGATGATCGGTCGGCCCCGCGTTCACGGACTGATCCACGTACTCGAACATCCGCTCCCAGCGCCGAGCGTCGGCAGGGGAGTGCGGCACGAACCCCGTCGTGCGCAACTCCCGTCGGTCATCACCCGTGATCTGCCTCGCGCGCGCCTGGGCGGCGCGATGATCGAACACGAACGCCCGTACGCGCGCTGTCCGGTCCCATCGGGCTTCGACCTCGGTGCCGTCGGACATCCAGGCCGAGCCTGCATCCAGGGACTCGCGTCCCGACCAGACACGCGCATCGGGAGCGTCGACCCGACACACCAGCAGCTGCTCCTGAGGTTCTGCCCGAGAGTGCACCTTGGCGGTGAGTCGGTAGTCGATCAGGGACGCGGTGCCGAGTTCCTCGGATCGCCAGTCGAAGCGGAAGCTGCGCGGATCCGCATCCTGCAGCGACGACGACGGAACGTACTGCTGCCATGTGGACTCCACCTGGGCCAGATCGGTGGACGTGAACTGCATGGGCTACTCCTCGTGCTACGCGCGTCGATCCCACTCGAAAGCGCACGATCAGGAGCGTATCCCACGATGCCTGAGCCTCCGCCGTGCAGGTATCCGGGATGCACCAGAACCCGCGAGGCCGCTCGTAGACTCGGGAGTATGAGCGTGCCTTCCCCGTATGCGGACCGTCTTCGTCGCCTTCCCGTGCAGCGTCGCGAGGTCGAGGTGCATGGGGGGACCACGGCCTACTGGGCGTACGGCCCCGACGACGCAGACACCACCGTCGTCGCGGTGCACGGTTTCCGAGGGGAGCACCACGGCCTCGAACCGGTGCTCGCGTTCCTGCCCGAGGTGCGGGTGATCGCGCCGGATCTTCCCGGTTTCGGCGAGTCTGCCCCTGTGCCACGACGCACGCATGATCTCGACGAGTATGCGGAGTGGCTCACCGACTTCGTCGCCGAAGTCGCCCCAGGTGCCGTGATCCTCGGCCATTCCTTCGGTTCGATCGTGGCCTCAGCCGCCGTGGCACGCGGACTGCAGACCCCGCGCCTGATCCTGCTGAACCCCATCGGTGCGCCGGCGCTCGAGGGGCCGAAGGGACTGATGACACGACTTGCGGTCCTCTACTACGCTCTCGGCGCCAGGCTCCCCGAGAAGGTCGGGACGGCCCTGCTGCGCAACCGGATCATCGTCCGTGTGATGAGCATCACGATGGCCAAGACGAGGGATCCGGAACTCCGCCGGTTCATCCACGACCAGCACGACACCTATTTCTCCCGATTCTCGGATCGGGATGTGCTCCGCGACGCCTTCGTCACGAGCGTTTCGCACGACGTACGCGAGTTCGCCCCCGAGATCGACGTTCCGACACTGCTCGTCGCAGCCGAGCGGGACGACATCACACCCATCGAAGCGGAGCGGAAGCTGGCGACGATGTTCCCGGACGCCCGCCTCGTCGAGATCGCGCACGTCGGACACCTGATCCACTACGAGACCCCGGCCGAAGCTGCGGGAGCCGTTCGCCGATTCCTCAGGATTCCCGTCGCGCGAGGCCGATGAGGCCGGCCACACGGAACGGGATGACCTCACCCATCGCCAACGACGTCTCCGTGCGTTCGACGCCCTCGATGGACAGGATGCGCGCGTCCGTGTCGAAGAGGTGCCGCGCATCGCGGCAGGCCACCCGCGCGAGCAGATCGATCGATCCGCTGAGGCCGTGCGCCTGCACGACCTCGGGGATCCGGGAAAGCTCGTTGATGATGCGGGGCAGTTCCGTCTGACGGACCCCGATGCTCACGAAGGCCTGCAGGGGGAAACCGAGCACGTCGGGCGAGAAGGACCGTTCGTAGGACAGGAAGATCCCGCTCTGCTCCAACCGCGCCATCCGCGCCTGGATCGTGTTGCGCGAGAGCCCCAGGTTCTCCGCGAGCGCGACGATCGTCGTGCGCGGGTCGTCGGCGAGTGCGGCGAGAAGCTCGAGATCTATGCGGTCCAGTCCTGGCATAGTGCCAAACCTTAGCAGCACTCTCTCGAGCGAAATTGAGCAACATGCTCAAGCACTCTTGGAATGCTTGAGCGAGGTGTTGAGCGGACGTACTCTCAGACCATGCCGGTGATGACGCTGGCATCAGTGCGCGGAGCCTCACGAGGGCCGCCGAGGACGAGGAGGACGACGATGTCACCGCAGGCCACGCCCATCGCAGACACGGCACAGGATCTGGAGCTCTCGGAGCGCCTCCTGAACCCCGACGGAAGTCGCATCCCGAACCCCCGGTTGGACCCGTTCGTCGCCGACGTCGATGCCGAGCAGCTGCGTTCTCTGCTCCGGGACATGGTCATCCTCCGCCGCATCGATGCCGAGGGTGTCGCGCTTCAGCGCCAGGGACAGCTCGGACTCTGGGCGCCCTGCCAGGGACAGGAAGCGACGCAGATCGGCACGGCCCGTGCCCTCGCTCCCGAGGACTTCGTGTTCCCCAGCTACCGGGAGACCGGAGTCATCTACGCGCGGGGCGCGGAGCCCGGAGACTACGTGCGCATGTGGCGCGGTGAGGAAGGTGCGGCTCACGATCCCGCCGACCTCGGTGTCGCTCCCTTGCAGATCATCATCGGAGCGCAGACACTGCATGCGGTCGGCTACGCGCTCGGCATCCAGCACGACGGCGCTGACGAGGTGGCGGTGACCTACTTCGGTGACGGAGCCACCAGCCAGGGTGACGTGAACGAGGCGATGATCTTCGCCGCGTCGTACCAGGCGCCGGTCGTCTTCGTATGCCAGAACAACCACTGGGCGATCTCCGAGCCGGTGGCCGTGCAGTCGCAGTATCCGATCGCGGGAAGGGCACCAGGATTCGGCATCCCCAGCCTGCGGGTGGACGGCAACGACGTGCTCGCCTGCATGGCGGCCATGCGCTGGGCTCTCGATCACGCACGGTCCGGCAAGGGCCCCGCCTACATCGAAGCCGTCACTTATCGCATGGGTCCGCACACCACGGCCGACGATCCGACCCGGTACCGCGACCAGGAGGAACTGGATTCCTGGCGCCGCCGCGATCCGATCGCGCGATTGGAGGCACACCTGCGCGCCGGCGGGGAGCTCACCGAAGAGCACGTCGCCGAGACCCAGTCCGCAGCCGATCTCGTCGCCAAGGAGATGCGTGCCGCGTGCCTCGGAATGGTCACACGGCCGGCACTCGCCGTGTTCGACGGCGTCTACGCGGAGCCGCACACCGGACTCGAGCGGCAGCGCGATGAGTACGCCTCGTACCTCGCCACCTTCGAGAGCGAGGTGTGACCATGACCGAGCTGACTCTCGGGAAGGCCCTCGGAGCCGGTCTCCGCCAGGCGATGCGCGATGACGACAAGGTCGTGCTGCTCGGGGAGGACATCGGCAAGCTGGGAGGCGTCTTCCGCATCACCGACGGACTGCTCGACGAGTTCGGCGCAGCGCGCGTGATCGACACGCCGCTCGCCGAGTCCGGAATCGTCGGCACGGCGGTGGGCCTCGCATTCCGCGGCTACCGACCCGTCGTCGAGATCCAGTTCGACGGCTTCGTGTATCCCGCCTTCGATCAGATCGTCGCTCAGGTCGCGAAGCTGCACTACCGCACTCAGGGCAGGGTGAAGATGCCCATCACCATCCGGATCCCGTGGGCGGGCGGCATCGGCGCTGCCGAGCATCACTCGGAGTCTCCGGAGGCCTACTTCGTGCACACGGCAGGACTGCGCGTGATCACGGTCTCGAACCCGGAGGACGCGTATCGAAGCCTGCGACAGGCCATCGCCTCCGACGACCCCGTGATCTTCTTCGAGCCGAAGCGGCTGTACCACCACAAGGGCGAGGTCGACCTCGAAGCCCCGCTGGCCGACGCGCCGCCGATGGGTCTCGCGCGCGTGGTGCGGACCGGGACGGATGCGACCCTCATCACGTACGGCGCCATGGTGTCCACCGCACTGCAGGCAGCGGACGCCGCGGCGGATGAGGGAACGTCGCTCGAGGTCATCGATCTCCGTTCCCTCTCGCCCGTCGACTATGACTCCGTCGCGGCTTCGGTGCGGAAGACGGGCCGCGTCGTGGTCGCTCACGAGGCGTCGCGGGAAGCGGGAGTGGCCGCGGAAGTGATCGCGAGCATCACGGAGCGCTGTTTCGAGTACCTCGAGTCGGCTCCACTGCGGGTCACCGGCCACGACATCCCCTACCCGCCCGCGAAGCTCGAGAAGTACCACCTCCCGGACCTGGATCGACTGCTCGACGCCGTCGACCGGGTATTGGACCGGCCGAACAGCCTGACGGGAGCAGAGGCATGATCGCGGAGTTCCGCCTTCCCGACCTCGGGGAAGGACTGACAGAAGCCGAGGTCGTGACCTGGCTCGTCGCTCCCGGCGACAGCGTCACTCTCAACCAGACGCTCGCAGAAGTCGAGACCGCGAAAGCGGTCGTCGAGCTGCCCTCGCCCTACGAGGGCATCGTCTCGACGTTGCACGCGGAAGCAGGACAGACCATCGCCGTCGGTGCTCCTCTGATCGCCTTCGATGTCGTGGGGGAGGAGCCGGCGGCCCCGTCGCCCTCCTCGGAGCCTGGGGAGAAGGCCGAGCCGAACCTGGTGGGGTACGGCGCCGCGCCCACGAGCTCAGGGCGACCAGCGCGGCGGGCACGGAGGATCGGCGCGTCCGCTCCGGCCACCATCGACACGGCCGTTCTCGAGGCGGCACCGCACGACGCTGCTCCGTCAGCCGTCGACGCCGTGATCGAGCGCCCACGCTCGACGCCCCCGGTGCGCGCCCACGCGAAGAGGCTCGGCATCGATCTCGTGCTGGTTGCGGCAGAAGTGGGCGACCGCCTCATCACCCGCAACGATGTCGACGCCTATGCGGAACGCGTCGGCGCGCACGATCGCGCCGGCGGCGGCGTGCATTCCACGTCGTCCGCTGCACTTCCGGCCAGCCCCGCCGCACTCGCCGGCGAGGAGCGCGAGACCCGGATCCCCATCCGCGGAGTGCGCAAGCACACGGCGGCGGCGATGGTCCAGAGCGCCTTCACGGCCCCGCACGTCACCGTCTTCCATACCGTCGACGTGACCGCGACCATGGACCTGCTGTCGAGTCTCCGCGAAGATCGATCGCTGAGCGCACATCGGATCGGGCCGCTCGCCGTGGTGGCGAAGGCGGTCTGCCTCGCTCTCGGGCGGACTCCTGGCCTCAACTCGCGCTGGGATGAGGCCGCCGGCGAGATCGTCCAGCACAACTACGTCGATCTCGGGATCGCGGCGGCGACGGAGCGTGGACTGATCGTCCCCATGATCAGAGATGCCGAGCGGCTGACACTCACCGAACTCGCGGACGCCGTGAAATCCCTCGCCGAGGTCGCGCGTTCGGGGAAGACCTCGCCGGCGGAGCTCGCGGGCGGCACCTTCTCGATCTCCAACATCGGCGTGTTCGGTGTCGATGCCGGTACGCCGATCCTTCCCCCCGGTCAGTCCGGGATCCTGGCCGTGGGCGCGGTACGTCGTCAGCCCTGGGAACACCGGGGCGAGATCGCGCTGCGGCAGCTGATGACCCTCAGTCTCTCTTTCGACCACCGGATGGTCGACGGCGCGGAGGGCGCCCGGTTCCTGAAGGATGTGGCCGACCTCCTCGAGGAGCCAGGGCGGGCGATGCTCCTCAGCTAGTCGCGCGCACGGCAGCATCCGCCATCGCGATCAACACGGTCGCGGTGGCGGAGTGCCGTCTGGCCGCCGCACGCGTGCTGTGCGGCGTGGAGTTGATGAGTCCGAAGCAGGACTGCACGCGCAGACGCAGCTCGTCCGGATCGGCGCCGCCCGTGCCGCCTCGATGCAACGGAGCCAGGGCCGCCATCCACAATTCGATGTAGGCGCGTTGCAGGCGGCGTACCTCGGCGCGGTCGGCATCGGACAGGAACGCGACATCGCGGTCCTGCACCTGGATCACCTCGGCGTTACCCAGGGCGAAGTCCACGTGGAACTCGATCAGGGCATGCATCCGCGCGTCGGGCGTCGGGGCCTCGTCAGCGACGCGGCGTCCGCCGTGGATGAGGTCCTGACTGACTTTGACGAGGACCGCTCCCAGCAGAGCCTGCTTACCGGCGAAATGACGATAGACGGCCGGGCCGGACACACCGACGGCAGCGCCGATGTCCTCCAGGCTCACGCCGCTGTACCCGCGCGCGGCGAACAGTCGTGCTGCGGCGTGCAGGATCGCATCGGACCGTTCGGCCTTGGCGCGGTCTCGGGCGGTGACCGGGCTTGTCATCTCAGTTAATCCTCGCTAACCTGAATCAACGGGTTAGTGAACACTAACCGAAAGTGCATGCACCGCGCCAGGGCTCGGCCCAGGGCGGACGTGGGTCGAGGAGGACATCACGATGCCGACATCCCAGGAGTCGCTCGCGCACGAACTGCGAGACCGCCTCGCCGCCGCCGCGCGCGGAGGACCGGACGCTTCTCGCGAGCGTCACCTGGCGCGAGGGAAGCTGCTCCCTCGCGATCGCGTCACCCGTGTGCTCGATGAGGGCAGCCCTTTCCTCGAGGTCGCGCCCCTCGCGGCTGACGGCCTGTACGGGGGAGAGGCGCCGGGCGCGGGCGTGATCGCCGGTATCGGTCTCGTGCACGGGCGGCACGTCATGGTGGTCTGCAACGACGCGACGGTCAAGGGCGGCACGTACTTCCCCCTCACCGTCAAGAAGCATCTTCGCGCGCAGGAGATCGCGCTGGAGAATCGCCTTCCCTGTCTCTACCTCGTCGATTCGGGGGGCGCGTTCCTCCCCAAGCAGGACGAGGTCTTCCCGGACCGCGAGCACTTCGGGCGGATCTTCTTCAATCAGGCGCGTATGTCCGCGGAGGGCATCCCTCAACTCGCCGCCGTTCTCGGCTCGTGCACCGCCGGCGGCGCCTACGTACCGGCGATGAGCGACGAGACCGTCATCGTGCGCGGCCAGGGGACCATCTTCCTCGGTGGCCCCCCGCTCGTGAAGGCCGCCATCGGGGAGATCGTCACGGCGGAGGAACTCGGCGGCGGCGAGCTGCACGCACGACGCAGCGGTGTGGTCGACCATCTCGCCGAAGACGACGAGCACGCCCTCGAGATCCTGCGCGACATCGTGGCGACGCTCCCTCCTCCCGCCTCCCCGGCCTGGGAGGTGCTCGGCAGCCGCGCTCCCTCCGAGCTTTCCAGCCTCTACGACGCCGTCCCTGTCGACGTCAATGCCTCGTACGACGTGCACGAGGTCATCTCGCGGTTGGTCGACGGCGACTCGTTCCTCGAGTTCAAGCCCGAGTACGGCACGACCCTGGTCACCGGCTTCGCCCGTCTCCACGGTCACCCCGTCGGCATCGTCGCGAACAACGGCGTGCTCTTCAGCGAGTCGGCGCTCAAGGGCGCCCACTTCATCGAGCTCTGCGACCAGCGGGGGATCCCTCTGCTCTTCCTGCAGAACATCACCGGTTTCATGGTCGGCTCCGACGCGGAGGCCGGCGGCATCGCCAAGGACGGCGCCAAGATGGTCACGGCCGTCGCCAGCACCCGTGTACCGAAGCTCACCGTCATCATCGGGGGATCCTTCGGAGCCGGGAACTATTCGATGTGCGGGCGCGCGTACTCGCCGCGGTTCCTGTGGACCTGGCCCGCCAGCCGCATCTCCGTGATGGGGGGCGCGCAGGCCGCGTCGGTGCTCGCCACTGTCAAGGAGGACCAGCTCTCCGCACGCGGCGGCTCCTGGACGGCGGAGGAACGAGCAGCCTTCGAGGCCCCGGTCCGGGAACAGTACGAGCACCAGGGCGAGCCGTACTACGCGACCGCGCGGCTCTGGGACGACGGCATCGTCGACCCCGCCCAGACCCGCGACCTTCTCGGCCTCGCCCTCGACGTCGTCTCCCGCAGCCCGCTGCCCGAACCGCGCTTCGGCGTCTTCCGGATGTGAGTGCCTTGTCCATGAATCCGACACCGACGTCGTCCGACGTCCTTTTCCACACCGTCCTCGTCGCCAACCGTGGGGAGATCGCCCGCAGGGTGATCCGCACGCTGCGGGCGCTCGGCATCCGCAGCGTCGCCGTCTACAGCGACGCCGATGCGACGAGTCCTCATGTCCGCGAGGCCGATCTGGCCGTGCGGATCGGGCCAGCGCCCGCTGCCGACTCCTACCTCGACATCGACGCCGTCATCGCCGCGGCGCGCACCACCGGTGCGCAGGCGATCCACCCCGGCTACGGGTTCCTCTCCGAGAGCGTCGGACTCGCCGAGGCCTGCGAGGAGAGCGGGGTCGTCTTCATCGGTCCCTCCGTCGACGCCCTGCAGATCATGGGAGACAAGGCTCGCGCCCGCGATCATGTGCTGCGGTACGGGGTCCCCGTCGTCCCCGGCTTCGATGCCAAGGGACTGTCCGACACCGAGATCGCCGAAGAGGCCGAGACCGTCGGATATCCGCTGCTGGTCAAGCCCAGCGCAGGGGGAGGGGGAAAGGGCATGGAGGTCGTCGCCGACGCGGCGGGGCTCCGCGGCGCTCTCGCCTCCGCCCGCCGGGTCGCGTCCGCCGCTTTCGGAGACGACGCGCTCATCCTCGAGCGGCTGATCAGACGACCACGGCACATCGAGGTACAGGTCTTCGGCGACGTGCACGGCACCGTCATCGCCCTCGGCGAACGCGAGTGCACGTTGCAGCGCCGGCATCAGAAGGTCATCGAGGAGGCCCCGTCGGCGGGGATCCCGGCCGACACGCGCGAGCGCCTGCTCTCCGCCGCGGTGCTCGCCGCCGAGAGCGTCTCCTACGTGGGGGCCGGCACGGTCGAGTTCCTCGTGGACGCCGACGCCCCGGACGAGGTCTTCTTCATCGAGATGAACACGCGGCTCCAGGTGGAGCACCCCGTCACCGAGGAGGTCACCGGACTCGACCTCGTCGCGCTTCAGCTCCGCGCGGCAGCGGGTCTTCCCCTGGACGTCACACCTCGCCTGCGCGGTCACGCGGTCGAGGCTCGGGTGTACGCGGAGGCCCCTGAGCGCGGCTTCCTTCCGTCCACGGGGACGGTGCTCCTCTTCGACCCACCGCCGGGTGTCCGCGTGGATGCGGCCATCGAGAGCGGCAGCGAGGTCACCGGATTCTACGACCCGATGATCGCAAAGGTGATCGCCTTCGCCGATGACCGCGCCACGGCACTGGCACGACTGGACCGGGCACTCGCGCGCACCGTCGTGCTGGGCGTCGAGACCAACATCGCGTTCCTGCGGATGCTGTGCCAGGACGCGCGGGTCATCGAAGGCGATCTCGACACCGGTCTCATCGAGTCCCTGCTTCCCCTCGAGACGGTGAAGCCTTCGGCGTCTCAGTTGGCTGCGGCGCGGGACGCCGTTTCGGTTCCCCCCGCATCGGTGCGCACCAGCCCGCTGTGGCGTGAGCTGCCCGGGTGGCGCCTGGGGACCCAGGACGCGCCGTATGCCCCGTTCGTCGCGCTCACGGACGACGACGACGAGGTCGAGCTCGATGACGCGTCTCCTTCCCCCTCCAGAGCGGGCGTGCTGGCCGCAGTCGATGCCGAGGGAGCGGTCTGGGTCGCGGACGAAGGTCGCACGAGACGCCTGCGCCCTCTCGACAGGCGACAGCGGATGCAGCGCCGGTTGTCCGCACGCGACTCGGGAGCTGCGGCGACCGAGCCGGAGGGCCGTGCCCCCATGCCGGGCAGCGTCGTGGCGGTGCACGTGACCGACGGCGACACGGTGTCCGCGGGAGAAGCCCTCGTCTCGATCGAGGCGATGAAGATGGAGCACCCGGTACTGGCACCGCACGACGGTGTGGTGCATCTGCTGGTCGCGGTCGGCGACCAGGTGCGGCGTGACCAGCCGGTCGCCCGCGTGACGACGGAGGAGAGCTGAACATGGAAGAGCTGACCGACGAGGAGCGCGAGCTCGCCGCCATGGTGCGCGAATTCGCCGACACGGTCGTCGCACCGCAGGCCTACGAGGCCGATCGCACGCACACGCTGTCGATGGACGTCGTTCGCCAGATGGGCGATCTCGGATTGTTCGGTCTACCGTTCCCCGAGGAGTACGGCGGACAGGGCGGCGACTACATGGCACTCGGCATCGCGATCGAGGCGCTCGCGCGCGTCGACCAGTCCATCGCGATCACGCTCGAAGCAGGGGTCAGCCTCGGCGCGATGCCGATCTACCGCTTCGGCTCGGAGGAGCAGCGCCAGGAGCTACTGCCGGACCTGCTCGCCGGGCGAGCCCTGGCGGGCTTCGGCCTCACGGAGCCGGAGGCCGGCAGCGATGCCGGTGCGACCAGGACCACGGCGCGCCTCGACGGCGACGAGTGGGTGATCGACGGTTCGAAGCAGTTCATCACGAACTCCGGGACCCCCATCACGCGGTTCGTCACGGTCACGGCGGTGACCGGGAACGAGGATGGGCGCAAGGAGATCTCCACCATCATCGTGCCGAACGGGACGCCGGGGTTCACGGTCGAAGCGCCGTACGACAAGGTCGGGTGGAACGCGTCGGACACACATCCCCTCACCTTCGACAGCGCGCGGGTTCCCGCCTCTAACCTGTTGGGTACGCGGGGGAGCGGCTTCCGCAGCTTCCTCAGCATCCTCGACGAAGGACGCATCGCGATCGCGGCCCTCTCGACCGGCGCCGCCGAAGGATGCCTGGAGGCCGCTGTCGAGTACGCCAAGAGCCGCACGATCTTCGGGGCCGCCCTGAGCACGCGGCAGAACGCGCAGTTCACTCTGGCCCGCATGCGCGCACGGGTGCACACGGCACGCCTCGCCTGGCATCACGCGGCACGACTCCGAGACGCGGGCACGCCGTTCGCCGAAGCCGCGGCCATCGCCAAGCTGGTCGCGGGCGAGGCGGCGATGGACAACGCGAGAGACGCGACGCAGATCTTCGGCGGCAACGGCTTCATGAACGAGTTCTCCGTGGCACGGCACTACCGCGACTCCAAGATCCTCGAGATCGGCGAGGGCACGACCGAGGTGCAGCTGCTGGTCATCGCCCGCGGTCTCGGACTCGCCGGGTAGCGTGGCGGTATGAGCACGCACGACGTCGTCCAGAGGGGTCTGTACTACGAGGAGTTCGAGACCGACGCCCGCTACCTGCACCGCCCAGGACGAACTGCGACCGAAGCCGACAACGTGCTGTTCACCACCCTCACCATGAACACGCAGGCCCTGCACCTCGATGCGGCCTTCGCCGACGGTCAGGAGCCGTTCCGCGCGCGACTGATGAACTCGATGTGGACTCTGTCCACCATGGTGGGTTCGTCCGTCGCGCAGCTGACGCAGGGGACCCTCGTCGCACAGCTCGGCTTCGGCGATGTCGCGTTTCCGCATCCGCTGTTCGCGGGAGACACCCTCTACACCGAGAGCACGGTCGTCGAGAAGCGGCTCTCCTCCTCCCGGCCGGGGCAGGGGATCGTGAAGATCGCCCACACCGGCCGGAACCAGGACGGTACCGTCGTCGCCACGGCCGTCCGCTCGGTGCTCGTCCACTGCCGTCCGGAAGGATCCCCCGCATGACGTTCGACCTCGGTCCGGCGCTGTTGTTCTGCCCTGCCGACCGGCCGGAGCGCTTCCGGAAAGCCGCGGAGCGGGCTGATGCGATCATCCTCGATCTCGAGGACGCGGTGCTCCCGGAGGCGAAGGACGAAGCGCGCAGGAACGTGATCGCCGCCGATGTCGACCCGGCCCGCGTGATCGTCCGCGTCAACGCCCCCGACACCGAGGCCTTCGCCGCAGACCTCGCGGCGCTGGCTCAGACCGACTTCCGCACCGTGATGGTGGCGAAGACCGAGCGTGCGGACAGCTTGTCGGCGTTCGACGGGAGGTACTCGCTGATCGCCCTGTGCGAGACCGCTCGCGGCGTCCAGGCAGCCGACCGCATCGCCGCAGACCCGCAGGTGTCCGCGTTGATGTGGGGGGCCGAGGATCTCGTCGCCTCCCTGGGAGGCACGTCTTCGCGCAACGCGGACGGCGCGTATCGCGACATCGCCAGGTACGCCAGAGCGCGTGTCCTCCTCGAAGCCGGTGCGCACGGCAAAGCAGCCATCGACGCCGTGCACATCGACCTCGATGACCTCACTGGACTCGAGGAGGAGGCGATCGACGCCGCCGCTTCGGGATTCCGTGCGACGGCCTGCATCCATCCGAACCAGGTGGCGACGATCCGTGCGGCGTACCGTCCGGACGACGCGCTGCTCACCTGGGCGCGCGCCGTGCTCACTGCGGCCGAGTCGCAGCGCGGCGTGTTCCGGTTCGATGGACGGATGATCGACGAGCCGGTCCTCCGTCACGCGCGTTCGGTCGTGTCCCGCGCCGTCTGATCAGAGGACGGGCGTCTCCTCCAGCAGACGGAGATAGCCCGGTGCGGCGACGAACCGGTGCGCCGAGCCGTTCTGAAGCACCTCGCCGTCGCGCGGGAGAGTGCCGCCGGAGACGTGGTCGATCACGGCGCGGATCACGCCACCATGAGCGACGACGATGACCGACTCCGCACGCGGGGAGGACCGACGCCGCGCCTCGCGAGCGATCGTGTGCAGTGCTTCGATCGCGCGTTCTCCCACCTCGTGCAGCGACTCCGCACCAGGAACCTCCGCGTGCCAGTCGCCATACGTCGCGATGTAGTCCGGCACGAGCATGCCCTCACCATCGCCGAACTCGCGCTCGCGGATGTCGGGGACGACGCCGGCGACTTCCAGCCCCAGGCGCTCCGCGATGATCTCCGCGGTCTCCTTGGCGCGCAGCAACGGGCTCGTGTAGACGGCGTGATGGGTTCCTGCCGCGAGCTTCTCCGCGGCCCATCGCGCGTCTTCGCGTCCCTTCTCGTTCAGGGGGATGTCGGTGGAGCCCTGGATGCGTCGCGCGAGGTTCCAGTCGGTCTGACCGTGGCGGACGAGGGTGAGGTGGGTCACGAGAGGAGTTCCTGGAGGGCGGGGAGCACGTCGCTGGTGCCCGCGGCGATGGTCACATGCGCCCAGGCATCCGCGCGCGTCGGCTCACGGTTGACGATGATCAGGGGGATGTTGCGTCGCCGCGCACGCTCGACGAGGCGGACACCGGAGTTGACCACGAGGGAGGAGCCCGCGACGATCAGGGCGGAGCTCGAACGCAGCAGCGACTCCGCTGCGCGGAAGCGATCCTGTGGCACGTACTCGCCGAAGAACACCACGTCAGGCTTGAGCATGCCCGCGCAGACGGTGCACACGGGGATGACGAAGCCTTCCGTGCTCTCCGGGAGCACGTCGCCGTCGGGGGCGAGAGCGACGTTCTCCGGCACGGTGATCCAGGGGTTGAGCTCCTCGATCTGCACGGCGACGTCGCGGCGATCGAAGACCTGACCGCACTGCAGACACAGCACGCGACGCATGGTCCCGTGGACCTCGATGACGTGCGAGCTCCCGGCCCGCAGATGCAGTCCGTCGACGTTCTGGGTGATCACGCCGGAAACGTTCCCCGATGCTTCGAGTTGCGCCAGGGCGATGTGTCCCGCGTTCGGCTCGGCTCGCGCGAAAGCGCGCCAGCCCAGGTGCCCGCCGACCCAATAGCGCCGGCGCGCCGCCTCGTCACCCAGATAGGTCTGGATCGTCATCGGATCGCTGCGCGTCCTCGCGCCTTCGCCACGGTAGGCGGGGATGCCGGAATCGGTGGAGATGCCGGCGCCGGTGAGGAGTGCGATGCGCTTCTCGCGCAGCAGCTCGGCGGCGTGGGCGATGGTGGCCGACAGCTCGGCGGGACTGGACACGCTCACAAGACCTCCTCGAGCGAGTCTACGGTGCCGAGGCCGACCCGGGCCTCCACGAGAGCCGCCGACGCCCCAGCGACCGGTGCTGCGCCGTGTCCTGACGGTGGCAGAGTGGACATCGTGGATCTCCTGCCTGTGACCGACGCCGCCGACCGACGTCTCGACGACTACCGCGGCCTCACCGATACCGCCCTACGAGCACTGTCGGAGCCGTCCGGTGGTCTCTACATCGCGGAATCGACGAAGGTGATCGCGCGCGCGGTCGCCTCCGGTCACCGTCCCCGCTCCCTCCTGGTGCAGGAGCGCAGGGTGGACGACATCCGTGCCATCGTCGGTGACCTCGACGTGCCGGTGTACGTCGTTCCGGACGAGGTGGCGGAGGCGGTGACGGGTTTCGCGGTGCACCGCGGCACCATCGCCTCCATGCACCGACCAGAGCTGCCCTCCGTCCGCGAGGTGATCGACGGCGCCTCCCTCGTGCTGATCCTGGAGAACATCGGGGATCACACCAACGTCGGAGCAGCCTTCCGTGCTGCAGCAGGTCTCGGCGCCGACGCGGTGCTGGTGTCTCCGGGCGGGGCCGATCCGCTGTACCGGCGTAGCGTCCGAGTCAGCATGGGCACCGTCTTCCAGGTGCCGTGGACGCGCATCACGGACTGGGAGTCCGCGGTCGCGGATCTCCACGCCGACGGCTTCGACATCGCCGCGCTGGCGCTGCGCGACGACGCGGTGACGCTCGACGCGTATGCGGCCGCACGTCCGGCGCGGGTCGCGCTGGTCATGGGGTCGGAAGGCGACGGACTCTCGCGCGAGGCCATGGACGGAGCGGACACCGTCGTCACGATCCCGATGTCCGGTGGGGTCGACTCCCTCAACGTGGCATCAGCGGCAGCGGTCGCACTCTGGGCGATGAAGGCCTGACGCTCAGTCCCTCCCGGGAAGGACGACGGGGGAGGGCTCCGGACGCTTCGCAGCGAGGTTGTCGCCAGATGACTGGTGACGGAGCCTTCTGAGCACCCACGGAACCAGGTGTTCCCTGGCCCAGCCCAGGTCTTCCGAGCGTGCCTCTCGCCAGGTGCGCAGCGGGAACGGCTCGGGCTGCATGGCCTCGAGATCGTTCGGCACGTTCAGGGCACGCAACGCCATGCGGGCCACCTCGTGGTGGCCGAGCGCGTTGTAGTGCAGTCGGTCATCGTCGAAGAAGCGCATGTCCTGCACGACCTTGAGCGCCCACTGGTCGGCCACGATGCAGTCGTATCGCTCGGCGATGGTGCGGACGTTCTCGTTGTAGATCGCGACCTTTCCGCGGAAGGCGCGGAAGACCGGCGTGAAGGCGGTGTCGATGCCCGTGAACAACAGCACGGCGGCGCCGGTGGAGGACAGCCGGGCGACGGCGTCGTCGAGCTGGCTCGCGATCGCATCCGGGTCGGTGCCGGGCCTGATCACATCGTTGCCGCCCGCACAGATGGAGACCAGATCGGGGTGCAGCGCGACGGCCGGCTCGATCTGGTCGGCGACGATCTGGGCGATCAGCTTGCCGCGGACGGCGAGGTTCGCGTAGGCGAAGTCGTCGACCTGCGCGGCGAGCACCTCGGCGACGCGGTCTGCCCACCCGCGGTGGCTCCCCGGATGCGCCGGATCGGGGTCGCCGATGCCCTCGGTGAACGAGTCGCCGACCGCGACGAATCGGCGCCACGGGTGCGCGGTCGCGTTCGGGATGTAAGGGGTCCGAGTCGAATCCTGGTCGGTCATCCAGCTCTCCTTCGCGAACGATCAGCGACGCGGCGGTGACCGCGACGCAGTGACCGAGCCTACCCGCAGGGCTCGGTGCGGGGCAGGGCACGCGCGGGAATCGCGGGGAGTGATCCGGTGTCCCCGGCAGCGATTATCGTGGACTCGATGCTCTCTCCGTCCTTTCCTCAGCGTGCCCCATGGGGAACCGCGAACAAGCTGCGTGCCTGGCAGCAGGAGGCCCTCGAACAGTACTTCGCGGCGGATCAGCGCGACTTCCTCGTCGCCGCCACACCCGGCGCAGGCAAGACCACGTTCGCACTCACCCTCGCCGTCGAGCTCATGCGCATGGGCGAGGTCAACCGCATCATCGTGGTCGCACCGACCGAGCATCTCAAGACCCAGTGGGCGGACGCCGCGGCACGCGTGCACATCCGCCTCGACCCGCGCTTCCGCAACAGCGACTGGGCACCGGCTCGGCACTATCACGGCGCTGTCGTGACGTACGCGCAGGTCGCCGCGAAGTCCTCGGTGCACCGGCATCTCACGGAGGACGCCAAGACCCTGGTGATCCTCGACGAGGTTCACCACGGCGGCGATGCGCTGAGCTGGGGCGACGCCATCCGAGACGCGTACGGGCCGGCGAAGAGGCGCCTGCTGCTGTCCGGCACGCCGTTCCGCAGCGACACGGCGCCCATCCCGTTCGTGGAGTACCACCCCGATGAGTCCGGCGCCCGCATCTCGCGCACCGACTACAACTACGGCTACGGCCGGGCACTGGCCGACGGCGTCGTCCGGCCCGTGCTCTTCCACATGTACGCCGGCAAGATGCGCTGGCGCACCACCACCGGCGACGAGCTCGAGACGCACCTGGGCCAGGACAACACCAAGGACGTGACGTCGCAGGCGTGGCGCACGGCGCTCGATCCCGAGGGCGAGTGGATGCCGGCTGTGCTGTCGGCCGCGGACAGACGGCTCACGGAGATCCGCCACCACGTCCCCGATGCCGGCGGTCTCGTACTGGCGACGGACCAGACGGTCGCGCGCGCATATGCGAAGATCCTGCACAGCATCACGGGCCAGCAGGCCACGGTCGTGCTCTCCGATGATGCGACGGCGTCGGAGCGGATCGAGAAGTTCAGCGCCAACGACTCCCGCTGGATGGTGGCCGTGCGCATGGTGTCGGAGGGCGTCGACGTGCCGCGTCTCGCCGTGGGGGTCTATGCGACGTCGTCCTCCACTCCGCTGTTCTTCGCTCAGGCCATCGGCCGGTTCGTGCGAGCCCGGCGTCGTGGCGAGGCCGCGAGCGTGTTCCTTCCGCAGGTCCCCGTGCTCATGGGGCTTGCGAACGAGATGGACAAACAGCGCGACCATGCGCTCGACCGGCAGTCGAAGGAAGACGACGGCCTGGAGGATTCGCTGCTCGAGAGTGCGAACCGTGAGGAGGAGACCTCGGACGCGCTGACGCAGGAGTTCAGCTACCAGGCGCTCTCGTCCGTCGCCCACTTCGACCGCGTGGTCTTCGAAGGACAGGAGTTCGGTCAGCTGGCCGAACCGGGGACCCCGGAGGAGGAGGAGTTCATCGGCTTCCCCGGTCTCCTCGAGCCGGAGCACGTGCATGAGCTCCTCATGCAGCGTCAATCCCGCCAGTCACGCCTGCGGGAGGCACGTGAGGCCTCCACACCGCCCGACGAGTCGACGACGCTTCCCCCGCCCCTGCACCGCACCCTCAAGGAGCAGAGGCAGCTGCTGAACAGCCTCGTCGGCCTCTACGCGCGCCAGAAGGGTGAGCCGCACGGCGCGGTGCATGCCGAGCTCCGCCGCATCTGCGGAGGACCGGCAGTCGCGCAGGCCACCGTGACGCAGCTGCAATCCCGCATCGAGGTTCTTCGGAAGCGCGTGCGGTCCTGACATGATCTGCGCCCCGCCCGTGCAGGGACGGCGCTTCGGATCCCCGAAATGCTGTCAATCCGCGCCTGGGTGAGGTCGTGCTGAGCATCCGCGGATAGCGTTGAACGGTTGCCCACGCATAGGGCGCCGCCATCTCTGGAGGATCCATGACAGCCCCCGCTGCCGCCACCCCGACCCCCGCCGATCGTCGGCGCTGGGCGCGCTACCTGGTCGAGGAGCGCGCCGAGGGCGCCGTCTATCAGAAGCTCGCTGCACGCCGAGAAGGCGAAGAGCGCGACATCCTGCTGAGCCTCGCCGATGCGGAACGTCGCCATGAGCAGCATTGGCTCGATCTCCTCGGTGAGGAACCGCGGCGTCTGCCCCGCGCCGGGGTCCGCTCGCGCCTACTCGGATGGATGGCCGGTCGTTTCGGATCGATCTTCGTGCTCGCCCTCGCACAGAGCGCTGAGGCACGGTCGCCCTACGATTCGGAGCAGTACGCCACTCCGGCCATGAGGGCAGACGAGAAGGTGCACTACGAGGTCGTGCGCGGACTCGCTGCGCGTGGTCGCAGGCGGTTGTCCGGTTCGTTCCGCGCGGCGGTGTTCGGCGCCAACGACGGCCTGGTGAGCAACCTCGCGCTGGTGCTCGGGATCGGCGCGACGGGCGTGAGCTCCGGCTTCGTGCTTTTCAGCGGGATCGCCGGTCTCCTGGCTGGCGCACTGTCGATGGGAGCAGGCGAGTTCGTCTCGGTACGTTCCCAGCGCGAACTGCTCGCGGCGACGGAGGCCAACGAGGACGCACACGCATCAGCGGGAGATCTCGACATCGACGAGAACGAGCTGGCTCTCGTCTACCGTGCCCGCGGCATGGAGCAGGAGGAATCCCTCGCGCGGGCACGCCGCATCGTGAAGGCGGCGCAGGCCGGCGTGCGTCAGGCGGCGACCGGTCCCGTGGACATCCAGCGCGGCGATGATCACGAGATCGTCGGCAGCGACTGGACGGCGGCCATCTCCAGCTTCCTCCTGTTCGCCTCCGGGGCGATCATCCCCGTGCTGCCGTGGATCTTCGGGCTTCAGGGCACGACGGCGATCATCGTCGCCCTCGTGCTCGTCGGCATCGCCCTCCTGAGCACAGGCGCGATGGTGGGAGTGCTGTCCGGGGGCCCGCCCCTTCGTCGGGCACTCCGCCAGCTCGCCATCGGGTTCGGGGCCGCCGCGATCACCTACGCGCTCGGTGTGCTGTTCGGCGTCGGCGCGGCCTGAACGATCCGCGATCCGGCGGGCGCTGCGTCCCCGCCGGATCGCGGAAGACGAACCGCATCGCGGAACGCGAAGAAGGCCCCGGATCCTGGGATCCGGGGCCTTCTTCTTCCTGTGCGCGGAGGGGGACTTGAACCCCCACGCCCTTACGGGCACTACGACCTCAACGTAGCGCGTCTACCATTCCGCCACCCGCGCAGGTTTTGGATGATCGTTGCCGACCGAAGAATGACATTACCATGTCCTCCGCGGCCTCTCGAACCGAGGCGCACGCCCGGGCGTGGCGCGACGTTTCGATAGCCTGGACCCATGACTGAACCGTCCCTCCCGGAGGTCGTGCGCATCGCGAGCGACCTGATCCGCTTCGACACCTCCAACTTCGGCGGCGGCAACGCGAAGGGCGAGCGGGAAGCCGCGGAGTATGTCGGGGCCTACCTGGAGGGGCTCGGACTCGAGGTCGAGTACTACGAGCCGATCCCGCGCCGCACGAACGTCATGGCACGAGTGGCGGGACGCGACAGGGAAAAGCCCGCACTCGTCGTGCACGGGCACCTCGACGTGGTCCCGGCCATGGCCGAGGATTGGAGCGTCGACCCGTTCGCCGGATTGGTGCAGGACGGGATGCTCTGGGGCCGTGGGGCCGTGGACATGAAGAACATGAACGCGATGATCCTCACCTCGGTCGCCGAGATCCTGCGTGCGGGTGAGCAGCCGGAGCGCGACCTCGTTCTCGCGTTCTTCGCCGACGAGGAGAACGGCGGGGTCGAGGGGTCGGCGCTCGTCGTGCAGAACCGCCCGGACTGGTTCGAGGGTGCCACGGCCGCGATCAGCGAGGTCGGCGGCTACTCGATCACGGTCGACGACCGCCGCGCCTATCTGCTGCAGGTGGGGGAGAAGGCCCTGATCTGGATCCGTTTGGTGGCGAAGGGACGAGCGGGACACGGCAGCCGCCTGCACGACGACAACGCGGTCACGAAGCTCGCTGAGGCCGTCGCGGCGATCGGACGCACCCGGTGGCCAATCCGCCTGACTCCGACCACCAGAGCGCTGCTCGAGGGGCTGAGCACGCTGTCAGGTCGCAGCGCGGACGACCCTGACGCTCTCGCCGCAGCCGCAGGGCCGGCCGAGGCCTTCCTCCGCTCCTCGTTCCGCACCACCACGAACCCGACGGCGCTGACCGCGGGGTACAAGCACAACGTCATCCCGGAGCGGGCGGAGGCGCTCATCGACGTGCGAGTGATCCCCGGCACCGAGGACGAGGTCCTGGCCGAGCTCCAGCAGATCGTCGGAGACGAGATCGTCATCGAGACGGTCGTCCGTGACATCGGGATGGAGACGCCCTTCGAAGGGGATCTCGTCGAGGCGATGGTCGCCAGCATCGGTCGTCATGACCCCGGGGTTCCGGTGATTCCGTATCTGCTCGGTGCCGGTACCGACAACAAGGCGTTGGCGTACCTCGGGATCACGGGCTACGGCTTCGCACCTCTCAGGCTCCCGGCCGACCTCGACTTCACAGGCATGTTCCACGGAGTCGACGAGCGAGTACCCGTAGAATCGCTTGTCTTCGGCCAGCGGGTGCTGACCGATCTGCTGCGCACGTACTGAGCGCCGCGCGCTCCGTGCCTCCTCCGACCTGAAAGCCCTCCATGCACCTGCTCGAAGCACTGATCCTCGGCGTCGTCCAGGGACTCACCGAGTTCCTCCCGATCTCCTCCAGCGCACACCTGCGCATCCTCGGGACGTTCCTCCCCTCCGGTGAGGACCCGGGCGCGGCGTTCACCGCGATCACCCAGATCGGCACCGAGGCCGCAGTCGTCGTGTTCTTCTGGCGAGACATCGTACGCATCGTGACCCAGTGGTTCCGCTCCCTCGTGGGGAAGGCGCCTCGCAACGATCCGGACGCGAGGATGGGCTGGTTGATCATCATCGGCAGCATCCCGATCGTGGTGCTCGGGCTGCTCTTCCAGGATCAGATCGAGACCGTGTTGCGCTCGATGTGGATCGTCGCGGTCATGCTGATCGTCTTCGGAATCCTGCTCGGTGTGGCCGATTACGTGGGGGCGAAGCGCCGCAAGCTCGACGACCTGACCTACCCGCACGGCATCGCATTCGGTTTCGCGCAGGCGCTGGCCCTGATTCCCGGCGTCTCGCGTTCGGGCGGAACCATCACCATGGGCCTTTTCCTGGGCTACGAGCGCGCCGCGGCTGCGCGTTATGCGTTCCTGCTGGCGATCCCTGCGGTGTTCGGCAGCGGCTTCTACCAGGTGTTCAAGAGCTGGGACGAGCCCTCGTTCTTCTCCTTCGGCGACACCCTCGCCGCGACCGGCATCGCGTTCGTCGTCGCGCTCGGCGTGATCGCGTTCTTCATGAACTGGATCTCGAAGCGCAGCTTCCTGCCGTTCGTGATCTACCGCATCCTGCTCGGAACCGTGCTGCTAGTGCTGCTCGGCACCGGCGTGATCGCAGCCTGAGCGCGAATCAGCGCTTGCGGTCTCCCGGACCGTCGTCCCGTCGACGGAGGTAGCGCTCGAAGGCCTGCGCGATCGCGTCTCCGGACGCTTCGGGGGAGTCCCACGTGTCGCGCGTGCGCTCGAGCTGGCGGATGTACTCCGCCATGTCCTCATCCTCGGAAGCGGCGGCGTCGATGGACGCCTCCCACGCGGCAGCCTCCGTCCGCAGCGCCTGACGGTCGACATCGACGCCGGTGAGTTCCTCGAGCCGATCCAGCAGCGCGAGGGTCACCTTCGGCGAGGGAGTCGCCGAAGCGACGTAGTGCGGCACACTAGCCCACAGGCTCGCTGTGGGGATTCCCGCATTCTCGGCGAAGTGCTCGAACACCGTGAGGATTCCCACCGGGCCCTCGTACATCGATCGTTCCAGGGCGTGCGCCTCGCGCACCTGCTCGTTCTGGCTGGAGGCGAAGATCGATATCGGTCGGGTGTGCGGCACGTCGGAGAGCATCGCACCGAGGGTCACCAGCCCGGTGATGTCGTCACGCAACGCGACGTCGATGAACTCGGAGGCGAACGCCTGCCACGTGCGCGCGGGCTCGGCGCCGGTGAGCAGCCAGATCTCGGGACCGGGCCCGGGATCGCGCGGCCGCCACAGTCCTGCTTCCGGCCAGGTCAGCTGGCGTCGTCCCTCGGCGTCCATGCGTGTAGATGGGCGCGTGTACTGGTAGTCGAAGTACAGCTCGGGGTCGACGGAATGCACGAGGTCGTACTCCGAGGATCTCCGCAGTGCCTCGATGGCGCCGCTCGCTGCTTCACCCGCATCGTTCCAGCCGTCGAAGGCGGCGATGACGATGCGCGGACCGAGAACATCCATCGAGGCTCCCTTCGAGATGGCGGTCGTGATCCTTCCAGGCTAGTCCGCGGAGGCGGGATGCGGGCGGCACCACGGCTAGCATGGGTTCAGTGAGCAGAAAGCCCAGCGCGGTCCTGTGGGACATGGATGGAACACTCGTCGACACCGAACCGTATTGGATGGCGGCCGAGACGGCGCTCGTCCAGTCGTTCGGAGGCTCCTGGACCCATGAGGATGCACTTCAGCTCGTGGGAAGCGGCCTGATCGACAGCGCGGTCATCCTGCAGAACGCCGGAGTCGCCATGGAAGCCGAGGCGATCGTCTCGCATCTCACCGATGTCGTGCAGGAGTCGCTGCGCACCCAGGGCGTCCCGTTCCGCCCCGGTGCGCGCGAACTGCTCCGCGACCTCCGCGACGCGGGGATCCCGACAGGGCTGGTGACGATGTCGTTGCGCCGCATGGCCCTCAACGTGGTCGACCTGATCGAGTTCGACGCGTTCGACATCGTGGTCGCGGGCGACGACGTGGACAACCCCAAGCCGCATCCCGAGCCTTACCTGCAGGCAGCGGCTCTTCTGGACGTCGACATCGCCGAGGTGATCGTCATCGAGGACTCGCCGACCGGGGTGCGAGCGGGCCTCGCCTCGGGCGCGCTCACCCTCGCGGTCCCGCACATCGTGCCTCTCGACCACCTCGGCGCGCACGAGCTGTGGGACACGCTGGACGGCCGAGGCGCGGTGGACCTGACCGATCTCTACGACAGCCGCGCAACCGCGACAGGAGCCGCCCGATGACCGAAGCCAGCCCGAACCGGCCGAGTGGCCCCTTCCGCGCCGGCGACCGCGTGCAGCTCACCGGCCCCAAGGGGCGCCTGCACACCGTGACGCTCCGCGAGGACGGCGAGCTGCACACGCATCAGGGCGTGCTCCGCCACCGCGACCTCATCGGACTTCCCGACGGCTCCGTCGTGGCGAACAGCTCGGGGCACGACTACCTGGCGCTGCGTCCGTTGCTGCGCGATTTCGCGATGTCGATGCCGCGCGGAGCGGCGATCGTGTACCCGAAGGACGCGGCGCAGATCGTGATGCAGGCCGACATCTTCCCCGGCTCGGTCGTGGTCGAGGCGGGTGTCGGCTCCGGCGCTCTCTCCCTTTCCCTCCTGCGAGCCGTGGGACCGACGGGAACGCTGATCTCCTTCGAACGCCGCGAGGACTTCGCCGATGTCGCCCGCGGCAATGTGGAGACGTTCTTCGGGGAGCGCCCTGACACCTGGCGCGTCGTGGTCGGCGATCTCGTGGAATCCCTTCCCCGCGAGGTGACGCCGGCCTCCGTCGATCGGGTGGTGCTCGACATGCTCGCTCCGTGGGAGTGCATGGACGCCGTCGCCGATGCGCTGACCCCCGGTGGCGTCGTGCTCTGCTACGTGGCGACAGCCACTCAGCTCTCCCGTGTGGCGGAGTACATCCGCGCCACGGGTCTCTTCACCGAACCCGATGCCTCCGAGACGATGGTTCGCGGCTGGCATGTGGAGGGTCTCGCCGTGCGGCCTGATCATCGCATGGTCGCGCACACCGGCTTCCTGCTCACCGCGCGCAGGCTCGCGCCGGGTGCTGTCGCGCCCTCCGTGAAGCGACGTGCATCCAAGAGCAGCTATGGCGACGAGGACGTGGAGGCGTGGACCCCCGGTGCCGTGGGCGACCGCGAGATCAGCGACAAGAATCTCCGCAAGCGCGCACGGGAGGCGGAGAAGGCTGCGGAAGGGGCGCGCCTTGCCGCCGCATCGCGCGATTCCGGGCACCCGACGGAATAGACTGGAGCGCGTGCGTAAAACGTCCGCCGTTCTGGCCTCCCTCAGCCTCGCCGTCCTCGCCCTGACGGGCTGCACCGCGACCGCATCCGACGGTGTCGCCGCCTGTGATCGCGGTGGTGACGACAAGATTTTGAACGTCGCCGACGTGAGTGGTGACCTCGGTTCGCTGCCCGACGTCGAGGTCTTCGGGCCCGTCAAGTCCGACAAGACGGCCTTCGCCGATGTGACGGTCGGCGATGGCCTCGCGCTGGGCTCGGAGTTCCAGCCCGTGGTGCTCGATATCGCCTTCTACGGCGGCGACAGCGGCGAGAAGCTCTACCAGTCCGAGTTCAACGGCGACCAGAGCCGCGTGCACAGCATCGACTACTGGGCGCAGCGCTCTGCCGGTCTGTCCGACGTGCTGGAATGCGCGACCGAGGGCAGTCGCGTCCTCGCCGTGCTCACCCCGGAGGACTTCGGCGAGCAGAACGTCCAGGCGTTCGGACTCGACAAGGGGGAGAACATCGTGGCGGTCATCGACGTGCTCGATGTGATGCCGGCGAAGGCATCCGGCGCGTTGCAGTTCAATGACGCGCGAGGACTCCCCACCGTGGTGCGCGCTCCCGACGGCACGCCGGGCGTCATCATCCCCGACGTTCCCGCCCCCAAGGAGATCACCACGCAGACGCTGATCAAGGGCGACGGTCCGAAGGTGAAGAAGGACGACATCGTCGTCACCAACATCATGGGCGTCGGTTGGGACGACAAGAAGGTCACCACGAGCTCGTGGGGTGCCGATGCCAGCGTCAGCGTGGCTGCCGAACAGCTCGTCGGAGCCACGGTCGGCTCCCAGCTCCTCGTCGTCTTCCCCGCCGCCGAGAACGCTCCGGCCACTGCGGTCGTCGTCGACATCCTGGGCGCAGTGACGGCGCCCACGCCGTGATGGCAGCCCGGATCCCCGCGGAGGAGCGTCTGACGAATCTCGTCGTGGCGCTGATGGCCACGGAGATCGGGTTGACCAAGCAGCAGATCCTCGACAACGTCTCCGGCTACCGGCAGCGCGCCGAGGCCGGTACCCGGTCGGATGCGCTCGAGAAGATGTTCGAGCGGGACAAGGACGAGCTGCGCTCACTCGGCGTACCCATCGAGACCATCGGGGACGCAGCGGATCCGAACGATCTCCGCGAGGCGCGCTATCGCATCCCGCAGGCGGAGTACGACCTCCCCAGCGACATCGAGTTCTCGCCGGCCGAGCTCGCGGTGCTGCAGCTCGCCGGAAGCGTCTGGAGCTCCGAATCGGTCTCCGGGGACGCGCAGTCCGGCGTCCGCAAGATTCGCGCCCTCGGCATCGACGGCGACGAGCCGATCATCGGGTTCGCGCCGCGCATCACCGCGCGCGATGCGGCGTTCTCGCCTCTGCAGGATGCGATCGAGCGGTGCAGGGTGGTCACGTTCGAGTACTTGAAGCCCGGAGAGGATGCGCCGCGCCGCCGCCGTATCCGGCCGCTGGCTCTGGTCGACTACGAGGCACGCTGGCATGTCTACGGCATCGATGTCGATGTGGAGGAGGACCGCACCTTCCTGCTCAGCCGGATCGTCGGGGCCGTACGCATGACTCCCCAGAGCTTCGATCCGGTGCTGCGCGACGGCGCAGGAGATCGCGCACTCGCTGGGCTGGAGCGCGTCGCCGCCGAGAACTCGGCCCTTCTGGAGGTCACCCCCGGCACGGAGGCGGCGTTGCGGCTGGGACGGCGCGCCTCGCCGGCCACGCAGGGCATCAACGTGCCCTTCGTCGACCTGCACATCCTCGCCGACGAGCTCGCCTCGTACGGACCGGAAGTACGAGTGGTCGACCCGGCACCCTTGCGGGAAGCCGTGATCTCGCGGCTGCGTGCCGTCGTGAACGCCCACTCCGGAGCGGAGGAGACAAAGTGAGCGCGAGCTCGAAGCCCCTGCTCGCCGCCGATCGCGTGCGCCTGTATCTCACACTGGTTCCCTACCTCCTGGAGCACGGACAGGTCTCTCTCGAGGAGGCGGCCGCGGAGTTCGCCGTCACGCCGCAGGAGATGCGCGGGATGGTGGAGAAGCTCACCGTGATCGGTCTCCCCGGAGAAGCGGGGTACTGGCAGCAGCCGCAGGAGATGTTCGACATCAACTGGGACCTCCTCGATCTGGAAGACGTGATCGAGATCACGAACGATGTGGCTCTGCGCCGCGTCCCGCGCTTCACCGCTCGCGAGGCTGCGGCGCTGCTCGCAGGGCTCCAGATGGTCGCGGCGGTCCCGGCCGTCTCGGACTCGGGTCTCGTCGCCGGACTGATCTCCAAGCTGTCCCGTGGCGCGGCGGACGCGCCCGCCGATGTCGTCGTCGCCCCCAGTGCCGTCGACGAGGTGCGCGAGGCGGTGGCCCGCGGACTGCATGAGGGCGTCGCGATCGCGTTCACGTATCAGGCTCCCGACGCCGCGCCGACCACTCGCACCGTGGATCCGATGCAGATCCTCATCACCAACGGTCAGTGGTACCTCCAGGGGTGGTGCCATCTGCGCAAGGCCATGCGCACTTTCCACCTCGACCGGGTCAGCGCGCCGGCGCTCACCGACATCCCGATCACGCATCAGGGAGATCACGTCCCCGAAGCCTTCGCAGGGCTCGAGGAGGAACGGACCGTCACGGTGCGGGTGCCGGAGAGGCTGGCTCCGCTGCTCGGCGGTTTCGTGCCCACCGGAACCACCGACGCGGTGGACGGTGCGGTCACAGCGCAGCTGCACCTCGCGGACCCGCGGGGTATCAAGCGGCTCGCTGCGCGCTTCGGCGGGGCGATGGAGGTGCTGGAGCCCGCGCTGGGCCGTACCGCGACGAGGGAGTGGGCTGCTGCGGGACTCGCGCTCTATCACCAGCCCGAAGCAGAGGTTTGATCTGTAGACTGGATCGAACGCTCACCGACGACGGGAAACCTGACATGTTCGCTGGAATGCAAGGCTGGCACCTGCTGATTGTGCTCGCCGTGATCCTCCTCCTGTTCGGTGCGGCCAAGTTGCCGGCTCTCGCGAAGAGCATGGGCCAGTCGGCTCGCGTGTTCAAGGGCGAGATGAAGGCCATGAAGGACGACGACGCCGCTCGCACCGACTCCGCAGCCGCCGAGCCGACCACGGTGAAGGACTCGGGCATCGACCCTGAGACCCCGCCCCGCGCCTGACCGGCCGTGGCAGCCATCGAACCGACCGTGATGCCGAAGGCGGATCGGGATCGACGGATGTCGCTCGGCGCGCATCTCGTCGAACTGCGCAAGCGCCTCATGTTCGCTGCGCTCGCCCTGCTCGTCGGAATGGTGATCGCCTTCCTCATCGCCGATCCGATCATCAACTTCATCACCGAACCGGTCCGCATCATCGCCGAGAAGCGCGGAGACGATTTCAGCGCGCTCAACTTCGGCACCGTCACGGCCGCGTTCGACATGCGGATGCGCATCGCGTTCTCGATCGGCATCTTCCTGTCCGCACCCGTGTGGCTGTGGCAGATCTGGGCGTTCATCATGCCCGGACTCACGCGCAAGGAGGTCAGGTACACCGTCGGCTTCGTGGTCGCCGCCGTTCCGCTGTTCTTCGCCGGCTGCTACCTCGGCGTGATGATCATGCCGCACATCATCGAGCTGATGTGGAGCTTCACCCCGGCAGGCGCGACGAACCTGTACTCGGCGCAGGAGTATTACGACTTCATCTTCAAGCTGATGATCGTGATCGGCATCTCCTTCGTGCTGCCGGTGTTCCTCGTCGCCCTCAACCTCGCAGGTGTGATGTCCGGACGGGCGATCCTCAAGGGATGGCGCGTCGCGATCATCATCGCGACGGTCTTCGCCGCGCTCGCGACACCCGCGGCAGACGTCGTCAGCATGCTGATGCTGGCCGGCATCCTCATCGTGCTGTTCTTCGCCGCTGCCGGTCTCTCGCTCATCTTCGACCGGCGCAAGCGCAAGCGTGACGAGGCATCAGGGCTTCTGCCGGATCCGGCATGAGCTCGCCTTCGGAGAAGTACGCTCGCGCGCGGGAAGCGGGGGAGCATCCGCAGTCAACGGCGTTCGCGGCGCTGCAGAAGTTCGATCTCGACCCGTTCCAGGTCGCCGGCTGTCATGCACTCGAGGGTGGACGAAGCGTGTTGGTCGCTGCTCCGACAGGTGCAGGCAAGACGATCGTCGGCGAGTTCGCGATCCATCTCGCGATGCAGACATCGAGCGACAAGGCCTTCTACACGACGCCGATGAAGGCACTGTCGAACCAGAAGTTCCGCGAGCTGGTCGACGTCTACGGCGCCGATCAGGTGGGCCTGCTCACCGGCGACACCAACATCAACGGCAATGCGCGGATCGTCGTCATGACGACCGAGGTCCTGCGCAACATGATCTACGCCGACTCGGCGGCGCTGAGGGATCTGCGCTACGTGGTCATGGACGAGGTGCACTACCTCGCTGACCGATTCCGTGGAGCGGTCTGGGAAGAGGTCATCATCCACCTCCCCGCCCGCGTCCGCCTGGTGTCGTTGAGCGCGACGGTGTCGAACGCGGAGGAGTTCGGCGACTGGCTGGACACGGTGCGCGGCGATACCGAGGTCATCGTCTCCGAGCTCCGTCCCGTGCCGCTCGAACAGCACGTCCTCGTCCGTGACGACCTGCTGCCGCTGTTCGACGATCGGGCGGGTCTGGCCACCGCGCAGGTCAACCAGGAGCTCATGCGGATCCGCTCCGCGACGGGCACGACATACGAGAACAACCGGCAGGCGCAGTCGTACCGCAGCGACCGCCATGCCGGACGTCAGGCGAAGCGTCCGCCGCGCGGGGGACGACGTCCGGTCCGTGCTGCCAACGCGCGCCGCATCGAGCGAATGGATCGGCCCGACGTCGTCCGTCTGCTCGAACGCGCGAATCTGCTCCCTGCCATCTTCTTCATCTTCAGCCGCGTGGGGTGCGATGCCGCGGTGCAGCAGGTGCGCCGCTCCGGTATCAGGCTCACGTCCAACGAGGAGCGCGCGGAGATCCGCGCCATCGTCGAGGAGCGCACGCGGACCCTCCAGGACGAAGACCTCGGTGTGCTCGGCTACTGGGAATGGCTCGACAACCTCGAACGCGGAATCGCCTCGCACCACGCGGGCTTGCTGCCCGCTTTCAAGGAGGTCGTCGAGGAGCTCTATCAGCGCAAGCTCGTGAAGGTGGTCTTCGCCACCGAGACGCTCGCCCTCGGCATCAACATGCCGGCGCGCACCGTCGTCCTCGAGAAGATGGAGAAGTTCAACGGCGAAGCCCGCGTCGCCATCACCTCAGGGGAGTACACCCAGCTCACCGGTCGCGCAGGGCGTCGCGGCATCGACGTCGAGGGCCACGCCGTCGTGCAGTGGACCGAGGGCATGGATCCGCAGGCGGTCGCCGCACTCGCGTCCCGGCGCACGTATCCGTTGAACTCCAGCTTCCGCCCGACCTACAACATGGCCGTGAACCTGATCGACATGTTCGGCAAGCCCAGGGCGCGGCAGATCCTGGAATCGTCGTTCGCGCAGTTCCAAGCAGATCGAGCCGTCGTCGGGCTCGCACGCCAGGTGCGCGAGGCCGAGGAGTCGTTGGCCGGCTACCAGAGCGCGATGGCCTGTGAGCACGGGGACTACCCCGAGTACGCGGCCATCCGGCGCGAACTGAGCGACCTCGAGAAGAAGAACCGGCAGGACTCGAACGCCCCTCGCGCTTCACGCGACAAGCGGATGAAGCGAATCCAGTCGTTGCGCACGCAGATGCAGCGGCACCCGTGCCATCGTTGTCCGGATCGCGAAGCTCACGCGCGGTGGGCGGAGCGGTATTGGAAGCTCAAGCGCCAGACCGATCGGATCCGCCGTCAGATCGAGACGCGCACCGGCACGGTCGCACGCGTCTTCGACCGCGTGGTCGAGGTACTGGAGACGCTCGACTACCTCACCGAAGTCGACGGAGAGACGGCGCTGACCGAAGCGGGACGCACCATGCGTCGCATCTACGGCGAGCGGGATCTGCTCGTCGCGGAGTCGCTCCGTCAGGGACTGTGGTCGGGGCTGGATGCTCCTTCACTCGCGGCGATGGCGTGCTGCCTCGTCTATGAGCCTCGCCGTGACGAGGCGAATTCGGGGGAGCGGGGTCTGCCCCGAGGCGCCTTCCGGGCCGCATACGAGAAGACGACGACGCTCTGGGCCGAGCTCGACGATCTGGAGCAGGATCACCACCTGCCCGGGAGTGAGCCGCTGGCGGCAGGGCTGGCCGGGGCGATGCACTCCTGGGCCCGCGGCGGCATGCTCGACCGCGTCCTGATCGACGCCGACATGGCTGCGGGAGACTTCGTGCGCTGGGCCAAGCAAACGATCGATCTGCTCGATCAGCTCTCCATCGTCGCGGAAGATGCCGCACTCGCACGAACGGCACGGGCCGCGCTCGATGGCGTGCGCCGCGGCATCGTCGCCTACTCGTCGATGTGAGATGGACGGAATGACCTCGAAAACCGCGCCACAAGGCGCCCTCCTGCCCCTCTGGGCTGCTGTGCTCGCCGCCGGACTGGCCGCCCTGGTGATGAATCTGGCGTATCCGGAGGCCGCGATCTGGATCTTCGCCTTCCCAGCGACAGCTCTTCTGCTGCTCGCGCTGATAGGACGACGGTTCGGGGGTGCGCTGCTCGTCGGGCTGGTCTACGGCATCCTGTTCTTCGGGCTCCTGGTCTCCTGGACATCGCGATACCTCGGCCCCATCCCGTGGGCCGCCCTGAGCGTCGTCGAGGGCGTGCTGACGGCGATCGCCCTCATCCCGATTGCGTTCGCCTATCGCTGGCTCCCGAAAGCCTTCCCCGGGACAGCGGGGCGCCTTCTGGGGCTCCCGACGGTCGTCGCGGCCCTCTGGGTCGGCCGCGAGCTTTTCGTCGGCTCCTGGCCCTACGGCGGCTTCCCTTGGGCACGTATCGGTATGAGTCAGGCCGAGAGTCCCCTCGCGTCCGTCTCCTCCTGGGTCGGCGTGAGCGGGCTCAGCTTCCTGATGGTGCTCGTCGTGGCGATGCTGATCGAAGTCGTGCGGCTGCGCGCATGGCGCCGGCCCTTGCGGCTGATCGCGCCGGCAGCCCTCGTGGTGGTGCTGCTGTTCACCCCGCTCTTCCCGACCGCGACCAGCGGCTCGATGCGGATCGCCGCCGTGCAGGGGAACGGCCCGACGGGGTACTTCGACGATCGCGAGCCGTTCGCGGTGATCCAGGCGCAGACAGAGGCGACCGCCCCTCTTTACGGCGAAGACGTCGATCTGCTGGTCTGGCCGGAAGGGTCATTGGACGCGGACCCTTTTCAGAGCGATGCGCTGGCGCGGCGGATGACCCTCATCGCTAACCGGATCGACGCACCGCTCCTCGCCAACGCGCCAACAGGTCGTGACGACCGCTTCTTCAACACCTCGATGCTCTGGAACCTCGACGGCACCGCGAGGCAGCTGCACGACAAACGGCACCCCGTCCCCTTCGGCGAGTACGTGCCGGATCGCCCGTTCTTCAACGCGCTCGCCCCGGAGCTGATCGGTCTCATCCAACGGGAGTACACGCCGGGTTCGAACCCTCCGATCGTCGACGTCGACGGGGTCCGCGTCGGTCTCGCCATCTGCTTCGATGTGATCTACGACGATGTGATCTGGCAGGGCCTGAACGCGGGGGCAGAGGTGCTGGTGTTCCAGACGAACAATGCCGACTTCCGTGGCACGGACGAGAACCTGCAGCAGCTGGCCTTTGCACGCATGAGGGCCATCGAGACCGGCAGAAGCGTGGTGAACGTCTCGACCGTCGGCACGAGCCAGATCATCCGTGCTGACGGCTCCACGGTCACGAGCCTGGACGCAGATGAGGCCGGAGCCATGCTCGAGGACGTCGAGCTGCGCTCCGGCCTCACGGCTGGTGTGGTGCTGGGCCCCTGGATCCAGGCAGTCGTGCTGTGGGGCGGTCTCGGCGCGCTCCTCGTCGGGTGGTGGCGCGCCAGGAGGCGCTAGGCGCCGATCTTCTCGCGGGTCGGGTCTTCTCCGGCACCGCGGCGGGCCCGGATGAAGGCGAGGCGCTCTTCCAGCAGCTCCTCGAGCTCGGCGCGCGTACGTCGCTCCAGCAGCATGTCCCAGTGGGTGCGGGCGGCCTTCTCGTCGCTCGCCTCGAGCGTGACGGCCTGGCCGTCGACGTTCAGTCGAGCCTCGGCACCGCAGGCGCGGCACTCCCAGGTCTGGGGCGGCTCGGCATCCGCCGCGAACATCAGGTTCGTGACGTGGCCGCATGTGTCACAGGTGTAGGTGGTCTCACGGCGCTCCATGAAAACGACGCCCTCTTCGCTCTGTAGGCTCTGGGCGCCGAGTCGGATGCCGCGCAGGCTGCGATCTGCCATTGTGTGGTCCTCTCGTCGCTGTCAGGTATAACGCTCCAGCCTGTGGGCTTCATCCACGCGGGCGAGTTCTCGGCGGAACTCACAGGTTAATCCCAGCGGAGGAGGTTATGAGGCGGGTCGCCGCTAACGCGGGGCGAGAGTCTTCAGGGCGAGATCAGCGCGGTCCGACACGATGCCGTCGACACCGAGGTCGATGAGACGGCGCATGTCTGCGGCCTCGTTGACGGTCCAGATGTGCACCTCCACCCCGTGCCGGTGCGAGGCCCGCAGAAGAGCAGGAGTCAGCACCGTCAGCGCGCGGTGGCGCTCCGGGATCTGCAGAGCATCGATGCCGCGAAGGATGCGCGCGGGGGAGAGGCGGAGTGCCGAGAGCGCGCGCAGGGAGGCGATCGTCGCGCTGCCTCCGGACGTGGCCGGACGAAGCGCCGCCCCTGCCCGCAACACGGACGCCACCGTTCCCCGTCGATTGGCGTCGGAGAAGCTCGTCACGAGCACCCGGTGCGTGTCGTCGACCAGGATCTTCCCGAGAGGCTCGACAGCGGACGACGTCTTCACGTCGATGTTGAACCGCACGTCCGGGAAGGAATCGAGTGCTTCTGCGACGGTCAGCAGGCCCCCGTGGTCCTCGAACAGGGTGCGCAGCTCACGTGTACTCACCTCGCCGACCGGCCGGGGGTCGCCGGTGAGTCGTGCGATGTCGTCATCGTGGAAGAGCACCACGTCGCCGCTCGCTGTGACCTGACAATCGGTCTCGATGTACTCGACGCCGGCGGCATGGGCGGCCGCGAAAGCCCCGGCGGAGTTCTCCCAGACGCCGGAGTCCTCGCCCGCCGCGGTGATCAGACCACGGTGGGCGAGGACTCGGGGATTCCGCGTCTTCGAGAAGTACGGGTGCGTCACGCGCCGGGAAGCGTGTTCGACGGGCCCTGGCCGGGCTTCGGCGTGAACGCGCTGCCGATGCCCTTGAGCGCCTCGGTGAGTTCGCTGGGGATGATCCAGAGCTTGTTGGACTGCCCCTCGCTGATCTTCGGAAGCATCTGCAGGTACTGGTAGGCCAGAAGCTTGTCGTCCGGCTCGCCCTGGTGGATGGCGCTGAAGACGTTCTGGATGGCCTCGGCCTCGCCCTGGGCGCGCAGCACTGCGGCTTGCTTGTCACCTTCCGCGCGGAGGATCTCCGCCTGCCGCGCACCCTCGGCTTCGAGGATCGCGGACTGCTTGGTCCCTTCAGCGGTCAGGATCGCGGCGCGGCGGTCACGCTCGGCTCGCATCTGCTTCTCCATCGAGTCCTGGATCGAGATGGGCGGGTCGATGGCCTTGAGCTCGACCCGGCCGACGCGGATGCCCCACTTGCCTGTCGCCTCGTCGAGGACGACTCGCAGCTGACCGTTGATGTTGTCACGGCTCGTGAGCGCTTCCTCGAGGTTGAGGCCACCGACCACGTTTCGAAGCGTGGTGGTCGTCAGCTGCTCGACGGCGCCCAGGTAGTTCGCGATCTCGTAAGTCGCCGCACGCGCGTCGGTCACCTGGAAGTAGACGACGGTGTCGATCGAGACCACGAGGTTGTCCTCGGTGATCACCGGCTGCGGCGGGAAGGACACGACCTGCTCGCGCATGTCGATCAGAGGCCGCAGCCTGTCGATGAACGGCACGAGCACGTTGAGGCCCGGCGTCAGCGTCTTGTGATAGCGCCCGAGACGCTCGACCACCCCGGCCGTGGCCTGCGGGATGATGCGGATCGCTCGCGCGACGGTGACCACCACGAAGATGATCACGGCGATCACGAGGATCCACAGGATCGCTGTGGGGATGAACGATGCGTCGTTCACGGGGTTCTCCTAGTCGTTCACGGGACGGACGATGGCCGTGGCGCCGTTGATCGCGGTCACGGCGACCGGGGCACCCTGGGGGATGGGAACGGGGGTGGCGGTGCGCGCGGTCCAGGTGTCGCCGTTCGCGAGCTTGGCCTGGCCGGAGATCTGCGTGATGTCGTTCAGCGCGATCCCGCGAAGGTCTATGAGGGCGTCGACGTTCGACCTGGTCGGATCCTCGCCGCGGTGCAGGCGTCTGAGAAGGGGAGGGCGCAGGAACAGGATGAACAGGGCGGCAGCGGCGGCGGCGATGATCACCTGCAGCCACACCGGGACGCCGACCAGATCCGTGACGAGACCGACGACTCCGCCGAAGCTGAGCATGAGGAACGTGAAGTCCAGCGAGAGCATCTCGATCACCAGGAAGACGGCGATGAGAACCAGCCAGCCGATCCACGCCCATTGCTCGATGAACGTGACGAACGTCACGATGTTGTCCATGCGGCCTCCTTTGTGGTCAACGTATCACGCGCAGAGCGCTGGATCAGGGCGCCACTGCGTGCGCTTGGTAGGGTGTGAAGGCCGTGCGATCACGGCTTTTTTCGCGCATCATGAGGAGTCACCGTGACCGACGTTCTTCCCGCAGGATCCCTCGACGGCAAGGTCGCCCTTGTCACCGGTTCATCGCGGGGGATCGGCGCCGACACCGTCCGCTACCTGGCGGAGGCCGGTGCCGACGTCGTCATCAACTTCCGCAACAAGGCCCCGCGCGCCGAGAAGCTCGCCGCCCAGCTGCGGGAACTCGGTCGCCGTGCGCTCGTCGTGGGTGCCGACCTCACCGACCCCGAGTCCGTCGCTGCGATGTTCGAGGCTATCCGCGCCGAGTACGGCCGCCTGGACGTACTCGTGCTCAACGCCTCAGGGGGCATGGAGTCGGGCATGGCTGCGGACTACGCGCTCACCCTGAACCGCGACGCGCAGCTCAACGTGCTCGACGCCGCTACCCCGCTGCTCTCTGACGGAGCACGCGTGGTGTTCGTCACCAGCCACCAGGCGCACTTCATCCGCACCACACCGACCATGCCGGAGTACGAGCCGGTCGCCCTCTCCAAGCGTGCCGGAGAGGACGCCCTCCGGGAGCGCATCCCCGGCCTCGCCGAGAAGGGCATCGGCTTCACGGTCGTGTCGGGCGACATGATCGAGGGCACCATCACGGCGACGCTGTTGGAGCGCGCGAACCCGGGGGCGATCGCCGAGCGCCGGGAGTCGGCGGGCAAGCTCTACAACGTCTCGGAGTTCGCTGCCGAGGTCGCCAGGGCGGCCGTCGACGCGGTGCCCGCTGACAACACGCGCCTCGTCGGTGACGTGAGCGCTTTCGCGGCCGAGTAAGAGCACGAGAAGAGCGGCCCCGTCTTGCATCGCAAGTCGGGGCCGCTCTCGTTTCAGGCGATGAGCGTCAGCTCGTCGCTCCGCCCTGAACGGCGGAGACGTACTCCTTCGCATCCCGACCGAGCGTGATGGCACGGACGATCTGGATGATTCCGAGCACGACCAGCGAGATCCCCAGCAGCAGCCAGAAGGCGAAGCCGGCGATCAGCGGCGAGAACAGCACGATGATTCCCGCGACGATGCTCAGGATCGCGTAGAGGACCGTCCAGACGCGCGATCCGTCGCTGCCCAGCAAGGACAGAGCGACGATGCCGTCGACGATCCAGCTGACACCGATGAAGATCACGACGACGAAGGCAAGCGTGGCCGCAGCGACGTTCAGGTTGAAGAACGCGATCACACCTGCAGCGATGTAGAGCAGTCCGAGGACGATGTGACCGACGCGCGCCCACCCGCCCTTGGCACTCGAGAAGATGCCGAGGCCGACGTAGACGAGCCCGGCGACGATCAGGTACGAGGCGAAGATCGCCGTCACGATGACCGCGGACTTGACCGGCCAGACGAGGAGGACGATACCCGCGATCAGCGCGAGAACGCCGGCGACGGCCAGCGTGACGCGGATCGACTTGAACAACGACTTCGCCTCTGCGAGTGGTTCAGACATGGTGGGGACCCCTTTCTGAGAAAATCCTGTGAGGATGCCCCTCAGGGTAGCGCCCCTGAGGGCAGGAGCGGGGGAGAAGCGCCCGCCCGCGTTTCTCTTCGTCACGTCGGGAAACTCCCCGACACGATTCCCCGACGTGGCAAGATCATCCTCGTGACGGACCTCGACCACGCTCGGCTGCGCGAGCTCGCCGTCATGCGACGGGTCCGCGATCGCATCGATCGGGAGTACGCCCGACCTCTGGATGTCGAAGCGCTGGCGCGCGGAGTGCACATGTCGGCCGGGCACCTGAGCCGGCAGTTCCGCGAAGCCTACGGGGAGTCCCCGTACTCGTATCTGATGACGAGGCGGATCGAACGCGCCATGGCTCTGCTGCGGCGCGGCGACCTGACGGTGACGGAGGTGTGCTTCGAAGTCGGATGCTCCTCGCTCGGCACCTTCAGCACGAGGTTCTCGGAGCTCATCGGTGTCTCTCCCAGCGTGTACCGTGAACGCGCCACCACCATCGAGGGAATACCGTCCTTCCAGGCGAAGCAGGTCACGAGACCGATCAGGAATAGAGAAGCGCCGCGCCCCGATACCCACCTAACGTGAGAGCCATGAGAATCAGCATCCACTACGCATTCCTTCCGCACACCGATGCGGAAGCCGCTCTCGCGTTCTACCGCGACGCTCTCGGATTCGAGGTGCGCAACGACGTCGGCTACGACGGATTGCGATGGCTCACCGTCGGCCCCGTCGGTCAGCCTGAGACGTCGATCGTCCTCCACCCGCCGGCAACAGATCCCGGCATCACCGATTCCGAGCGGCAAACGATCCTCGAGCTGATCGCGAAGGGCAGCTACGCTGCTCTCACGCTCGCCAGCGATGACCTCGACACGCTCTTCGAGAGCCTGGTCGAGCACGGCGCCGATGTCGTGCAGGAGCCGATGGACCAGCCCTACGGCGTGCGCGATTGCGCGTTCCGCGACCCGGCCGGGAATCTGCTCCGTATCAATCAGACCGCTTAGACCAGACCACCTGATATCTCCACCGCAGAACCGAAGGACCCCGATGAGCACCGAAGCGCACCCTGCCGACACCCACGACCTCATCCGCGTCCAGGGCGCGCGTGAGAACAACCTCAAAGAGGTCAGCGTCGACATCCCGAAGCGCCGTTTGACCGTCTTCACCGGTGTCTCCGGCTCGGGCAAGAGCTCGCTCGTCTTCGACACGATCGCCGCGGAATCGCGCCGCATGATCGACGAGACCTACAGCGCTTTCGTGCAGGGCTTCATGCCGTCGGTGCCGAGGCCCGACGTCGATGTCCTCGAGGGACTGACAACCGCGATCATCGTGGACCAGGAGCGGCTCGGCGCGAACCCGCGTTCGACGGTCGGCACGGTGACGGATGCCAACGCGATGCTGCGCATCCTGTTCAGCAAACTCGGGCAGCCGTACATCGGCGGACCCACCGCCTTCTCGTTCAACATCCCGACGCAGAGAGCCAGCGGGGTGATGACGGGCCCTGGCGGTGAGAAGAAGATCGTGAAGGACGCGATCTACCTCGGCGGCATGTGCCCGCGATGCGAAGGCAGGGGAGCGGTGTCCGACCTCGATCTCGCCCAGATCGTCGACGAGTCGCGGTCTCTCGACGAAGGGGCCATCATGGTTCCCGGCTACACGGCGGACGGCTGGATGGTGAAGGGCTTCTCTCAGTCGGGGTTCTATCCCGCCGATAAGCCGATCTCGCAGTTCACCGACAAACAGCGTCAGCTCTTCCTCTACGGAGAGGTCACGAAGGTCAAGATCTCCGGGATCAACATGACCTACGAAGGCCTCATCCCGAAGATCACCAAGTCGATGCTGTCGAAGGATCTCGATGCGTTGCAGCCGCACATCCGTGCTTTCGTCGAGCGCGTCGCCACCTTCGCGGTGTGCCCGGAGTGCGACGGCACGCGACTCACCGAGGGTGCACGGTCGTCGAAGATCGAGGGCGTGAGCATCGCGGACGCATGCCGCATGCAGGTCACAGACCTCGCGGACTGGGTCCGGGGGCTCGACCTTCCCGGCGCGGGTCCACTGCTTCAGGCGCTCAGCGCGAACCTCGATGCCTTCGTGACCCTGGGACTCGGCTATCTCAGTCTCGAACGGCCTTCGGGCACGCTGTCCGGGGGAGAGGCACAGCGCATCAAGATGCTGCGCCACCTCGGTTCCTCGCTCACCGACATCACCTACGTGTTCGACGAGCCGACCATCGGATTGCACCCGCACGATATCCAGCGCATGAACGGGCTCCTGCTGCGGCTGCGCGACAAGGGGAACACGGTGCTCGTGGTCGAGCACAAACCCGAGACGATCATGATCGGCGACCATGTCGTCGACCTGGGTCCCGGTGCGGGCAGCGCCGGCGGAGAGATCTGTTACGAGGGAACGGTCGAGGGTCTCAAGGCCAGCGGTACCAAGACCGGCGATCACCTCGAGGACCGGGCGCAGTTGAAGGAATCGGTGCGCACCGGCACCGGCGCGATCGACGTCAGAGGCGCGACGGCCAACAACCTGAAGGACGTCGACGTCGACATCCCGACGGGCGTGCTCACGGTCGTCACGGGCGTCGCGGGCTCGGGCAAGAGTTCCCTCATCCACGGGTCGGTCTCGAAGCGCGACGGCGTCGTGGCGATCGATCAGGCCGCGATCAAGGGCTCGCGACGAAGCAACCCCGCGACGTACACAGGCCTCCTGGAGCCGATCCGCAAGGCGTTCGCCAAGGCCAACGGCGTGAAGCCGGCTCTATTCAGCGCGAACTCAGAGGGCGCCTGCCCGTCGTGCAAGGGCGCCGGCGTGATCATCACGGAACTCGGATTCATGGACACGATCGAGACGCCCTGCGAGGACTGCGGCGGCAAGCGCTTCCAGGCAGCTGTTCTCGAGTACAAACTCGCCGGCAAGGACATCACCGAGGTGCTCGATCTGCCTGTGTCCGAAGCGCGGGTGTTCTTCGGTGAGGGCGAGGCGAAGCTCCCGGCGGCTTCCGCCATCCTCGGCCGGATGGAAGACGTGGGTCTCGGCTACCTGTCGCTCGGGCAGCCGTTGTCGACCCTCTCGGGTGGTGAGCGCCAGCGGATCAAGCTCGCCATCCAGATGGGGGAGAAGGGCGACGTCTACGTGCTCGACGAACCCACGACCGGCCTGCACCTCGCCGATGTCGACAAGATCCTCGGGCTGCTCGATCGGCTCGTCGACGCCGGGAAGACGGTGATCGTCATCGAACATCATCAGGCGGTGATGGCCCATGCAGACTGGATCATCGATATCGGGCCCGGCGCCGGTCATGATGGCGGCAAGATCGTGTTCGAAGGGACACCTGCAGATTTGGTATCCCAAAAATCCACACTGACGGGGGAGCACCTCGCCGCCTACGTCGGAGCGTAGGGGCATGCCGGTCGACCGCTCCCACATTCGTGTCAAAGCCATGCTTGTGGCCACCCACAGCGACGGCGCTCGGCACCTCGTCAGCCAGCACGGTGCGACGGTGGAGAACCCGCTCGGCTTTCACCGGCTGATCGGCGGCGGTGTCGAACTCGGCGAGACACACGAGAAGGCGATACTCCGCGAAGTCCAGGAGGAGCTCCAAGCCGATGTGGTCGATCTGGCTTTCCTGGGCGTCGTTGAGAACATCTTCCGATACGACGGCGAGCTCGGTCATGAAATCGTTGCGCTGTACTGCGGCAGGCTGCACCCAGAACCTGCATTGGAGGGCGGCACCCTCACGGAGTCCGACGGATCGATCGCGCCGATCCTATGGCGCCCATTCGACGACGACGATGTGTCGGCACCGCTGTACCCGTCAGCGGCGAACCGCTGGATTCGCGACGTCGTCTCCCATGCAGCAGCCCAGGGAGCATGAGGGGCCCGAGAGCACAGAGTCCCATCTCTTCGCGCCACTCTCGACTCGTGAGGTATATCCGATAATGCACATTATGTCAGCTAGCCGAAAGCAGCCCGTCCCCCTCAGACTCGCGTGAGCGGGAGATGCGGGTGCGGTGGCAACTCGACATCGATCGGATCTCCCGCAGCCACGCGCCCACCCCGCGACACGATGCCCATCACGCCGGCGAGGCGGACGACCTTGCCGTCACCGGCGTTCCGCACCACCTGCTTGAGCAGCCCCGACTGGAATCCGTTGATCTGCTGGCACGGATTGCGAAGCCCCGTGACCGTCACCACAGTCTCTCCGATTCGCAGTCGTGATCCGACAGGCAGCGCGAGCAGATCGATGCCCTGCGTCGTGATGTTCTCGCCGAGGTCCCCTGGAGCCACGAGATGGCCACCCTCCTTCAGGGTCTCGAAGAGCTCGCCGTGGATCAGGTGCACCTGCCGGAGATTCGGTTGGGACGGATCGGCGGCCACCCGCGATCGGTGCTTGACCGTCGCTCCACAGTGCGCATCGCCGTCGACGCCCAGACCCTCTAGCAGCGAGATGGATCCCCGTGTCTCCTTGCTGAACGTGTGAGAAGCACTGGAATGGACCGCGACGACCCGAGCAAGCATGTCTTCATTGTTCCACGAGCCATCCAGCCGCTCACCGTGCGATGATCGGGGCGTGAGTCCCCCTATGGGAAGCAGGGAGCACAGCGATCCGCTCCAGCACTGCCATGGTCTCGTCACCGGATTTCGGTGCCGTCAGAGCGAACCCAGCGAGAGGCTCCCCTGCCAACGCGAACCGCAGGAGAGGCCCGTCGAACAGCTTGCGCATGCGGGCGGCGACTGCGGCCGCGTCGACCTCTCCATCGCGGTGTCGAAGAGCCTGCACCCAGAGATCGACACATCTCGCGATGTCGTCGGTAGTACCCGCGGTGATGTCCGTCATACGGGCAATCGTCGCACGCTCGAAAGGTCCGACGCTGCGAACCGGGCGCTAGTGCGCGGACCACACCCCGAGCTCGGTGCCAGACGGATCCGCGAAGTGCAGCCGACGCCCACCCGGGAACTCATACGGCTCCTGCAGGATCTTGCCCCCGGCCGCCACGATGGCCTCCTTCGTGGCGTCGAGGTCCTCGGAGTAGAGCAGCACCAGAGGGCCGCCGGCGGGACGCACCTCGTCGGCGAGCAGCAGACCACCGGCCTCGTTCCCGTCGGCGCGCGGAGACACGATCCCCGCATAGCCCGGGCCGTAGTCGTTGAAGTGCCAGCCGAACGCATCGGCGAAGAAGCGCTTCGAGACATCGAGGTCGGTGACGACGAGCTCGACGTAATCGAGTGAGTGATGCAGAGGTGTGCTGGTCATGGCGTCAGGGTAGCTCCCACCTGCGACATCACAGATCTCATCTGCGATGTCGCAGAGGAGTAGCGTTGAGGGGTGCCGCAGGTCTCCCACTCCCCCGTCTCCACACCGGGGTGGCGGGCCTGGCTGATCTGGTCGGTCGGCGTCGCCGCCTATGTGCTCGCGATCACCAACCGCACCTCGCTCGGGGCTGTCGGCGTCGAAGCGGCCGACCGGTTCCAGGCCGACGCTTCCACGCTGGCCCTGTTCGCCGTGGTCCAACTCGCGGTGTACGGCGGGATGCAGCTCCCCGTGGGAATCTTGCTCGACCGTTTCGGATCCCGGCCGATCATGACGATCGGGATGCTGCTCATGGCCGCCGGCCAGTTGACCATGGCTCTCTCCCCCAGCATCGGCATCGCGATCGTCGCACGCGTTCTGCTCGGCGCCGGAGATGCCGCCATCTTCCCCGCCGTGCTGCGCCTGGTTGCCACCTGGTTCCCCGCGCAGCGAGGACCCCTCATGGTGCAGTTCACCGGCATCATCGGCCAGGCAGGGCAACTCATCGCGCTCGTCCCCGTCGCCGCGCTGCTGCACGCCACCACCTGGACGATCACCTTCGGCAGCATCGCCGGGCTCGGGGTGCTGTTCACAATCCTCGTGGCGCTCGTCATCCGCAACCACCCGGTCGAGCGCGGCGCCGATGTCACGGTGAACACCGACACGGGAGTCGTGCGCGTCGTCACCTCAGCGATAGATACCGGCGTCGGCATACGCGCCGCCTGGGCGCACCCAGGGACCCGCCTCGCCTTCTGGTCGCACTTCACCACGCCGTTCGCGGGAACCGCGTTCGTGCTCCTCTGGGGTATGCCGTTCCTCACAGCGGCGGAGGGCCTGGATGCTGCACACGCCGCAGGCATCATCTCCGTATATGTCGTTGCCGGAATGCTTCTCGGTCCCATCATCGGCGACCTGTCGCGTCGACTGCCGAACTATCGCTCTCTCGCCCTCGTGCTTCCGGCCGTGGGGGTTCAGATGGCAGCGTGGATCTCTGTCATCGCCCTCCCCGACACCGCACCGCTCTGGCTCCTCTACCTCCTGGCGATCGCTCTCGGGACCGGTGGTCCCGCCTCGATGATCGCCTTCGACCACGCCAGAACGCACAACCCGACGCACCGCCTCAGCACCGCCACCGGCGTCACGAACGCCGGAGGTTTCATCGCCGCGCTCATCGCCATCTTCCTCATCGGTCTGGCGCTCGATCTGCAGGGCGCCGGCACGCCGGAGACCTACTCGCTGGAAGCCTTCCGGATCGCATTTCTCATGCCGATCCCGCTCTGGATCATCGGCACCGTCTTCATCCTCGTCGAGCGCAAACGTACGCGTGTCCGCATGGGGCTCGACCCCGAGCGCGGTCGCTGACGCGGCACCCGGACAGCGTCCACAAAATCAGCGCAGGAGGTGCTGCAAAGTCTCGATCACGAGCTCCACGCTGAGATGCTCAGGGACTTCGGCGTCTCCCGCCTCGAACTCCGCGAGCTCCACGCCCTGCACGGCACCTACGGGCAGTGCGGCGAAGATCCCGGCGATCTGATGCGGCAGCAGCCCGCCCCCGATGCGATAGGCCGCAGGGATGTAACCGGGCTCGAGCACGTCCCAGTCGACGTGTATCCATACCGGTCGTCCGGCGATGATATCGACGATGCGTTCAGGCGTGCTCTCTGCCGGCCGAAGTACGGTGACCCCTGCCTCCGCCAGAAGGTCCCCCTCGGCGGGGTCGATGTCCCGGCCACCGACGACGATCACCTGCTTCGGGTCGATGCCGGAACCGTGGCCGCTGTCCCACAGGCCGCACGCCGCGGCGAGCACCATGCCGCCGAGGTACCCTGACTCCGTCGTCTCCGGGGTGTTGAAGTCGCCGTGCGCGTCGATCCACAGCACCACCGCATCCGGGTGATGCTCCGCGACCGTGGGGAGCGTGCCGAGGCTCACAGCGCAGGTGTTGGTGATCAGCAGGGGTGTCGTCCCAGCGGCAAGGGCGTCTTGCAGCGCCGCCCGGATCCCCTGGAGCGTCTGCTCCGCCTCCGGTAACGCCTTCGTCCAGTCATCGACGACACTCGGGGTCGGAGTGCCGATGGTCTGTGCTTCGATCGACATCAGGGACGACACCGCCTCGCCCACTCTGCGCGCGCCGATCAAGGCGCCGTCGGTACGGTCGGCCACCCGGCCCTGGGAGACGATGAGCGAATAGGAGGATGCCATGTCCCTCAGCCTGGCATCAGCACAGCCAGCGGGACAAATGCGCTCCTCGCGCATATGTCGCCGATGAAGAATCGGGGCGCCTCAGCCGCGGCGAGGAGTCCATCCCGATGGAAGCGGGCCATCCTGGAAAGCGCGCTCTCGATCGCTTCGCGCCGACCAGCCCTGTGCCTGATCCGTGGTGTCGAAGCCGCCTCGAGCGAGCCTCAACCCCACGTCGTCGTGATGCATACGCGGCGCTCCCCCTCGACGAACGGATGCCCGAACGCTCCAGGCGTCGTCGGCGAAGCCGCCTCCGCGGAACACCCGGTAGTCGTCGTAGCGGGCGGGGTCGAGCAGGTCCCAGCACCACTCCCAGACGTTGCCGAGCGTGTCGAAGAGCCCGTTGAGATTCGGGAGCTTCCCGCCCACGTCCTGTGGCGAGGCCACCCCGTCCGCCGCCGTCCAAGCCGCATCCGCGAGCGGCGCATAGTGAGGGCCCGTCGCGCCGGCACGACAGGCGAACTCCCACTCCGCCTCTGTGGGCAGCCGGTATCCGTCCGCGGTCGTATCCCACGTGACGACCTCGCCGTCGAACGAGTAGCTCCGTTCCAGCCCCTCCCACTCCGACGCGGCATTGCAGAAATGCACCGCTCGCAACCAGCTGAGATCCGCGGCGGGGCGGCGGGGATGCCGTGCGGGAATGCCGAGCACCTCGGCGAGCTGTTCCTCCGTCACCGGGTACACACCGATCTCGAATGGTTCGAGAGCGACATCGCGCCTCTCCTGCCTGCGAGCATCATGCAGCGACACGGTGCCGGCACTGATGGCCGCGAGCTCGAAGTCACTCACCGGATTCGGCAACTGTCGGACGACGTCATGCGGGAACCCGTTCTACCCACGACGGGTACTTCGCCGCGCGGCCGTCTCCCGACGACGTCCTGGTCACACGCCGCCGCACCCAGGGCCCGACGAACTCGCGGTAATAGGCGAGGCCGGAGGGGCCCGCACCGAGCCGATCGCTCGGCGCCCACCACGTCTCCGGAGGCTCGTAGCCGAGAGCGTGCAGCACGCGGGCGGCCACACGGTGGTGACCCGATGCATTCATGTGCAGCCTGTCCTCCGCCCAGTACGCGCCGCGGGAGAGCTCACGGTCGGGCCAGTTGAGCGCACGGATCACGTCGGGACGATCTTCGACGCGACGCAGCACGGCCTCGGACAGCAGATCACCCCGCCGCTGCACGAGAGAGCCCATCGGGAGCTGACCACTCGGGTTCGCGCCGGAGAGCAGGATCATCGTCACCCCCTCCTCGTCGCATCGGCGCAGCACCCGGCTGAAGGCGTCGGCGATGTGCTCGACGTCGGTACGCGGGCGCAGCATGTCGTTGCCACCGCCGTTGAACGAGAGATGCGTGGGACGCAGGGCGAGCGCGGGTTCGAGCTGCTCTTCCACGATCGGCCAGGCGAGCTTGCCCCTGATCGCGAGATTCGCGTACTGGATGGGGTGCCCGGCGGCGTCGGCCCACCCTTGAGCCGCCAGGTCGGCCCAGCCGCGCTCCCGTCCGTCCGGGAGGACATCACCCACACCCTCGGTAAACGAGTCGCCGATCGCCACAAACCGCACATCTGCCATCATCCCAGCCTATTGCGGGACGACGACGCACGGCGCCGGGACCGGATGGGTCGCCCCCGCCTCAGCGGTCGTCGAGAGCCTGGCCGCCGCGATCGACGAGTCCCCACGCCGCAGCCGCAGCACCGAGGAAACAGACCCCGAAGACCGCGAACAGGAGCGGCGCGCCGCCGCCGACCAGGAGGATCGGGACAGAGAGCGGTGCGACGATCGATGCGATGCGCCCCACTCCAGCGGCCCAGCCCGCGCCCGTGCCCCGCAACGAGGTCGGATAGATCTCCGGGGTCACCGCGTACAGGGCACCCCAGGCGCCGAGGTTGAAGAACGACAGCGCCATGCCGGCGGCGATGATGGTGCCCTCCGTCGTCGCCGTGCCGAAGACCACGGCAGAGACCGCCGAGCCGAGGAGGAAGACGGAGAGCGTCAGTCGACGGCCCCAGACCTCGATGAGCCACGCGGCCACCGCGTAGCCGGGGAGCTGAGCCAACGTGATGATGAGCGTGAACCCGAAAGACCGCACCAGATCGAACCCGGCATCGACGAGGATGCTCGGGATCCAGATGAACGCTCCGTAATAGGCGAAGTTCACACCGAGCCACACCAGCCAGAGACATAGTGTGCGCAGTCGGAACTCCCGATTCCAGAGTGTCGCCAACCGTGCGCGGGCGGTGACGGCGATCGCTCGTGATGCCGGCTCCTTCCTGATGGCCGGAGTCGCCTCCACCCGCGCCTCCACCTCGAACGCGGAGACGATGCGGTCGGCCTCTGCGATCCGTCCCCGCGACGCGAGCCAGCGAGGCGACTCGGGCATCCGCCACCGCACGAAGAGTGCGTACACCGCCGGGATGGCCCCGAGGGCGAACGCCCAGCGCCAGCCATCCTCCGAAGCGGGTATGACCAGGAACCCGATGAGAGCAGCTGCCGTCCACCCGAGTGCCCAGAACGCCTCCAGTACGACGATCAGGCGACCGCGGATCCGGGCGGGGGCGAACTCGCTCACGTAGGTCGATGCCACAGGAAGCTCGGCGCCGAGCCCGAGGCCGACGAGGAATCGGAGAACCAGAAGCGCCGCAAGCCCGCCCACGAGCGCGCTGGCTCCGGTGGCGAGGCCATACACGAGCAACGTCAGAGCGAACACCTGCCGTCGTCCGTAGCGGTCCGCCAGGAGACCGCCGAGCGTCGCGCCGATGGCCATGCCGATGAACCCTACGGAGGCGATCCAGCCCGCCTCGCCCTTGGACAGCCCCCACTGCTGCGTGAGGGCCGCGAGGATGAAGGAGATCAGACCCACGTCCATCGCGTCCAGCGCCCAGCCGAGACCGGAACCCGTGAGCAAGCGGAGATGCCGACGCGTGAAAGGCAGGACGTCCAGGCGCTCAGCCAACGATGAGCGGCTCGGCAAGGCGGTGTTGGCCATGCTTCTCATCGTAAAGCCGAGCGCCGGGCGTCCTGCGCTCGATGACGTCAGTCCTGCGAGGCGAGGATCCGCTTCACGCGTGGGATCACCTCGGTGCCATACAGCTCGATGCTGCGCATCATCGACTCGTGCGACAGGGTGCCCGTGGCGTACTTGAGGTCGAAACGCCCGAGGCCGAGCGTCGTGATGGTGTCGGCGATCTTCGCAGCGACCCGGTCCGGCGACCCTGCGTAGATCGCCCCCTCAGGTCCCACGTCGTTCTGGAAACGTGCACGGCTGTACGCCGGCCACCCGCGCTCTCGGCCGATGGTGTTGTTCATCGCCTCGAATCCGGAGTAAGCGGCATCCCAGGCTTCCGGGTCTGTCGCGGCGATGTGGCCAGGCGAGTGCACCGAGACGGGATGCGACGTGGTACCGAACGATGCGACCGAGCGATGGTACAGATCGACGAACGGCTTGAACCGCACCGCCGGCCCCCCGATGATCGCGAGCATGAGGCCGAGACCGTGGCGAGCGACACGGACGACCGACTCCGGGCTTCCGCCCACACCGACCCAGGTACGCAGACCCTTCTCGGTCTTCGGGAACACGTTCGCGTTCTCCAACGACGGACGCATCGTTCCCGACCAGGTCACCGGCTCCTCCTTCAGGAGCTCCACGAACAGTTCGAGCTTCTGCTCGAAGAGCGCGTCGTAGTCTCGCAGGTCATAGCCGAACAGGGGGAAGGACTCGATGAAGGAGCCACGCCCGAGCACCACCTCGGCCCGGCCGTTCGACAGCGCGTCCAGCGTCGAGAAGCGCTCGAACACGCGTACGGGGTCGTCGGAGGACAGCACCGTGACCGCCGTGCCCAGCCGGATGTTCTCCGTGCGCGCGGCGATCGCCGCCAGCACCATCTCCGGGGCGGACACGGCGAACTCGGTGCGGTGATGCTCCCCGACCCCGAAGAAGTCCACGCCCACGGAGTCTGCGAGTTCCGCCTGCTGCACGATGTTGCGGATCGTCTGCGCCCCCGTGAGGAGCTCCCCGTCCGCGTCTCGCGTGATGTCGCCGAACGTGTCCAGTCCGAATTCGATGCCCATGTCATCCCTTCCTATTCGGATGAATGAACACGTGACCGTCCGGCCGCATTCCCGTCAGCGCGGGAGCAGAGCGGTGCGCAACGTGTCGAGCCCGACGCCGCCCATATCGAGCGCCCGCTTGTGGAAGTCCTTGAACGAGAAGGCATCACCTTCCGCCGCGCGAACACCATCGCGGACCTGCTCCCAGATGCGCTGGCCCACCTTGTACGACGGCGCCTGTCCCGGCCAACCCAGGTAGCGGTTCACCTCGAACTGCACGAACTGGTCCGACATGTTCACGTTCGCGCGCATGAAGTCCAGCGCGTACTCCGCGTCCCACACACCTGTGCCGTCGAGACGGGGCTTGCCGAGGTGCACGCCGATGTCGAGCACGACACGGGCCGCCCGCATGCGCTGACCGTCGAGCATGCCGAGTCGATCGGCGGGGTCGTCGAGGTAGCCGAGCTGCTCCATGAGGCGCTCGGCGTAGAGCGCCCAGCCTTCTGCATGGCCGGACGTGCCTGCGAGCAGACGGCGCCAGGAGTTGAGCTCTGCCCGGTTGTAGACGGCCTGCGCGATCTGCAGGTGATGTCCGGGGACGCCCTCGTGGAACACCGTGGTGAGCTCGCGCCAGGTGTCGAACTCGGTGACGCCTTCGGGGACCGACCACCACATGCGACCGGGACGCGAGAAATCGTCCGTGGGCCCCGTGTAGTAGATGCCGCCCTCCTGGGTGGGAGCGATCATGCACTCGAGTGTGCGGATCGCCTCGGGAATGTCGAAGTGCGAGGCGCCCAGTTCAGCGACGGCCCTGTCGCTCGTCTCCTGCATCCACTTCTGCAATGCGTCGGTGCCGACGAGCTTGCGTGCGGGATCGGCCTCGAGATGGGCGACGGCCTCCTCGACCGACGCACCAGGGAGGATCTCGTTCGCGATGGCGGTCTGCTCCGCCACCATGCGGGCGAGCTCTTCACGACCCCATTCGTACGTCTCGTCGAGGTCGATCGTCGCGCCGAGGAAACGGCGGGAGTTGAGGGCGTACAGCTCGCGGCCGACGGCGTCGACCTCGCCCGCGACGGGGGCGAGCTCCTCGGCGAGGAAGCGGCGGAGTTCGTCGTAGGCGACGCGTGCAGCTGCCGAGTTGTCCGCGAGCGTGCGTGCGAGGGAGGCCGGGAGCTGGCCCTCCTCCGGGTCGGCCTCGGCGACGAAGGCGGCGAAGAACCCGTCGTCGGCCGTGTAGCGGTCGATCTGTGTCGCGACCTCGACCACCTGACGACGCGCCGGCGTCACTCCCTCAGCGATCCCGGTGCGGAGCGTCTCGACGTATCCGCGGAGCGCATCCGGAACCGCGGCGAGACGGGTCGCGATCACGTCCCAGTCCTCCACGGTCGCAGTGGGCATCAGGTCGAAGGCGGCGCGCACGTCCTGCGCCGCCGAGGCGATGACGTTGAGGTCACGAAGGTGCCACTTGGCATCGTGGAGTTCGAGATCGAGGCGGAGCTCGGCGCTGAGATCGGTCTTCGTCACCTCGTCGATCGCGTCGACGGGCTCGAGTGCCGAGAGACGGTCGAGTGTCGCGCGGGTGGCTGCAGCGATCTCTTCGTGCCCCTGCGGGCTCAGGTCGCCGAAGCGGTCGTTCACCTCGTCGCGGCCGATGTACGTCCCGAGTGTGGGAGCCAGTACCGCGATCGTGTCGACCCATTCATCGGCGACGGCGTCGATGGCAGAGGGGGTGCGAGGAGCTGAAGTCATACCTTTCAGCCTAATCCCCGGCCCCCTCCCACCGCCGGAGGTCAGTGCGCGGCTTCGTTCCAATCGCGACCCCGACCGACCTGCACATCGAGCGGCACGGACAGCTCGGCAGCATCGCCCATCCGCGCGCGGACGATCCGCTCCGTGGCGTCCCACTCCCCCGGCGCGACCTCGACCACGAGTTCATCGTGGATCTGCAACAGCACCCGCGAGGAGAGGTTCTCGGACCGGAGGTCGTCGTGGATGTGCAGCAGCGCGATCTTCATGATGTCGGCGGCACTGCCCTGGATCGGAGCGTTGAGGGCGGCCCGTTCGGCGTTCTCGCGGAGCACGCGGTTCGGACTCGCGAGGTCGGGGAACGGCCGACGGCGGCCGAAGATGGTCTCGGTGTAGCCAACCTCCTTCGCCTTCATCACGGATGCACGCAGGTAGTCGCGCACGGCGCCGAACCGCGCGAAGTACTCGATCATGAGCTGCTTGGCTTCGGACTGCTCGATGCGCAGCTGCTTGGAGAGGCCGAACGCGGAGAGCCCATAGACCAGACCGTAGGACATCGCCTTGACCTTGGTGCGCATCGCCGCCGTGACATCGCTCGGCTCGACACCGAACACGCGCGCTCCGACGAAACGGTGCAGGTCTTCCCCGCTGTTGAAGGCCTCGATCAGCCCCTCGTCGCCGGAGAGGTGCGCCATGATGCGCATCTCGATCTGGGAGTAGTCAGCGGTGAGCAGAGCCTCATACCCTTGGCCCACCTCGAAAGCACTGCGGATGCGGCGTGACTCCTCGGTGCGCACCGGGATGTTCTGCAGGTTCGGGTCGGTGCTCGAGAGCCGTCCGGTCTGGCTTCCCGTCTGCGCGTACGTGGTGTGCACACGGTGGTCGTCTCCGATCGCCGAATCGAGCGACTCGATGATCTGGCGCAGCTTCGTGGCCTCACGGTGCTGCAGCAGCAGGCTCAGGAACGGATGCGGGTTGCTCTCCTGCAGATCGGCGAGCACCGCAGCGTCGGTCGAGTAGCCGGTCTTGGTCTTGCGGGTCTTCGGCAGCTGCAGGTCTTCGAACAGCACCTCCTGCAGCTGCTTGGGCGAGCCGAGGTTGAACTCGCGGCCGACGACGGAGAACGCCTCCTGTGCGAGGCCCTCCGCTCGGGCCGCGAGCTCACCCGAGAAGGTCGACAGCACGTCGTGCGACACGGCGACACCCGCGACCTCCATGTCGGCGAGGGTAAGCAGCGTGGGCAGCTCGATGTCGTCGAGGACCTTCGCGACCGACTCCGGGATGTCCTCGCGGAGAGCATCGGCAACTCGCAGAGCGAACCACGCCTCCTGAGACGGCGTCGCACCCTCGGTCTCGGGGACGAGCTGGGAAGGATCGGCCTCGGGGAGCTTCTCCCCCAGGTAGCGCTCGACGAGGTCGGAGAGGGTCTTGTCGGGGAAGCTCGGTCGCAGCAGCCAGCCGGCCAGACTCGTGTCGTATGCGAGCCCGCGAAGGCGGATGCCCTGGCGGATCAGCGCCTTCACCTGCGGCTTCGCGTCGTGGAGCACCTTCGGTGCGTCGGACTCCAACCATCCGCGCAGAGCGCCCGCGGCCTCATCCGACCAATCGGCTTCACGTACTTCGGTCAGCGTGGCAACACCGATGCGTACGGGGACACCGCCCTGGGTCGTGACGCGGAGCGCGACATCGCCTTCCTGCGCCGCAGCCCAACTCGCGAGGTCGGCCGCAGGCACCTCGACGGGCACCGGGAGCACCACGACGGAGGCAGGGTCGTCAGCGACGTCGCCGGCACCGACGGCCTCGAACACCCGCGGCAGCAGGGTGCGGAACTCGAGACGAGCGAAGATGTCGCGCACGGCCTGCGCATCGATCGGTGCGACGGCGAGGTCAGCCGGGCCCACCGGAAGCTCGACGTCGGTGAGCAGACGGTTGAGCTTGCGGTTGCGACGGACGTCTTCGATGTGGTCGCGGAGGTTGCCTCCGACGACGCCCTTGATCTCGTCGGCGCGGGCGATCAGTTCATCGAGCGAGCCGAACTGCGTGAGCCATTTGACCGCCGTCTTCTCGCCGACCTTCGGCACGCCGGGCAGATTGTCGCTGGTCTCGCCCACGAGCGCGGCGATATCCGGGTACTGCTCGGGTCGCACCCCGTAGCGCTCCTGAACGGTCGCCGGGTCGTAGCGCTTGAGTTGGGAGACCCCCTGCACCGACGGATACAGCAGCGTGACGTCTTCGTTGACGAGCTGGATGGTGTCGCGGTCTCCCGAGACGACGAGCACTTCGAAGCCCTGTTCGGCACCTTGGGACGCGAGGGTGGCGAGGATGTCGTCCGCCTCGATCCCCTCCTTCGTCAGGACCGGGATGGACATGGCGGCGAGGCAGTCCTGCAGCAGCGGGATCTGCCCCTTGAACTCCTGCGGCGACTCGGACCGTGTGGCCTTGTACTCGGGGTACTCATCGGTGCGGAAGGAGTGCCGCGAGGTGTCGAAGGCGATCGCGAGATGCGTCGGCTTCTCCGCCTTGATGAGGTTGACCAGCATCGACAGGAACCCGTAGATGCCGTTCGTGTGCTGCTTGTCCTTGGTCGTGAAGTTGTCGACCGGGAGCGCGAAGAAGGCGCGGTAGGCGAGCGAGTGGCCGTCGACGACCATGAGGGTAGGCTTTGCGGAGTCCGTCACCCTGTCAGCCTAACGAGGACGACGGACACCCGCTGAGGAGGATGCATGGGCGATGTCGCGATGAGCGAGGGACTCGACTGGGCGACGGCCCGGGGAATGGGCGCCCTCGCCGAGAAGATGGGCATGGAGTTCGTCGAGTTCAGCGTCGAGCGCTGCGTCGCGACGATGCCGGTCAAGGGCAACACCCAGCCCGTCGGACTCATGCACGGCGGGGCCTACGTCGTGCTCGGAGAGTCACTCGGCTCGATGGCTGCCAATCTGCACGCCGGTGCCGGAAGGCTCGCTGTCGGGGTGGACATCAATGCGACGCACACGCGATCGGCGACCTCGGGCCTGGTCACCGGAGTCTGCACGCCCGTGCACCTGGGACGGAGCATCACGGTGCACGAGATCGTGGTGACTGACGATCAGGGTCGTCGTTGCTCGACCATCCGCATCACCAACATGATCAAGGACCTTCCCGCCGGGCGCTGAGCGGTTCCTCCAGCAGGCGCTGGAACAGCAGATGATCCTGCCACTCCCCCGCGATCAGGAGGTACTTCGGTGCCATCCCGATACGCTCGAATCCGTTTCCGAGCAGCACCCGCTGCGAGCCGAGGTTGTGCAGCAACGTGGCCGCCTGGAGTCGGTGCAGCCGCAGCTCGGTGCGGGAGTGCTCGATCACCCTCGCGACCGCGCGGCTCGCGAGCCCACGGTGCACGCGCGTCGCATCCACCCAGTAACCGAGGTCTGCGCTCCAGAACGCCCCGCGGACGATGTTGTTGAGGTTCATCCGTCCGCGGATCTCACCATCGTCGGACTCGATCACGAAGCGGATGCCGCGTCCGGCCGATGCGTCGTCCACACAGTGCTGTGCATGCGCCTCCTGCGAGGCGACGGTGAAGAACGCCTCCGAGCGCGTCGGCTCCCACGGCGCGAGATGCTCGCGGTTCGCCAGATAGGCACGCGAAAGGGCGGCCCCGTCGCCCAGGCGCACCGGCCTGAGGATGTGCTCGGAATCGAGCCGGAAGGATCCGGCGCTCACCGCTACTTCTTGGGAGCGAGCTGCTCGATGATCGCCTTCGCGACGTCCTGCATCGTGAGACGACGGTCCATGGAGGCCTTCTGGATCCAGCGGAAGGCCTCGGGCTCGCTCAGCCCCATCTTCTCGTTGAGCAGACCCTTGGCCCGGTCGACGAGCTTGCGGGTCTCGAAGCGCTCGACCATGTCGGCGACCTCTGCCTCGAGCGTGATGATCTGCTCGTGGCGGGCCAGCGCGATCTCGATCGCCGGAAGGAGGTCGTTCGGCGTGAACGGCTTCACGACGTAGGCGAGGGCACCGGCCTCGCTGGCACGCTCGACGAGCTCCTTCTGGCTGAACGCCGTCAGGAGCACGACCGGGGCGATGTTCCCCTTGTGCAGCTTCTCGGCCGCGCTGATGCCGTCGAGCTGAGGCATCTTGACATCCATGATGACCAGGTCGGGGCGGAGCTCAGTGGCCAGAGCGACCGCGGTCTCCCCGTCACCGGCCTCGCCGACCACATCGAAGCCGTTGTCGCGGAGGATCTCGACGATGTCGAGACGGATCAGCGACTCATCTTCGGCGACGACGACGCGTCGGGGTGCGGATGACGTGGGCTGCTCAGCCTGCTCTTCTTGCTCTGTCACACACCCATCCTAGTGGAGTGCCCCTGTCTGCAGGCCTCAGGCGCTCGGCGCGGACGGTCGTGCCTCCTGCTCTGCGCTAAAGTCGTAGACGCGACACACGAGCCGGCGTGGCGGAATGGCAGACGCGGAGCACTCAAAATGCTTTGTCCGAAAGGGCGTGTGGGTTCGAGTCCCACCGCCGGCACCCAACATCGATCGAACGAACGCGGGAATTCCGGCGCGGGCGACTGACCGGCTATTCCGCGAGCATCGCGAGCTCCGCCAGAACGCGTGGATGCGCGAGGATCCGGAAGTGCCCGCCCGTATCGAGGCGCACGTTCTTGGCGCCGGCCAGTTCGCTGCCTTCGGGGATGTGAGGGTCGAACGCCGCGTACACAGAGACGATCCGCTCGTTCACCGTCACCTGCTGCGCCAGATCCACGATCGACGGGTCGCCCGGTGAGAACGCACGGAGCGTTCTGGAGAGCATCAACCGCGCATAGCGCGACCCGCCGAACGGTGCGGCGATCGCGAGCATCGACCGCACGCGCGTGCCCGCCGGACCGGTCATCACGGTCTTCCCCGCGAGGCCGCCCTTGCTGTGCGCGACGAGGATCACGTCTTCGAGCCCGCGCTCCTCGAGGAACGCCGCCACGACCGCAGCCATCTCGGCCACAGGACGCTCATTCCGGTGGAGCGCGTCAACGATGTGCACCGGATGACCACGTTCATGCATCGCGACGACGAGCGGCTGCAGGAACCGCCAGGTCTCGTAGACGCCGGGGAGGACGACGATGTGTGCAGCATCCCCGGAGACGAAAGACGACGGATCGGTGCGGTCGAATGCCGCACGGACCTGCCAGTACCCCGCGTACGCGTAATCGGCTATCCACCATCGCGCGTTCCTCAGCACGCCGATGACGGCCTCCTTCGACGGCGATGCGTATCCATGCCTGAAAGCTACCCGAAGCGGACGACAGAGGGGGCAGGACCGAAGTCCCACCCCCTCTGGATGACGTACGTCAGACGCCGGCCTTGTAGATCGGCGCGGCACCGTGGATCGCATCGCCGACCTTGTGCACGCGAAGGTCGTTCGTGGATCCGACGATTCCGGGAGGGGAACCGGAGATCACGACGACCTTGTCCCCTTCTTCTGCCAGACCGTTGCCGAGCAGGTACTCATCGACCTGGTGGTACATCAGGTCGGTGTGCTGGACCATGTCGACCAGCGTCGAGCGGATACCCCACGTCAGCGCCATGCGGCGACGGATGCCGGGCTCCGGGGTGAAGGCGATCATCGGGATGCGCGAGCGCAGACGCGACAGACGGCGGGCGGAGTCACCGGACTGCGTGAAGACGCAGAGGAACTTCGCGTCGACGAACTCGGCGACCTCGAGCGCGGCGAGGGTGATCGCACCACCCTGCGTGCGGGGCTTGGTCGTGAGCGGCGCGATGCGCTCCAGGCCGTGCTCCTCAGTCGACTCGATGATGCGCGCCATGGTCTCGACCACGACGACCGGGTAGTCTCCCACGCTGGTCTCGCCCGAGAGCATCACAGCGTCGGCGCCGTCGAGCACGGCATTCGCGACGTCAGACGTCTCGGCGCGAGTCGGCACAGGGCTGTTGATCATCGACTCGAGCATCTGCGTCGCGACGATGACCGGCTTCGCCATGCGGCGGGCGATCTCGACGGCGCGCTTCTGCACGATCGGGACTGCCTCGAGCGGCAGCTCGACACCCAGGTCGCCGCGGGCCACCATGATCGAGTCGAACGCGTCGATGATCTCCTCGAGCGCGTCGACCGCCTGCGGCTTCTCGACCTTGGCGATGACGGGGACGCGGACGCCCTCCTCCGCCATGATCTCGTGGACGCGGATGACATCCGCGGCGTTGCGCACGAAGGACAGCGCGATCAGGTCGGCGCCGATGCGCAGACCCCAACGGAGGTCCTCCTCGTCCTTCTCGCTCAGCGCGGGCACGTTCACGGCGACGCCGGGCAGGTTGATGCCCTTGTTGTTCGAGACCGCCCCGGCGACGATGACCTTGGTGGTGACCGTCACACCGTCGGTCTCGACGACCTCGACGCGGACCTTGCCGTCGTCGATGAGGAGGAAGTCACCGGGCTTGACGTCCTGCGGGAGTCCCTTGAACGTCGTTCCGGAGATCTCCTTGTTGCCGATGATGTCCTCGGTGGTGATCTTGAAGATGTCGCCCTTGGCGAGTTCGTAGGGTCCGCCTTCGAACTTGCCGAGACGGATCTTCGGACCCTGCAGGTCGACGAGGATCGCGACGGGGCGACCAGCGTCCTCAGCGGCACGGCGCACGTTGGCGTAGTTGTTCTCGTGCACGGAGTAGTCACCGTGGCTGAGGTTCAGTCGGGCGACGTCCACGCCCGCATCGATCAGTGCGCGCACCGTCTCATAGGTGGAGGTGGCGGGGCCCAGGGTGGCGACGATTTTCGCGCGTCTCAAAGATTGCTCCAGGGTAGAAGTGGGGGATGGTGAATCAGGCGACGGTGCCGGCCTCAGCCTACGCGGGCTGGAGTCCGATCGCGACATCGCTCGGACGCACCGGCTCCGGGAGCACGGTGGTGCCCATCAGGAACCGGTCGACGTTGGCCGCTGCGGCACGCCCCTCGGCGATGGCCCACACGATGAGCGACTGTCCACGACCGGCGTCGCCGGCGACGAACACGCCCGGCACCGTCGACTCGTAGGAGGAGTCGCGTCGGAACGCACCCCGATCGGTCACCTGGGGAAGCGTCTCCTCGGTGTAGCCGTCCTGTTCCGGTCCGGTGAAGCCCATGGCGATCAGGATGAGATCGGCCGGGATCTCCCGCTCGGTGCCGCTCTTGGGCACACGCCGACCGTCGACGAACTCCGTCTCCGCCACGCGCAGTGCACGGACCTCGCCGACGTCGTTGCCGAGGAACTCGACGGTGGAGGCGAGGAACACGCGCTCTCCGCCCTCTTCGTGAGCGGAGGAGACCTCGAACAGGGTCGGCATCATCGGCCACGGCTGGTGGTCGGGACGGGTGTCGCCCGGCTGCTTGCCGATCGCGAGGTTGGTGACGCTGAGGGCACCCTGCCGGTGCGCGGTTCCGATGCAGTCCGCCCCCGTGTCGCCACCGCCGATCACGATGACGTGCTTGCCCTCGGCGCTGATCTGATCCGTGACCTTGTCGCCCGCCACCGCATGGTTCGACTCGACGAGGTACTCCATGGCGAAATGGACGCCGTCGAGGTCGCGGCCGGGGATCGCGAGGTCACGCGGAACCGTGGAGCCTGTGGCGATCACCACCGCGTCGTACCGGGCGCGCAGGTCCGGCCAGGAGATGTCCTTGCCGATCTCGACGCCGGCGCGGAAGCGGGTGCCCTCCTCCTGCATCTGACGAAGGCGGGACTCGAGCTGCGTCTTCTCCATCTTGAAGTCGGGGATGCCGTAGCGCAGCAGTCCGCCGATGCGGTCGTCACGCTCGAAGACCGCGACGGTGTGCCCGGCACGGGTGAGCTGCTGGGCAGCGGCGAGCCCCGCAGGACCGGAACCGACCACCGCGACCGTCTTGCCTGTGAGCCGCTCCGGCGGCTCCGGCTCGACCCAGCCCTTCGAGAAGGCCTCGTCGATGATCGAGACCTCGATCTGCTTGATGGTCACAGCCGGCTGGTTGATACCGAGCACGCACGAGCTCTCGCACGGCGCAGGGCAGAGCCGCCCCGTGAACTCCGGGAAGTTGTTCGTCGCGTGCAGGCGCTCGATCGCCGCGCGACCCTCGCCTCGCCACGTCAAGTCGTTCCACTCCGGGATCAGGTTGCCGAGCGGGCACCCCTGATGGCAGAACGGCACGCCGCAGTCCATGCAACGCCCTGCCTGACGGCGCAGGACCTGCTTGTCGCCGGGCTCATAGACCTCTTTCCAGTCCATGATGCGCACGGGAACGGGGCGACGCGCGGGAAGCTCCCGCTCGGTCACCTTCAGAAAGCCTTTGGGGTCAGCCACCGGTCACCTCCAGGATGCGGTTCCACACGATGTCGCCGTCGGGGTCGATCCCCTCGGCCAGCGCCTCCTCGCGCATGCTCCGCACGGCGGCGAAGTCACGAGGGAGCACCTTCACGAACTCTGCGGCTGCCGCCTCGAAGTTCTCGAGAAGACCCGCGGCCCGCGGCGACGCGGTGCGCTCGACGTGCGCGACCAGCAGGCTCCGCAGCACTTCGAGATCCGCGCGGTCGAGCGACTCGAGGAGCAGCTCGCCGCTCCCGAGCGACTGCGCGTTCACCTTGCTGGTGTCGAGGGCGTGCACGTAGGCCACTCCCCCGGACATCCCCGCGCCGAAGTTCCGCCCGGTCGAGCCGAGGATCACCGCGAGCCCACCGGTCATGTACTCCAGAGCGTGGTCGCCCACGCCCTCGACCACGGCGGTCGCACCCGAGTTGCGGACGAGGAAACGCTCGCCGACGACGCCCGAGATGAACATCGTCCCCGAGGTCGCGCCGTAGCCGATCACGTTGCCGGCGATCACGTTCTCGTGCGGCGCGATCTTGGAGCCTCGCGGCGGACGGATCGTGATGTCGCCGCCCGAGAGCCCCTTGCCGACGTAGTCGTTGGCATCGCCCTCGAGCCGCAGGACGATACCCGGCGGCAGGAACGCCCCGAGCGACTGACCGGCGGTGCCGTGCAGAGTCACATCGATGGTGCCCTGCGGCAGACCGGCTGCTCCGTGCCGTGACGTCACCTGATGACCGAGCATCGTCCCCACCGCACGTTCGGTGTTGGCGATGGGCAGCTCGACCACGACGGGCTCGCCGTTGAGCAGAGCGCCCTTCGCGATGTCGATCAGCTTCACGTCGAAGTGCTTCTCGAGCTCGTGGTCCTGGGTGCGTGCGCTGCGACGCGGTTCGCCTGCCGGGAACACCGGGCCTTCCAGCACCGGAGTGAGGTCGAGCCCCTCGGCCTTCCAGTGCTCGACCGCGGCGTTGACCTCGATGAGGTCGGCACGGCCGACGATCTCGTCGATCGAGCGGTAGCCGAGTTCGGCGAGGAGCTCACGCACCTCTTCGGCGATGAACTCCATGAAGTTCACGACGAACTCGGGCTTGCCCGTGAACCGCTCGCGCAGAACCGGATTCTGCGTGGCGACACCGACGGGGCATGTGTCCAGGTGGCAGACGCGCATCATGATGCAGCCGCTGACGACGAGCGGAGCGGTGGCGAAGCCGAACTCCTCCGCGCCCAGCAGCGCACCGATGATGACGTCGCGGCCGGTCTTGAGCTGGCCGTCGACCTGCACCACGACGCGATCCCGCATGCCGTTGAGCATGAGCGTCTGCTGCGTCTCCGCGAGGCCGAGCTCCCACGGTGTGCCCGCGTGCTTCAGCGAGTTCAACGGGCTCGCACCTGTTCCGCCGTCGTGACCCGAGACCAGGATCACGTCGCTCAGCGCCTTCGCGACACCGGCCGACACCGCGCCGATGCCCGACTGGCTCACCAGCTTGGTGTGGATGCGGGCCTCGGGGTTCGCCCTCTTCAGGTCGAAGATCAGCTGCTTCAGGTCTTCGATCGAGTAGATGTCGTGATGCGGCGGCGGGGAGATCAGTCCCACACCGGCCGTGGCGTGACGGGTACGCGCGACCCAGGGGTACACCTTGGTCGGCGGCAGCTGGCCTCCCTCGCCGGGCTTGGCACCCTGGGCGAGCTTGATCTGGATGTCGTCCGCCTCGGTGAGGTACAGGCTCGTCACCCCGAACCGCCCCGACGCGACCTGCTTGATCGAGCTGCGACGCTCGGGGTCGACCAGGCGGTCCGGGTCCTCGCCGCCCTCGCCGGTGTTCGACTTCGCGCCGATGCTGTTCATCGCGACGGCGAGCGTCTCGTGCGCCTCCTTGGAGATGGAGCCGTAGCTCATCGCCCCCGTGGAGAAGCGCTTGACGATGGCGGAGACGGGCTCCACCTCGTCCAGCGGCACGGGCTTGCGAGTGCCGGTGCGCAGCGTGAACAGTCCGCGCAGGGTCTTCAGCTCGGCGGCCTGCTCATCGACGAGCTTCGTGTACTCGCGGAAGATGTCGTAACGTCGTGTCCGCGTCGAGTGCTGCAGCTTGAACACCGTCTCCGGATTGAAAAGGTGCGGAGAGCCGTCGCGGCGCCACTGGTACTCGCCGCCCGTCCAGAGCCTCTCGTGCGCACGTGCTGCCGCATCCTCCGGATAGGCGTAGTCGTGGCGCGCCTGGTTCTCGGCGAAGATCTCCTCGATGCCGATGCCGCCGAGCTTCGACTCGGTACGCGTGAAGTACGCGTCGATGAACTCCTGGCTGAGGCCGACCGCCTCGAACACCTGAGCACCGGCATAGGACGACACGGTGGAGATGCCCATCTTCGACATGATCTTCAACACGCCCTTGCCGAGCGCGTAGATCAGGTTCTTGACGGCCTTCTCGGTCGTGATGCCCGTGATGTAGCCGGTGCGCACGAGGTGCTCTACCGTCTCCATCGCGAGGTACGGGTTGACGGCGGAGGCACCGTAGCCGATCAGGGTCGCGACATGATGCACTTCGCGGACGTCTCCGGCTTCGACGATGAGACCGACCTTCATGCGGTTCTCGCGCCGGATGAGGTGGTGGTGGATCGCCGAGACCATGAGCAGTGACGGGATCGGTGTCAGATCCTTGTTCGAGTCACGGTCCGACAGGATGATGAACTCGGCACCGTTCTCGATGGCCTCGTCCACCTCGGCGCACATCTCGGTGAGCCGGTCGGCGAGCGTCTGAGGGCCGGCGTCGAAGTGGTAGAGGCCGCGGATCGTCGCGCTCGATCGACCGGGCATGGCCTTGTCGATGTGGCGGATCTTCGCGAGCTCGTCGTTGTCGATCACCGGGAAGTCCAGAGACACCGTACGCGTGTGCTCCGGCCCCCAGGTGAGCAGGTTGCTCTCCGGCCCGAGGCCCAGCTTGAGGCTCGTGACGACCTCTTCGCGGATCGAGTCGAGCGGCGGGTTGGTCACCTGGGCGAACTGCTGGGTGAAGTAGTCGAACAGCAACCGCGGACGCTTGCTGAGCACGGCGATCGGCGTGTCAGAGCCCATCGCGCCGAGTGGCTCGACACCGGTCTGACCCATCGGCGTGAGGAGGATGCGGACCTCTTCCTCGGTGTAGCCGAAGGTCCGCTGACGACGGGTGATCGACGCCGGCGGGTGCACGATGTGCTCACGCTCGGGAAGCTCGGCAAGACGCACGGCGCCGGCGTCGAGCCACTCCTGCCACGGGTGCATCGTGGCGAGATCGTGCTTGAGCTCGCTGTCCTCGATGATCCGACGCTGCGACGTGTCGACCAGGAACATCTTGCCCGGCTGCAGGCGGCCGCGACGCTTGATGCGCTCCGGTTCGAACTGGAGAACGCCGGTCTCGGATCCGATGACGACCAGTCCGTCGGTCGTCTCCGTCCAGCGTCCAGGACGCAGTCCGTTGCGGTCGAGCGTCGCGCCGACGAGGGTCCCGTCCGTGAAGATGAGAGCGGCCGGTCCGTCCCACGGCTCCATCTGGTTGGAGTGGTACTCGTAGAACGAGCGCAGCTCCGGAGAGATGTCGGCCTGCTTCTCGTAGGCCTCCGGCACCATCATCATGATCGCGTGCGGCAGGCTGCGCCCGGTCAGCGTGAGCAGCTCGAGCACCTCGTCGAACGAGGCGGAGTCGCTGGCGCCGTCGGTGCAGATGGGAAGCAGCGGCGTGATGTCGCCGAGGAGCTCGGATTCCAGCTGCGATTGGCGGGCGCGCATCCAGTTGCGGTTGCCGCCGACGGTGTTGATCTCGCCGTTGTGGGCGAGCATGCGCAGCGGCTGCGCGAGCGGCCACGACGGGAAGGTGTTCGTGGAGTAGCGGGAGTGCACCACGGCGAGCTCCGAGGCGAAGCGCTCGTCCTGCAGGTCGGGATAGAACGGCTCGAGCTGCAGGGTGGTGACCATGCCCTTGTACCCGAGGGTGCGGGCGGAGAGCGAGACGAAGTAGGCACCGAGTTCGTGACCGGCGCGCTTGCGCAGACGGTAGGCGACGCGGTCGAGCGCGATCCCCGTGAGGGGTGCATCGGAGTGCGTCGCTCCGCCCGCGCTGACGAAGAGCTGCTCGAACGCGGGACGCGCCTCATCGGCGAGCTTGCCGAGGTTCTCGTTGGCCGTGGGCACCTCACGCCAGCCGAGGACGCGAAGCCCCTCGGAACGGGCGATCTTCTCGATGCCGGCCTTCTGCTGGCGGCGCTCGCTGGAATCGCGAGGCAGGAACGCCAGTCCTGCGGCGTACTCCCCCACCGGCGGCAGTTCGAACCCGACCACGGCGCGGAGGAACGCATCGGGCATCTGCGTCAGGATGCCGGCGCCGTCCCCGGTACCCGCATCCGAGCCGATGGCTCCGCGGTGCTCCAGGTTGCGCAGGGCCTCGAGGGCCAACGCGATGATGTCATGCCCGGCTTCGCCGCGCAGGGTCGCGACCATGGCGAGGCCGCAGGCGTCCTTCTCGAACGCCGGGTTGTACATGCCCTGCTTCGGGGGGTATGCGCCGGAGGCGCCGTAAGGGGGCTGGAAGTACACCAGTTACCGTCCTCAGATCTTCGAGTGAAACCCGGGGACGACGTCGGCCCGCTCGTTCAGTGCAATGGTTCTCCCGCTACGAGGCGGCGTTATCGAGAGCCGTCCTCGCTCGTGGGAGCAGTGCTTGTGGCGGTGGCTCCTGCGGTGACTTCTTCGGCCGGAGGCTCGCTCACGTCTACGAAGTCAGAGGTATTGTCCTGCGATTGTACAACAGCGTCCGGGTCGGTCCGTTCGCGACCGGGCTGGTACGGCGACGGCTCCAGTCCGGGGTGACGACGCGTCTGCACGATGAGGATCGCGACACCGATGAGCACGCCGATGATGGCCGCGAGGACGTTGCTGCGCAGGCCCAGGATGATCTCGCTCGGGTCGATGCGGATCGACTCCCAGAGGATGCGACCGGCGCTGTACCAGATCAGGTAGATCGCGAAGAGGCGACCCCACTGGAAGAAGAGCTTGCGACCGAGCCACAGCAGGACGATGACGCCGAGACCGTTCCAGATCACCTCGTACAGGAAGGTGGGGTGGAACAGCGTGCCCTCGGGAAGTCCAGGGGGGAAGGCCGAGTTGGTGGACGGGATCTCCAGACCCCAGGGCAGATCGGTGGGAAGCCCGAAGAGTTCGTTGTTGAACCAGTTACCGAAGCGACCCATGGCCTGTGCCAGCAGCAGACCGGGTGCCAGCGCGTCGGCGAACGTCCAGAAGCGGATGCCTGTCCAGCGGCACCCGAGGTACGCGCCGATGGCACCGCCGATGAGCGCGCCGAAGATCGCGATGCCGCCCTCCCAGATGGCCCAGACGGAGCCTGGCTGGAACGGGTTCCAGGTGTTGATACCCTCGCCGAAGTAGTCGTTCGGGTGGGTGAGCACGTGGAAGATGCGCGCGCCGATGATCGCCAGCGGCACTGCGAGGATCGAGATGTCGATCACGACCCACGGCTCCGCTCCACGCTTGGTGAGGCGGTGGTTGGTCAGGAACGTCGCGGCGATGATGCCGGCGATGATGCACAGCGCGTAGAAGTGGATCCGGATCGGCCCGAGGTCGAAATACGAGACCGTGGGGCTCGGGATGCTGGCGAGCACGTTCGTGAAGGTGCTGTGGAGCGCGAGTGACATGAGTGCGATTCTAGTTCTCGTGATCGGGGCGTGCCGACGAAGTGCCGGAGGCCAGGTTTCGGGTGACTTCTGCGAGGGCCGGTACTCCGCCATCACGCAGAGCGCGGACGAGCGCCGTGCCGACGATGGCGCCGTCGGCGTACTCGGAGACTCCGGCGATCTGCTCGGCGGTGGAGATGCCGATTCCGACGCAGGCGCGGTGAGCTCCGTGCGCCCGCAGGCGTCCGACGAGGGTACGGGCAGCGCGGTCGAGTTCGGCGCGCTCCCCCGTGATGCCCATCGTCGAGACCGTGTACACGAACCCCGTGGAGGACTTCACCACCAGGTCGAGTCGTTCATCGGAGGAGGTCGGCGCCGCCAGGAACACCCGGTCGAGGCCGGTCCGCTCGCTGGCTGCGATCCACTCCCCTGCCGCGTCCGGCGTGATGTCCGGCGTGATAAGCCCGGCACCGCCCGCGGCGAGCAGGTCATCCGCGTAGCGATCGATGCCGTACTGCAGAACAGGGTTCCAGTAGGTCATCACGAGCACGGGGACATCGGTGGCCGCCGTGATGGCGCGGATCGCCGTGAAGAGGTCGGCCATCCGGAAACCCGCAGCCAGAGCCTTGGTGGTCGCCTCCTGGATGATCGCGCCGTCCATCACCGGGTCGCTGTACGGCGGTCCCAGCTCGATGATGTCGACGCCGTTCTCGGCCAGGGCGATGGCTGCCTGGATGCTCGTCTCGAGATCGGGGAAGCCGACGGGCAGGTACCCGACGAAGGCGCTGCGGCCGGCGTCCTGCGCACGCTGGATGGCTTGTTCGACGCGGCTCACAGCTGCGGTTCCCCCTTCGCGATGCGTTCTTCCTCTTCGCTCTCCTGCTCGACGTCGTGGGCCAGAGCGGCCTCGTCGTAGAGCTGGAAGTAGCGGGCCGCGGTGTCCATGTCCTTGTCGCCGCGACCGGACAGGCAGACGGCGATCAAGCCGTCGGGACCGAGCTCGCGACCGATGCGCAGTGCCCCGGCGAGGGCGTGTGCCGATTCGATGGCGGGGATGATCCCCTCGGTCCGGCTGAGCAGACGCAACGCCTGCATCGCCTCGTCGTCGGTCGCCGGGATGTACTCGGCGCGACCGATGTCGGCGAGCCAGGAGTGCTCGGGGCCGACACCGGGGTAGTCGAGACCGGCCGAGATGGAGTGGGACTCGATCGTCTGGCCGTCGGCATCCTGGAGGACGTAGGTCTTCGCACCGTGGAGCACGCCAGGGCGGCCGCGCTCGATCGATGCCGCGTGCTTCTCGGTGTCGACGCCGTCGCCGGCGGCCTCCACCCCGTAGAGTCGGACACCCTCGTCGTCGAGGAACGCGTCGAACATGCCGATCGCGTTGGAGCCGCCGCCGACGCACGCCATGACCGCATCGGGAAGCCGTCCCACTTCGTCGAGCAGCTGCGCGCGGGCCTCTTCGCCGATGATCTTCTGGAAGTCGCGGACCATCGCCGGGAACGGGTGCGGACCCGCCGCCGTGCCGAAGATGTAGTTGGTGGTCTCCACCGAAGCGACCCAGTCACGATAGGCGTCGTTGATCGCGTCCTTGAGCGTGCGCGAGCCGGAGGTCACCGGGACCACCTCGGCGCCGAGGAGGCGCATGCGAGCCACGTTGAGCGCCTGCCGTTCGGTGTCGACCTCGCCCATGTAGATGGTGCAGTCCAGACCGAACAGCGCTGCCGCCGTCGCCGTCGCCACGCCGTGCTGTCCGGCACCGGTCTCCGCGATCACGCGGGTCTTGCCGAGGCGCTTGGTGAGCAGAGCCTGGCCGAGCACGTTGTTGATCTTGTGGGACCCGGTGTGGTTGAGGTCTTCGCGCTTGAGGAAGATGCGCGCACCGCCGGCATGTTCGGCGAATCTCGGGACCTCGGTGATCGCGGAGGGGCGCCCGGCATAGGAGCTGAGCAGATGCGCGAGCTCGTCGCGGAACGACGGGTCGACGATCGCGGCCTCGTAGGCCACCGTGAGCTCATCGATCGCCGCGATGAGCGACTCGGGCATGTACCGCCCGCCGAACTCGCCGAAGAAGGGGCCGTGCTGGTCGCGCAGGCTCATCATGCCTCCAGGAAACTCTTGAGGGTGGCGACGGGGTCGCCGGTCACGAGCGCCTCGCCGATCAGCACGACGTCGGCGCCCGCGGAACGGTAGTGCACGACGTCAGCGGGAGTGAGCACCGCCGACTCCGCGATCTTGACCGCCGTGTCGGGGATGCGCTCGACCAGGCGCCCGAACAGGTCACGATCGAGTTCGAGGGTCTTCAGGTCCCGCGCGTTGACGCCGATCAGGGGGGCGCCGAGGTCGACCGCGGCTTCGAGCTCGTCAGCGGAATGCGTCTCGACGAGCGGCGTCATGCCCAGCTCGCCGATGAAGCCGAAGAGATCGCGCAGCACGTCGGGCTCGAGGCCGGCGACGATGAGCAGGACGAGATCGGCGCCGGCTGCACGCGCCTCGAGCACCTGGTAGCGGGACGCGATGAAGTCCTTGCGCAGCACGGGGAGCGAGACCCGCGCCGTGACCGCCTCGAGGTCGGCGAGGCTGCCACCGAAACGACGCTCCTCCGTGAGCACGCTGATCGCGGACGCACCGCCCGTCTCATACAGCGATGCCTGAAGAGCCGGGTCGGGGATGTCGGCGAGTGCGCCTCTCGAGGGACTCGCACGCTTGACCTCGGCGATGATCTTCACGCGATCCGCAGGGGCGAGGAACGAGAGTGCGTCCTTCGCTGCGGGACGGGCGAGAGCGTCTCGCTCGAGGGCGGCCAGCGGTCGCGACAGGGCGCGACGCTCGGCGTCTGCGACAGCGCCGGCCGTCAGGTCGGCGAGCACCATTAGTGCGCCTTCGGAGCGTACTTCGGACCCTTCACGCCGTAACCGGCCTTTGCCAGCGCCCAGCCGACGATCGCGCCGATCGGGACGAGGGCCACCGAGGCGATGACGAGGACGGGCTGCTCGAAGCAGAACGCGACCGTGGCGGCGGCGAAGCCGACCAGCATGATGACCACAGCGGTCCAAGCGGCAGGCGAGTGTCCGTGGCCGGGATCGGCGATCGGGTTGGTCATGTTCTCCTCCGGGGGACGACGTGCGGTTCGGATTCAGTCTATCGGGGTCAGCGTGTCGGATCGGTTCCCCGGGACAGCTCGTCCCAGGAATCGACGGCATCGACGGGCCCGTCGTGCGGGACATCGACGCGGTCGGTGCGGTATCGGCGTCCACCGGCCTTCCACCCGCGCCACGTCGTGAGGACCACGACCGAGGCCGCCAGCAGGATCGCCCAGCCCACGAGCGCGATGTACGGCCAGGCCGAAGGCACGATGCTCGCGACCACCTCATGGATCGCCATACCTCCCGCCAATCCGGTCACCTCGGTCACGGTGGCCCCGACGGCGTCGAAGGGTTCGGAGAGCAGCAGCTGGAGAGTCGACCAACCGAGGAACACGGCTGTCGCCGCCGCGAGCACGCCGAACACGAGGCGCACCGGCTTGCCCGCGATCGACAGCGCGGCGCCGAGAGCGAGCACAGCCAGGCTGAGCGGGGCGAGAAGCACCAGGGCGGACGCCCCGGGGACCAGGATCGCCTCGCCCGCGTCGGCGCGCTCCACGGTCAGCCAGGTCTGAGTCGACGAGATGATGCCGATCGCCCCGGCGAGAAGGAAGCCGGAGACGGACAGCGCGCGACCGCGTTTCGCGAGGCTCATGACCGTTCCGTTCCGGTGACAGCCTCGAGGTCGTTCGTGTCGAAGCAGGTGCGCGTGCCGGTGTGGCAGGCGGGGCCGGTCTGGGCCACGAGGAGCAGGATCGCATCGCCGTCGCAGTCCAGACGCGCCTCGTGCACGACCTGGATGTGTCCGGACGTGTCGCCCTTGCGCCAGTACTCCCGGCGGGACCGGGACCAGTAGGTCGCCCGTCCGGAGGTCAGGGTGCGTCGCAGCGCCTCGGCGTCGACCCAGGCGAGCATCAGCACCTCGCGCGTGTCCCACTGCTGCACGATGACCGGCGCGAGCCCGTCGGCGTTGAAGGCGACCTGCGCGATGCGCTCGTCGACGGATGTCGTCTGTGCTTCCGCGTCGCTCATCGGACGAGAACCCCCTCCGCGCGAAGCGCGTCCTTGACGTCGCCGACCGTGAGCGCGCCGGTGTGGAACACGCTGGCCGCGAGCACGGCGTCGGCACCGGCTTTGATGGCGGGCGCGAAGTCCGATGCCTGTCCGGCACCGCCCGACGCGATGACGGGCACGGACGCCGCCTCCCGCATCAGGCGCACGAGCTCCAGGTCGAAGCCGTCTCTGGTGCCGTCCGCATCGATCGAGTTGACGAGAAGCTCGCCCGCTCCGCGCTCCGCCGCCTCCCGAGCCCAGTCGAGGGCGTCGAGAGTGGTCTGCGTGCGGCCGCCGTGCGTGGTGACGACGAAGCCCGAGTGAGTCGTGGGTGCGCGCTTCACGTCGAGCGAGAGCACGAGCACCTGCGCACCGAAGCGGTCGGCGATCTCGCCGATGAGCTCCGGGCGCGCGATGGCCGCCGAGTTCACGCCGACCTTGTCCGCGCCGACCGACAGCAGGCGCGCCACGTCGTCGACGCTGCGCACTCCCCCGCCGACGGTGAGCGGCACGAACACCTGCTCCGCCGTCCGCTGCACGACGTCATACGTCGTGGCGCGGGCGTCGACGGTCGCGGTGACATCGAGGAAGGTGATCTCGTCCGCACCTTGCGCCGCGTAGTGCCTGGCGAGCTCGACGGGGTCGCCCATGTCGCGCAGGTTCTCGAAGTTCACGCCCTTGACGACGCGCCCATCGGCGACGTCGAGACACGGGATGACACGGCTCGCGAGCGTCATCAGAGCCTCGCGTTGTGGATCGCGGTGACGAGGATGGCCCGTGCACCCAGCGCGTAGAGAGCGTCCATCACGGGGTTGACCCGGGAACGAGCCACCATGACGCGCACGGCCACCCACTCGGGGTCACGCAGCGGCGAGACCGTCGGCGACTCCACGCCCCCGGCGATCTTCACGGCGTCATCGAGGAGGGCGACCGGAAGGTCGTAATCGATCATGACGAAGCGTCGAGCGACCATCACACCGCGCAGGCGGCGAAGCAGCGTGTCCGCGCCCTCGGCGTCGACGGGTCCGGCGATGAGCACCGCCTCCGACTCCAGGATCACGGGGCCGAACACCTCGAGCCCGGCCTGACGCAGCGTCGTACCGGTCTCGACGACATCGGCGACGGCGTCGGCGACACCGAGGCGGACCGCGGACTCCACGGCGCCGTCGAGGGGCACCAGGTCGACGGCGATGTCACGCTCGTCGAGGAACGCGTCGACGAGGCCGGGGTACGACGTCGCGATGCGGAGCCCGTCGAGCTCGCTCACATCGGTGTAGCGTCCGGTCGGCGCGGCGAAGCGGAACGTCGAGCCGGCGAAGCCGAGAGCTTCGATCTCGCGCGCACCGGGCATGCGTGCATCGAGCAGCAGGTCACGACCGGTGATGCCGACGTCGATCGCGCCGGAGCCGACATAGGTGGCGATGTCCTTGGGACGGAGGAAGAAGAACTCGACGTCGTTGTCGGCGTCGATGACGTGCAGGGTCTTGGGGTCTCGTCGGCCGGCGTAGCCCGCCTCGGCGAGCATGTCGGCGGCGGTCTCGGAGAGCGAGCCCTTGTTGGGAACGGCGATGCGCAGCATGGATGGCTTTCAGTTCGAGGGGATCGGAACGGAGCGCATCACAGATGTCGATAGACGTCCTGCAGGCTGAGCCCCTTCGCGAGCATCATCACCTGGACGTGGTACAGCAGCTGGGAGATCTCCTCGGCGGCGGCCTCGTCGGACTCGTACTCCGACGCCATCCACACCTCGGCGGCCTCTTCCACGATCTTCTTGCCGATCGTGTGCACGCCGCCGTCGAGCTCGGCGACGGTGCCCGATCCGGCAGGGCGGGTCTCGGCCTTGACGCTGAGCTCGGCGAACAGCTCGTCGAAAGTCTTCACGCTTCCAGGCTAGCGGCTCGGGCGAGGTCTCTCAGCCGGGTGACGGCCGCCTCGATGTCGTCAGCCCCGTAGACGGCCGAGCCCGCGACGAATGTATCGGCGCCCGCGGAGGAGGCGATCTCGATCGTGCGGTCCGAGATGCCGCCGTCGACCTGGAGCCAGACACGGGAGCCGCGCCGACGGGCTTCTTCCGCGAGAGCGCGCAGCTTCGGCATCGTCTCCGGCATGAAGCTCTGCCCGCCGAAGCCGGGCTCCACGGTCATCACGAGGATCTGGTCGAACTCGTCGAGGACCTCGAAGAGCGATTCGACAGGTGTCGCCGGCTTCACCGCGACCCCGGCTCGAGAACCGATATCACGAAGACGACGGGCGAGGGCGACGGGCTCATCGGCGGCCTCGAGGTGGAAAGTCACGCTCGCGGCGCCGATCTCGGCATACTCGGGCGCCCACCGCTCGGGGTCCGTGATCATCAGGTGCACGTCGAGCGGGATCGGGCTGGTGGCCTGGATGCGCTCCACCATCTGCGGCCCGAACGTCAGGTTGGGCACGAAGTGGTTGTCCATCACGTCGACGTGCGCGAAGTCGGCGGTCGCGATCTTGGCGAGATCCGCCTGCATGTTCACGAAGTCGGCGGCGAGGATACTCGGGTTGATGCGCGGGGCGCGAGGGAGTTCCACAGTCCTAGTCTTCCTTCCCGGATGAGGTGTCGTCGATCGATGAGCGCTGCAGGAGCGCGAGGAACATCGCATCCGTCCCGTGACGATGCGGCCAGAGCTGTGCGCTGCCGGAACCGACCCTGCCGTCGTCCGCGAGATCGATCGGGGCCATGGCGACATCCGCGATGACGGCCCGCGCATCGAGCTCGCGCACATCTGCACGGTCGCGGAGCACCTCCTTCACCACGCCCGTGGTCTCCGCGAGATGAGGAGAGCACGTGACATACGCGACGATCCCGCCAGGGGCGAGGGCATCGAGCGCGGCAGAGAGCAGCTCGACCTGGAGCGGCACGAGCTCGGCGACGTCGGCCGGGGACTTCCGCCACCTCGCTTCAGGGCGCCGCCGCAGCGCCCCCAGACCCGTGCAGGGGGCATCGACGAGGATGCGGTCGAACTCCCCCGGCCGGGATGCGCCCAGAGTCCGCCCGTCCTGCTCGTGCACCTCGATCTCACCGGGGACGGCCCGCAATGCCTTGCGCACCAATCGGGCCCTCACCGGGACGACCTCGTTCGCCTCCAGAGTGACGTCATGCTCACGGGCGACAGCAGCGAGGAGCGCCGTCTTGCCACCTGGCCCCGCGCACAGGTCGAGCCAGCGCTCACCGGCGGTGATGGGCGCGGCGCCGGCCAAGGCCAGTGCCACGAGCTGGGATCCCTCGTCCTGCACGCGCACGGTCCCACTGGACGCCTCGACGGCATGCCGGGGGTCGCCGCCGGCCGAGGCGAAGGCCGTGGGCGCGTACGGCAGACGAGGCTCCCCCGGCTCGGCGAGCCCGGGGAGCGCGACGAGCGTGACATCGGGTGAGGCGTTGTCGGCCTCGAGAAGCGCCTCCAGCTCCTCGCCACGCCCCTCGGCGATCAGAGCACGACGCAGAGCGCGGATCACCCACACCGGGTGCGCGGAACGCAGGGCGAGTCGTTCGTCGTCGGAGCGTGCGCTGCTCTCGATGCGTTCCTGCCACTCGTCGCCTGATTCCCGGGCGATGCGACGGAGCACGGCGTTCGCGAAGCTCGATGCTCCACGCCCTGACTCCGTCGCGACCAGGTTCACCGACTCGTTCACCGCGGCGTGCGAAGCCACCCGCGTCGCCAGCAGCTGATGCACGGCGAGGCGCAGAGCGTCGAGGACGGCGGGATCGATGCTGTCGGGAGAACGATCCGCCGCCGCGGCGATGATCGCGTCGTAGGTGCCGAGCCGGCGCAGCGTGCCGTACGTCAGCTCGGTCGCGAGAGCAGCGTCCTGGGGGCTGAGTTGCGCTTCGGCGATCGCGGAGGGCAGCACGAGGTTCGCATAGGCATCGGTCTCGGAGACCGCACGCAGCACGCCGTACGCGACTCGTCTCGCGGGCTGCACGGTGCGGGCGGGACCGCGCTGCCCCCCGCGATGCGCGTCTCCCGATCGCTGCGCGCCACGCGGACCGGCGTTCTTCGGTTCCGTCCTACGGTTCCGTCGTTCTTCGCTCATGAACCGGCCACCAGTTCGTCGCCTCCACGCAGACCGCGCCACCAGTCGACAGCGTTCATCGCGCCCTTGCCTGCCGGCTGGACCCTGGTCACCGCGAGTGCACCGGTACCGGTGCCGATGTGGAGAGCCGTCTTGGTGCCGCGGAGCCGCCCCGGCGCGAGGGGATCGGCATCCGGGGCCGGCGTGGCTTCGAGCACCTTGAGGGGTTGACCTGCGACCGTGGTGTGCGCACCCGGTTCCGGGGTCACACCGCGGAAATGAGCGAACACGGTGTCGAGCGGCCGACTCCAATCGAGCAATCCGTCCGCGAGCGTGAGCTTGGCCGCGAAGGTGGGCTCTCCCTGCTGCGGTATCGACGACGCCGTACCCTCGGCGATCGCGGAGACCACCTCGGCGAGGAGCTGCGCGCCGTCGGCGGCGAGGAGCTCGAGTGCCTCCCCTGCGGTGGTCGTAGGGGGAATATCGACCTCACGTATGGCGAAGACATCGCCGGCATCGAGTTCCGCGACCAGCTGGAAGACGCTCGCGCCGAGCACCTGATCCCCGGCGATCAGCGCGCGCTGGACAGGAGCGGCTCCGCGCCAGGCCGGCAGCAGCGAGAAGTGCAGGTTGATCCACCCCGCACGGGGCGCGGACAGCAGAGGCTCGCGCACGAGCCCGCCGTACGCCACGATCACCCCGAGATCCGCCTCGAGCGCGGAGATCTCCACTGTCGCTGCGTCGTCCAGGCGCGCCGTCTTGATCACGGGAAGACCCAGTCCGACCGCCGATTGCGCCACCGGAGACGGGGTCAGGGTGCGACGACGCCCCAGAGGGGCGTCGGGACGTGTGACGACCGCAGCGATGTCGTGGGACTCCGCGAGTCGCTGGAGGCTGGGGACGGCGGCGGCCGGTGTGCCGGCGAAGACGAGGCGCATGAATGTTCTCCGGAAGGGTCAGAGCTCTGGTTCGAGGATATCGAGGCGGACGGAGAGGGTGCTCTTGGTGGCGCGCCCCTTTCGGCGACGACCGCTCACGGCTTCGGCGACGACCGCCGCGCGCAGGGCCGTCGCCACCCGCGCTCCGGCACCGTAGTCGAAGCGCACGAGCGCACGCACCCGTGGGGGCACGTCGTCGGTCTCGACCGGGACGGGCCCGAGCACCGCGTCCGAGGGCAGGGCGAGATCGCTGAGTGCGGCGAGGGCATCGGCGACGGCGGGGACCGATCCCTGCACGAGCGCCACGCGCGTCGTCGGAGGCATGTGCAGAGGTGCTCTGCTCTCCAGCTCCGATCGGGCATGGCCGGCCTGGTTCCAGGTGGCCAGCGCCTTCGCGGCCGCCCCGTTGATGCCCACGAGATGCACGGGCGCGCCGGGAGCCGCCAGCGCGGCCGCGTTCGACCACCACCGCAGACAGGACTCGGCGACCCGCAGGTCGGGGGCCTGGAGCATCCTCGGCCCGTCGAGCAGCACGACGGCACGGTATCCCCCATCGGCGATCGGCTCGGCACCACGGGTCGCGACGACGAGTGCGGGCTTCGCCGGAACCCGCTCCACCGGATGAGCGCCGTCCGCGACGATGACCCGCACACCGGGGAACGCGCGCCCCAGCTCGTCGGCCGTGCGCTCGCTGCCGGACGAAGCCAGGCGAAGCTTCGTCGACGAGCAGGCAGGACACGTCCAGGCACTCGCACCGCGTCCGCACCATCCGCACACCGGCACGGCACCGCGATGCTTCGCACCGAGTGGACCGCCGCAGTGGGCGCACCGGGCGGGCGCTCGACAGTCCGCGCACACCAGTGAGGGAGAGAATCCGGGGCGCGAGACCTGCACGAGCACCGGGCCCTCCGCCGCCGCGGTGCGTGCGGCGAGGAACGCGGACGACGGCATCCGCTGAGCCGTCGGCTGCTCCATCTCCTGGGGCGTGCTGAGGACGACTCGCGGCAGCACTCGACGTGCTGCTCTGACGTCCTGCAGCCAGCCGAGGACGACCAGCCGTTCGACATCCGTCGTGCGCGTGTGGCCGGCGAAGAGCAGCGCCGACCCCTCCAGCTCTTGACGCAGCAGTGCCGCGTCCCGTGCATTCACATACGGGGCCAGCGGTTCCCCGAGAAGCGGGTCGCCGTCGTCCCAGATCGCGACCAGGCCTGCGACGACGGGTGAGTACACGGCCGAGCGGTTGCCCACCACGATGCACGGGGCGTCTTCGAGCGTGCGGAGGAAGCCACGATAACGGTCGGGGTTCGTCTGCCGGGAGTCGTGACGGACCACTGCGGCGGCGGGGACGAGCGCCTCCAGAGCCGCGAGGAGTCGATCGAGATCGCGACTGTCCGGGACGACGATGATCGATGATCGCCCCGCGGCGAGCATCCGCGCTGCCGATGCCGCAAGCAGACGGGCCCAGCCCTGCACGCCGTCGACGAGCTGGGGAATCGCCTCGACCGCGGCGCGACCACCGGAGTCGAGAACGGCGCCGAGCCCCTCGTACAGATCGACCGTGCTCTCCGCCACGGCCAGAGCATCGGCGTCGGGGACCTCGGCAGGCGTATCGGCCGTCCACGCCGTCTCGACGCGTACCTGACGTTTGGGGATCACCAGGCGCAACACGTCGGAGGCCGAGCCCGCTGCCCGGTCGGCGACGCGACGAGCGAGGGCGTGCAGACGCGTGGGAAGCACGGGCACCGGAGACACGACGCTCTCGACCTCCGAGAGCGCCCGGTCGGCATCGTCCTCCGCGTCGATGTCGACGACGTAGCCGTCGATCACGCGTCCGGCGGTGCGCAGGGGCACGCGAACGCGAACTCCCAGGGGCACATCCCCCAGCTCAGGGGGAAGGGCGTAGTCGAAGAGCCGATCGAGTTGCGGAAGAGGGGAATCGAGGAGCACGCGCGCGATGCGCCGGCTCTCCGCAGGCATCAGGACCGCGGTCCCATCAGAGACCGGCGGCGCGGCGCAGCTCTTCGACGCGGTCGGTGCGCTCCCAGGTGAAGTCCGGGAGCTCACGGCCGAAGTGCCCGTAGGCCGCGGTCTGCGCGTAGATCGGGCGCAGCAGTTCGAGCTGCTCGATGATCGCCTGCGGGCGGAGATCGAACACCTCGTTGATCGCGCGGGTGATGACCTCGTCCGACACCTTGCCCGTGCCGAACGATTCCACGTACAGACCGACCGGGCGTGCGACGCCGATGGCGTAGGCCACCTGCACCTCGAGACGGTCGGCCAGCCCCGCGGCGACGGCGTTCTTGGCGACCCACCGCGTTGCGTACGCGCCGGACCGGTCGACCTTCGACGGGTCCTTGCCGCTGAAGGCACCTCCCCCGTGACGCGAGGCTCCGCCGTAGGTGTCGATGATGATCTTGCGACCGGTCAGACCCGCGTCCCCCTTGGGGCCGCCCGTGACGAAGGGCCCGGCGGGGTTGATGTACAGGGTGACGTCGTCGAGGTCGAGGCCTGTGGTCGCGAGCACGGGATCGATCACGTGTTCCCGGACCTGGGCCTTGACGTCATCCTGCGAGATGTCGGGGTGGTGCTGGGTCGAGACGACGACCGCATCGACGGTCTTCGGCGTGAAGCCGTCGTAGCCGAGCGTGACCTGTGTCTTGCCGTCGGGGCGCAGGAACGGCAGCTGGCCGTTGCGACGCACCTCGGTGAGCCGCTCGGCGAGGCGGTGTGCCGTCCAGGCGGCCATCGGCATCAGCTGCGGCGTCTCGTTCGTGGCGAAGCCGAACATGATGCCCTGGTCGCCGGCACCGAGCCCGTCCAGCGGATCGATCGAAGACCCGTCGCGGTGCTCCTGGGCGCTGTCGACGCCGTGGGCGATGTCGGTCGACTGTTCGCCCACCGAGACGCTGACACCGCAGGAGGAGCCGTCGAAGCCGGTGTCGCTGGAGGTGTAGCCGATGCCGTTCACGACCTGGCGGACGATCGTGGGGATGTCGACGTAGGCCTCGGTGCGGATCTCGCCGGCCACGTGGACGAGCCCGGTCGTGACGAGTGTCTCGACAGCGACGCGGGAGCCCTTGTCCTTCGCGATGAGCCCGTCGAGGATGCTGTCGGAGATCTGATCGCAGATCTTGTCCGGATGTCCCTCGGTGACGGACTCGGACGTGAACAGACGCAGGGCGCTCATCGATACTCCAGAACGGGACGGACAGAGAGAGGGTGTTGCACCCATTCTGGACCGCGCCTCCGACAGAACGGAGGCGCGGCCTGGAATATCACTCTGCGTGACGAAGGCGGAGCTTGTCCTCGTTGATCTCGTGCAGCGCGATCGTGAGCGGCTTGTCCTCGACGGACGAGTCCACGAGCGGGCCGACGTTGTCGAAGAGGTTTCCCTCGTGCAGGTCGGAGTAGTAGTCGTTGATCTGACGCGCGCGCTTCGCGGCGTAGATGACGAGCTCGTACTTCGAGTCGACGCGGTCGAGCAGGTTGTCGATGGGGGGATCGATGATGCCGTTGTTGTGTCCGGCCATGGTGAGACCTCCTGATCAGGCGACGGGATCGTCGCGAAGACGGTGCGAAAGGCGCGCCAAGACGCTCAGCGCGCAGAGCTTGTAGACAATTCTACGACCTCGCGGGCCGCAGTGGCGACGTCCTCGTTCACGATGAGGTGATCGAACTCGTTCTGAGCGGCGAGTTCGACCTTCGCGGTACGCAGCCTCCTGGCCCTTTCCTCGGCGTCTTCCGTGCCCCTGCCGACCAGTCGATGCACCAGTTCGTCCCAGCTCGGAGGCAGCAGGAAGATCAGCGTCGCAGCCGGTTCGGCGGCACGCACCTGGCGCGCGCCCTGCAGGTCGATCTCGAGCAGTACCGTCTTGCCTTCGGCGAGAGCGGCGTCGATCGGCGCCCGCGGCGTGCCGTACCGCGAGCGGTTGTGCACCACGGCGTACTCGAGCAGCTCCCCGTCGGCGATCAACCGGTCGAACTCGTCGTCGTCCACGAAGTAGTAGTGCACCCCGTCGATCTCGCCGGGACGCGGGGGCCGGGTCGTGGCCGAGACCGAGAGGTGGATCTCCGGGTTGTGCTCGCGGATGTGCGCGGCGACCGTGCCCTTTCCCACGGCGGTGGGACCCGCGAGAACCAAGAGCCGACTGCGTGCGCCGCGGGGAGCCGCGGGCGGGAACCGGGAGTCCAGCCAGGCCTCCAGCACCCGACGCTGCCGAGTGCCGAGCCCTCCGAGACGCTTGACCGGCGAGATGTGCAGCTCTTCCAGCACGCGGTCGCGCTTGCCCGCACCGATCGCGGGGAGCGCCAGCAGGAAGTCGGTGATGCGCATCGATCCCTCAACCGAGTCGGCGTCCGCCATCGCGCGGTGCAGTACCGTCTGCGGCGTCACCACGCGCATCGTGAGGTCGCGTTTCACCGACGCTCTCGCGCGTCGACGCTCCACGGCACGGCGTGCGGCGGCCGCCCTGTCGACCTCGGGAACCGTACGCTGCGCGTCAGGCACGCGCCACCTCCAAGTACTCGGCCGCGCGAGCGGTGATCGTGGCAACCAGATGATCGGGTCCGGCGCCGAGGATGCTGCGGCTCTCGCTCGCGATCACCGCATCCGACATGGGCCCGAAGCGCACCCGGAGGTCGGCAGGCGTTGCGCCCTGCGCGCCGAAGCCGGGAGCGAGGATGGGAGCCACGGGTCCGAACGGGTGGATTCCCGCGAGGTCCCAATCCACGGTCGCACCGATCACGAAGCCGAAGCTGCCCCACTCCCCCGCGTCTGCCAGCGCGGCGTTGCGGGCGGAGACCTCGCCGATCACCGATCCGGAGACGGTCTCACCTGTCGAGGTGACTGCGCGCTGCAGCCCCTCGGCCTCGGGGTTGCTGGTCGCGGCGAGGACGAAGACTCCCTTGCCGTGCTCCTCGGCGAGGGCGAACGCCCCGTCGAGGGCGCCCACGCCGAGGAAGGGGCTGACGGTGAACGCGTCGGCTTCCAAGGGCGAGCCGGGTGTGAGCCATGCGCGCGCGTAGTCGCCCATGGTCGATCCGATGTCCCCGCGCTTGGCATCGGCGATCACGAGCAGATCGGCCGCCCGTGCGGCCGCGAGCACGTCTTCCATCGCGGCGACGCCCCGCGAGCCGAAGCGCTCGAAGAACGACACCTGGGGCTTCACGAGAGCCACTCGCCCCGCGGCCGCCTCGACCGTGCGCAGACCGAAGTCCCGCACACCGCGCGCGTCGTCGGGGAGCCCCCACGCGGCGAGCAGGGCCGCGTGGGGGTCGATTCCGACGCAGAGAGGGCCGTGCGCGTGCAGCGCTGCCCGTACGCGTTCGCCGAAGCGTCGGCTCACAGTGCCGCCTTCCGGTCCAGCGCGTACTCCTGGAGGCTCTTCACCTGGAAGCCCTCATGGGCGGCGTCCATTCCGCTCACCGCTGCGCCGAGCACGGCGATCGTGGTGAACAGCGCCTTGTCGGCGGCGACGGCCGCAGCGCGGATCTCGTAGCCGTCGGCGCGAGCGGCGCCACCCGACGGAGTGTTCACGACGATGTCGATCTCCCCGTCGTTGATGAGGTCGACGATGTTCCGGGCGCCCGACTCCTGCGTCTCGCTGTACTTCTCGACGACCGTCACGGCGATGCCGTTGCGCGAGAGGATCTCCGCGGTGCCCTCGGTCGCGACGATCGTGAAGCCGAGCTGCTGCAGGCGGTGCGCGGGAAGGATGACCGCACGCTTGTCCGAGTCGGCCACCGAGATGAACACGGTGCCGGACGTGGGCATGCCCCCGTAGGCGGCAGCCTGGCTCTTGGCGAACGCCGTCGGGAAGTCACGGTCGATGCCCATGACCTCGCCGGTGGAGCGCATCTCCGGTCCGAGCACGGAATCGACCGTCTTGCCGTCGGCGGTGCGGAACCGTTTGAAGGGCAGCACAGCCTCCTTGACCGAGACCGGAGCGTCCAGCGGGACACGCGAGCCGTCCTGCTCCGGCAGCATGCCCTCGGCGCGCAGCTCGGCGACGGTGGAACCGGTCATGATGCGGCTCGCGGCCTTCGCCATCGGGATGCCCAGCGCCTTGGAGACGAACGGCACCGTGCGGCTGGCGCGCGGGTTCGCCTCGATCACGTAGAGCACGCCGGCGCTGATGGCGAACTGCACGTTGAGCAGTCCGCGCACGCCCACGCCCTTCGCGATGGCGAGGGTGGCCTCGCGCACGCGGTCGACGTCCGTGCGACCCAGCGAGACGGGAGGCAACGTGCAGCTGGAGTCGCCGGAATGGATACCGGCCTCCTCCAGGTGCTCCATGACGCCGCCGATGTACAGCTCGGTGCCGTCGTAGAGGGCGTCCACGTCCAGCTCGATCGCATCGTCGAGGAATCGGTCCACCAGCAGCGGCTTGCCCTCCTCGATGACGACCTCGCCTGCGGTGCGCACGAAGTAGTCGCGCAGCGACGCCGTGTCGTAGACGATCTCCATGCCTCGCCCGCCGAGCACGAAGCTCGGACGCACGAGCACCGGGTAACCGATCTCCTCGGCGATGCTCACCGCTCCGTCGACGTCGATCGCCGTGCCGTTGCGCGGTGCGACGAGACCCGCCTCGTCGAGCAGACGGGAGAACAGCTCGCGCTCCTCGGCGAGGTCGATCGCCTCCGGACTCGTGCCGAGGACCGTGTAGCCGGCCGCTTCGATGCCCTTCGCGAGTCCCAGCGGCGTCTGGCCGCCCAGCTGGCACACGACGCCGAGGATGGTGCCGCTCGCCGCCTCCGCGTCGAGCACCTCGAGCACGTCCTCGAGCGTCAGCGGCTCGAAGTAAAGGCGATCGGAGGTGTCGTAGTCGGTCGAGACCGTCTCCGGGTTGCAGTTGACCATGATGGTCTCGAACCCGGCATCGGAGAGCGCGAACGACGCGTGCACGCACGAGTAGTCGAACTCGACGCCCTGACCGATGCGGTTCGGCCCAGAGCCGATGATGACCACCTTGGTGCGCTCGGACGGAGCGACCTCGGTCTCGAAGTCGTAGCTCGAGTAGTGGTAGGGCGTGAGAGCGGGGAACTCGCCGGCGCACGTGTCGACGGTCTTGTACACCGGACGGATGCCGAGGCCATGGCGGACGCCGCGGACCTCGGTCTCGGACGTGCCGCGGAGCTCAGCGAGCTGCGCGTCGGAGAAACCGTGCTCCTTGGCGTAACGGAGAGTCGCGGCGTCCAGCTCGGGAGCCGTCCGCACGATCTCCGCGACCTCGTTGATCAGCACGATCTGGTCGAGGAACCACGGATCCATTGCCGTCGACTCGAAGGCCTGCTCGACCGTCGCGCCCTTGCGCAGCGCCTGCTGCAGCGTGACGATCCGGCCGTCGGTCGGCGTCTTGGCGACCTCCAGGAGCTCTTCCACCGAACGGGTCTCCTCGCCCCAGTGGAAGCTGGAGCCGCGCTTCTCGAGCGAGCGCAGCGCCTTCTGCAGCGCGGTGGCGTAGTTGCGGCCGATGGCCATGGCCTCGCCGACCGACTTCATGGTCGTGGTGAGCGTGGCGTCCGCCGCAGGGAACTTCTCGAACGCGAAGCGAGGCACCTTGACGACGACGTAGTCGAGCGTCGGCTCGAAGCTCGCCGGCGTGACCCCGGTGATGTCGTTCGGGATCTCGTCGAGGCGGTAGCCGAGGGCGAGCTTCGCGGCGAGCTTCGCGATCGGGAAGCCGGTGGCCTTCGAGGCGAGGGCGCTCGAGCGCGAGACGCGCGGGTTCATCTCGATCACGATGATGCGCCCGTTCGCCGGGTCGACCGCGAACTGAATGTTGCAACCGCCGGTGTCGACGCCGACGGCGCGGATGATGTCGATGCCGATGTCGCGCATCTTCTGGTACTCGCGGTCGGTGAGGGTCAGCGCCGGGGCCACCGTGATCGAGTCACCCGTGTGCACGCCGACCGGGTCGACGTTCTCGATCGAGCAGACGACGACCGTGTTGTCGGCCGTGTCGCGCATGAGCTCGAGCTCGTACTCCTTCCAGCCGAGGATCGACTCCTCCAGGAGCACCTCGGTCGTCGGGGAGTCACGCAGACCGGCGCCTCCGATACGACGCAGGTCCTCCTCGTCGTAGGCGAAGCCGGAACCGAGGCCGCCCATCGTGAACGACGGGCGCACCACGAGCGGGTAGCCGAGCTTCTCGGCACCGGCGAGGAGGTCATCCATGGTGTGGGCGATGACGCTCTTCGCGACGTCGGCGCCCGCTTCGAGCACGAGCTCCTTGAAGACCTGGCGGTCCTCGCCCTTCTTGATCGCATCGACCTTGGCGCCGATGAGCTCGACGCCGTACTTCGCGAGGATGCCGCGCTCATCGAGCGCCATGGCCGCGTTCAGAGCGGTCTGCCCACCGAGTGTCGGGAGGATGGCATCCGGCTTCTCCTTGGCGATGATCGTCTCGATGACCTCAGGGGTGATCGGTTCGATGTACGTCGCATCGGCGAAGTCGGGATCGGTCATGATGGTGGCCGGGTTGGAGTTGACCAGGATGACCCTGACGCCCTCCTCGCGCAGCACGCGGCACGCCTGGGTGCCGGAGTAGTCGAACTCGCAGGCCTGACCGATGACGATCGGGCCGGAGCCGATGACGAGGACGGAGTTGATGTCGTCGCGCTTGGGCATTACTTGGAGTCCTTCTGGCTGGCGATGACCAGGTCGCGGAACCTGTCGAAGAGGTAGTTGGCATCGTGGGGGCCCGCAGCCGCCTCGGGGTGGTACTGCACCGAGAAGGCCGGGATGTCGAGGGCGCGGAGTCCCTCCACGACGTTGTCGTTGAGGCCGACATGGCTGACTTCCACCTTGCCGTAGCCGTGGGGGCTGTCGAACGTGCCCTCGATCGGCGCCTCGACGGCGAAGCCGTGGTTGTGGGCGGTGATCTCGACCTTGCCCGTCTGCTTGTCGAGCACCGGCTGGTTGATGCCACGGTGTCCGAACGGCAGCTTGTAGGTGCCGAGGCCGAGAGCCCGACCGAGCAGCTGGTTGCCGAAGCAGATGCCGAAGAACGGGAGTCCTTCGTCGAGCACCGAGCGCAGCAGCTCGACGTGGTCACCCGATGCCGCGGGGTCGCCGGGCCCGTTCGAGTAGAAGACGGCGACGGGATCGACGGCGCGGATCTCGTCGATCGTCACGTTCTGCGGAAGCACGTGCACCTCGAACCCGCGAGCGGCCAGGTTGTCGATCGTCGCCTGCTTGACGCCGAGGTCGAGCACGGCGAGGTTGCCGATCCGCTCCCCCAGTGCCGTGGTCACGGTGGCGACGTCGACCGAGACCTCCGCCGACAGGTTGCGGCCGGCCATCTCGGGGGCCTCGCGGACGATGCGCACCTGCTCCTCCGGGTCGAGCGCGGCATCCGGACCGGAGAAGATGCCACCGCGCATTGAACCCGCCGAGCGGATGTGTCGGGTGACCGATCGGGTGTCGATACCGCTGATGCCCACGATGCCGTCCTCCACGAGGACGTCATCGAGCGAGGCGTTCGCACGCCAGTTCGACACCACCCTCGAGGGGTCGCGGACGATGTAGCCGGCGACCCAGATGCGACGCGATTCCGCGTCTTCGTCGTTCATGCCGGTGTTGCCGATGTGCGGTGCCGTCTGCAGCACGATCTGCCCCGCGTAGGACGGGTCGGTGATCGTCTCCTGGTAGCCGGACATGCCGGTCGAGAAGACCACCTCGCCCAGAGTGCGCCCACGGGCGCCGTAGGCGCGGCCGATGTGGCGGGTGCCGTCTTCCAGGACGAGGACGGCAGGGTCGGGGAGCCGGGCCGCTGAGGCCTGCTCGGGGGTGGTGGAGAGTGTCATGACGTTGCTCCTGTGTCGGGGGCGGCGGGGACGAGCCGCTGCAGGTCGGAGATGAGGTTCTGAGGTTCGCCGGTGGCGACGCGCAGGTAGCTGTCGACGACAGTGTCGTCGTCGATGTTCCATGCGATGCGCACGAGACCACCCGGCTCGACGACACGGTCGATCGTGACCGTGGCGCGGTCGACGGCGACGAGACGGTCTTTCGCCAGGAAGACCGTCGGCGTGCCGTCGAGGCAGAGGGCGATGCCGCGATCCGTGACGGCTACCTCACCGCGGGCCCGGTATGCGAGAGGCGACACCGCGAGACGCTCGAGCGGCTGTCCGTGCCGTGTCGTCGACACGTACAGCACCTCGTCGCGGCGGGCGACCTCCGCATGCTCGGGCACACCCAGCGGGGCCGAGAACACGGAATCGCGGCGGATTCGTCGTCGCCAGGCGCGCAGCATCACCAGCAGCACCAGGAGGGCGACCGCGATGGTGATCGCGACGGCGAGATCCCGAGCGCTCATGCGCCGAGCTCCTCGACGACGCTGCCCCCGTCGACCGTGAGGACGCCGCCGTGCACCGTGTACTCCACCCGCCCGGGAAGAGCACGGCCGAGATAGGGCGAGTTCACGCTGCGACCGTGCAGGTCTGCCTCGGTGAAGACGCCGTCCACCGACGCGTCGTAGAGCGTGAGCTGCGCCGGCTGCCCGACCTCGAGCGGTGTGCCGTGGCCGGAGAGGCGTCCGATCCGCGCCGGTGCCGCACTCATCACGCGCGCGATGTCCGCCCACTCGAGCAGCCCGGTGTGCACCATCGACTGGTGCACGACGCGCAGCGCGCTCTCGAGACCCACCATTCCGTTCGCCGCAGCCTGCCACTCGCACGCCTTGTGCTCGCTGGGGTGCGGCGCGTGGTCGGTCGCGACGATGTCGATCGTGCCGTCGGCGAGGCCCTCGCGCACGGCGAGGACATCCTCTTCCCGGCGCAGGGGCGGGTTGACCTTGTAGCGCGCGTCGTATCCCCGCACGAGCTCGTCCGTCAGCAGCAGGTGATGCGGCGTCACCTCAGCGGTGACGCTGATGCCGCGCTTCTTGGCCCACCGGATGATGTCGACGGAGCCCGCCGTCGACAGGTGGCAGACGTGCAGCCGCGAGCCGACGTGCTCTGCCAGCAGCACGTCGCGCGCGATGATCGACTCCTCCGCGACCGCGGGCCAGCCGGCGAGGCCCAGCTCGGCGGACACCGTTCCCTCGTTCATCTGCGCCCCCTCAGTGAGGCGGGGATCCTGGGCGTGCTGCGCGATGACGCCGTCGAAGGACTTCACATACTCCAGAGCCCGACGCATGATGAGCGGGTCGAAGACGCAGAAGCCGTCGTCGCTGAAGACGCGCACCTGGGCGCGCGAGGTGGCCATGGCGCCGAGCTCGGCGAGACGCTCGCCCTTCTGCCCCACGGTGACGGCCCCGATGGGCTGCACCGTCGCGTAGCCGGCCGCCTCGCCGAGGGCGAGTTCCTGCTCGACCACCCCCGCCGTGTCGGCCACGGGCGAGGTGTTCGGCATCGCGAACACGGCGGTGAACCCGCCGGCGGCGGCTGCCCTGGTACCGGTGAGGATCGTCTCCGACGCCTCGTAGCCGGGTTCGCGCAGGTGGGTGTGCAGGTCGACGAGCCCCGGCAGCGCGACCAGGCCCGCAGCGTCGATCACGCGCGCACCGGTGCGGGTGAGACCCGTCCCGATCTCGGCGATCCGCCCGTCCTCGATGATGATGTCGGCGCTCTCGGCACCGAGCAGCTGCGCACCGGTGATGACGAGGGTCTCGTTCACAGGTCTCCCCCTCGTTCGTCGTCTCGTTCTCCTGCGAGCAGCAGGTACAGCACCGCCATGCGGACGGATACTCCGTTGGTGACCTGTTCCAGCACCGTCGAACGGGCGGAATCAGCAGCTTCGGAGGAGATCTCCAGTCCCCGGTTCATGGGTCCGGGGTGCATCACAATGCTACCGCCCGGAAGCGCGGCCACACGCCGTGCGTCAAGACCCCAGCGGCGGGAATACTCCCGCTCAGTCGGGAAATACGCGGCATTCATGCGTTCCAGCTGAATGCGGAGCATCATGACGGCATCCGGCTCGTCCGCCAGCGCCTCGTCGAGGTCGTAGACGACCCGGACCGGCCAGAGCGACACGTTCTGCGGAACCAGCGTCGGCGGCGCGACCAGGGTGACGTCCGCGCCGAGCGTGGTGAGCAGCCAGACGTTGGACCGTGCGACCCGCGAGTGCAGCACATCGCCGACGATCACCACACGCAGTCCGCTGAGATCCCGTCCGCGGCTTTCGGCACCGAAACGGCGCTTGCGGATCGTGAAGGCGTCGAGCAGCGCCTGCGTGGGGTGCTCGTGGGTGCCGTCTCCGGCGTTCACCACACCGGCCGATATCCAGCCGCTGGTGGCGAGGGTCTGCGGGGCGCCGGAACCCGGGTGCCGGACCACGACCGCATCGGCGCCGATGGCCTCGAGCGTCTGGGCGGTGTCCTTGAGGCTCTCGCCCTTGGAGACGCTGGATCCCTTGGCGGCGAAGTTGATCACGTCGGCGGAAAGGCGCTTGGCAGCGGCCTCGAACGAGATGCGCGTACGGGTGGAGTCCTCGAAGAAGAGGTTCACCACGGTCTTGCCCCGTAGCGTCGGGAGTTTCTTGACCTCGCGCGACTGCGTGTCGGACATGTCCTCGGCGACGTCGAGGATGCGAAGCGCGGTGGTCCTGTCGAGGGTGCGGGTGTCGAGGAGGTGTCTCATTCGCCGATCGTCACCTCCTCCGCCCCGTCGTTCTCGAAGAGGCGCACGTTGACCCGCTCCGTGCGGGCCGAGGGGATGTTCTTGCCGACGAAGTCGGGGCGGATCGGGAGCTCCCGGTGCCCGCGGTCGACGAGGATCGCCAGGCGCACGACGGAGGGACGTCCGATCGACTGGATCGCGTCCAGCGCCGCGCGGATGCTGCGGCCCGAGAACAGCACGTCGTCCACGAGCACCACGGTCTTGCCGTCGATACCCCCGACGGGGATCTCCGTCGGCTGCGGCGAGCGGGTCGGGTGCTTCGCGAGGTCGTCGCGGAACAGCGTCACATCGAGGGAGCCGACCGGGACGGACTGCTGCGCGATCTCGCTGATCAGCAGGCCGAGGCGATGGGCGAGAGTGACGCCGCGGGTCGGTATCCCCAGCAGGACGAGGTTCTCGGCGCCTCGATTGGATTCGAGGATCTCGTGCGCGATCCGGGTCAGCGCTCGTGAGATGTCGGCTTCGTGCAGCACAGTGCGCATGCTCATCGGCCGCTCCCTTCTCCGCCTCACAGGACGGTGTTAAAGGTTGCTTGTGATGTCAGTCTATCGGAGCGCTCAGGCCTCCGCTGATCAGCTCGCCTCCTGCAGCACGGGATCGGTGACTTCGTCGATCTTCGAGGAACGGATCGGGTGCCCGGCCGTGGACAGGCAGCGTCCCGTCTTCAGGTCCCACTTCCAGTCGTGCATGCTGCACGTGAGGATGCCGTCCTCATCGACCTTGCCGGTCTTGGTGAGGTCGGCGCGCAGATGGGGGCAGCGGCGCTGCACGACCCAGTCGCCGATCTCGGCGTCCTCCGTCTGGTCGGTCTGCTCCTGGTACCAGTTCTCGACGTACTCGATCCGGTCGACCGAGAGGCACTTGAGGAACGTGGTGAGGAACTCGTTGAACTTGCCGCTGCGGCCCACCGAGAACTGCATCGAGAGGAAGATCGAGTTCGACCAGTCGATCTCGTGGTCGACGATGTTCGTCGAGACCAGATCGGCGGGGATCGTGTACCAGTAGATGCACTCCTCGCCCGCGTACTCGCGGACCTTGGCGCGGGGGAAGTCGACCACCATGTCCAGCTCGCCGATGCGGAAGCGGACGCATCCGCCGACGCCGAGTCGGATCGTGCGGGACTTCTTCAGCAGCGGCTCCCACCACTCCTTGATCGCAGCCAGCATCTCGGCCGGCGGGATGATCTCGGCGCGGGAGGCCTCCTCGTCGCGGATCTCCTGCTGACGGGATGCGCGCTGCTCTTCGAGATACTCCCACTTCTCGTCGAAGATGTGGGCGATCTCCGCTTCGGTGTACAGGGTCTGCTCGCTCGTCACCTCTCCACCCTCGACCGTGACGACGGTGCCGGGGATGAAGAGCTGTCCGTCGTACTGCGGAGCGAGCTCCTTCATATGCGCGAGGAACTGCTTCTGGTCCGTGAAGATCGACTCGCCGTTCTTTCCGAGTCCGTTGAAGTCGAACAGGTCGTCGCGGAGGAACATGGGCGGCCCTGCCATCGGGAAGACATGCGGGGCGTCGACCTTCTCGATGTAGTACATGGCGCGCTTGTTCTGCGCCTCGCGCTTGAGTCGGGCGAAGTTCTGCTTGGCGTCGAGCGGCAGGTCGTAGACCATGGGCCACCAGATCGCGCCGGACACCTGGGTGAAGTATGCGTCGGGCTTGCCGAAGTCGAGGAGCTTCTCGAGGTCGAGCGGGTGCGAGTCGTTCTGGTTCAGCATCGAGCCGGTGCCGTCGTCGACGCTCAGCGAGGAGTCGCCGATCGGCCCGTCGCTGGGTGCTCGGAGCGGCGTGACCATCATCTTCAGCTCGCCCCGCTGGATCACCTGTCCGGCCGGGGCGTAGGTGATGTTCGTGTAGCCGAGCGCGCGGATGTCCTTCTCGAGATCATCCGTCGGGTACTCGGGCAGCAGCACCTCGATGTCCTTGCGGATGTACCGCTCGAGGAGGCGCGGGTCGAAGTGGTCGCGGTGGCGGTGCGAGATCCAGAGGAAGTCGGCGTCGCGGCCGTAGCGCTCCCAGTCCAGGCCGCGGTTGTCGGGGAACGGGAACCATGATCCGTAGAACGACGGTCCGAGGACCGGGTCGCAGATGATGTTCCCGCCGACCGTCTCGATGAACATCCCGGCGTGGCCGAGTCCCGTGATCCGCATTGCATTCCTCCCGAAAGTGAACCGTTCGATTGTACCGAGGGGTCCCTGTGCGACCGGTCGGCACCGCCGTGAGTATTCCGGTCAGCCGTCGAACAGCCCGCGGATATCGTCGGCGGAGAGCGACTGCGCGAACAGCGCCTCGTCGTCCAGTACCGCGGTGAACAGCCGTGCCTTGCGGCGCTGCAGGTCGAGCACCTTCTCCTCGATCGTGCCGGTGGCGATCATCCGATAGACGAACACCTGGCTGTCCTGGCCGATGCGGTGCGTGCGGTCGACCGCCTGCGCTTCGGCGGCCGGATTCCACCACGGGTCGAGCAGGAACACGTAGTCGGCCTCGGTCAGGGTGAGACCGAATCCTCCGGCCTTCAGGCTGATCAGGAACACGGGCTGCTCGCCGGACGTGAACCCGTCGACCACCTGCTGGCGATGCCGCGTCGAACCGTCCAGGTGCGCGTACGGGATGCCTGCGGCGTCGAGGCGGGCCGCGGCCAGGTCGAGGAACGACGTGAACTGGCTGAACACGAGCGCACGGTGGCCTTCCGCCTGCAGCTCGATCACCCGCTCGATCAGCACGTCGAGCTTGCGGGAGCCGATCTTCGCGTCTTCGGGATCGATCAGCGCCGGTGCGAGGCTGAGCATGCGCATCAGGGTGAGCGAGCGGAACACGATGAATCGGTTGCGATCGAGGTCTTCCAGCAGCCCGAGGACCTTCTGGCGTTCGCGCTGCAGGACCACGTCGTAGAGGGCGCGGTGGGAGGCACTGAGTTCGACCTCGAGGATCTGCTCCTGCTTCGCCGGCAGGTCCGGCGCCACGATCTCCTTCGTACGCCGGAGCAGGAGTGGTCGGATGCGCCGACGCAGCTGCTCGAGACGACGCTGGCGATAGGCTCCGCCCTCCTCGTTCTCCGGCACCTTGCCCTGCTCGATCGGCTGGATGTACTGCTCGCGGAACTTCCGTGCAGAGGCGAAGAGTCCGGGAGCGGTGAGCTTCAGCAGAGCCCAGAGCTCGCTGAGGCTGTTCTCCATCGGTGTTCCGGTGACGGCGAACGTCACATCCGCTCGGAAGGAGGCGACGGCCCGGTGCAGCTTGGTCTCCGGGTTCTTCACGAACTGTGCTTCGTCGAGGATCAGACCCGCCCAGTCGATGCCCGCGTACTCGACCTCGTCGAGACGGGCGACAGAATAGGTCGTGATGACGACGTCGGCCCCACGGATGCCCTCGTCGAGGGACGGGCCCTGTGTGGACCCCCGCAGTAGCACCCGCAAGGTCGGGGCGAACCGCGCCGCCTCGTTGCGCCAGGTGGCGAGCACCGAGGTGGGAACCACCACGAGGAAGGGCCGCCGCTCCCCCGCTTCCCGCGCGTGCACGATGAGTGCCAGCAGTTGGAGCGTCTTGCCGAGACCCATGTCGTCGGCGAGGATGCCACCGAGGCGATGGCTCCACAGGAAGACGAGCCAGTCCAGCCCTTCACGCTGGTACGGACGGAGGTCGGCAGTGATACCCGACGGCACGGCGACGACAGGCACCGAGGCGGCGGTGCGCAGGCCCTCGGCGGTCGCGCGCCAGGTGACGGCGGGCAGAGCTTCATCCGCGAGGTCTTCGAACTCCTCCCAGAGATCCGTCTGGTAGCGGCTGATCCGCGGGCCGGTCTCCCATTCCTCGAGCTCCCCTGCCTCGTCGATCAGCTCGCGCAGCCGATCGAGGGCACGATGATTCAGCGAGAAGTAGCTGCCGTCGACGAGGAGGAGCTTCTTCCGGCCCTTGCTGAGCGCCGTGAACAGCGGTTCGAACGGGATGGTGCGTCCGTCGATCTTGACCAGGACTCCGAGATCGAACCAGTCCCGGTCGCTGCTCTCCACTGTAGACACCGTGATCTCGGGCTCTCCCGTGAGCTCGTGATAAGTCTTCCGACGCCCCGAGACCACGACCACGACGCCCTCGGCCTCGAGAGCGGGCACGAGGCGTGTGACGAACTCGGCGGCCGCGACATCATGGAACGAGCCTGTCGAGGCGAGCTCTTCTCCGAGGTGATCGGCCCACACCGCACGCAGAGTCTCGCGGAGCACATCTTCGGCGCCGGTGTCGCGCACGGCATCCCCGTCCTGCGCGAACGGAACCCTTCCGAAGCCGCGATACTCCCACTCGAACATGTACTTGACGGTGTCGCCTCTAAGGAATGACAGCGCGAGCACCGGGCGCGGGGCGGGCAGTGCGGGGAGCTCGACACGACCGGTCGGGCGCACCTCGATCCGACGTGCCAGCAGCGGGTAGGCGTCACGGAAGAACGCGCCCTCGTCTCCCGGGGGAACCTCGAGACCTGTCCTCGCACCGAGCAGGGCGTGCACCGGCTCGCTGAGTGGCACCTCGGCGAGCGTTACCCTGATCGCACTCCCCCGCTGGGAGATCTCGTAGACACCGCTGTGTCCGATGGTCTGCACCGAGGAGGGTTCCGCATCGTGCCCGTCGATCACGATGTGAGGGTGCACGGTGAGACCTCCGTCGTCGCCGCGTCCGACGGTCGCGCGGATCTCGGCACGATCGGCGAGCACGACGGTCGTGCTCTTCTGCATGGCGACGAGAGGGATCCCGACATCCGAGGCGGCGCGAAGATGTCCCCAGAGGAGCCCTGACTCGATCAGATCGGCGACGAGCCAGTCGCCGGCCGTGCCGGACAGGAGCGTGTCACGCGCGATGCTGAGCAGGTCGGCGAACCACCGTGAGCGATCACGTCCGTACTGCGTCGGCGAGCGTCGTACCGCGTCCCAGGTCGCAGTCCCCTGCACCCAGGACCCGGTCGAGGGGCTCTGCTCGAGCGGCCGGATCCCGAGCAGGATCTCGCCTGTGCGTGTCGCGACGTCGCGGGCGGTCGCGGTCCGTTGGGGACGGGATGCCCACGGATTCGCCCCGCGGCCGTCGCGCACTCTGAGCTCGATGCCGAGTGCGAGCGGCGTATCGGCGTCGACGCGCGCCGGACCGAGGATGCTCCTCCAGTTCGCCGACGATGCGTCTTCCGGACGAGTCGGGTCAGAAGCGAGGGACATGCAGCCATCCTCTCCGACACCGCCGACAGTGCAGTCACCGACAGTGCCGCCACCGACAGGGCTGCCGTGTACGACGGATCAGGCGGCTCGGGCCACCCGCGCGAGGACGCCGTGTACGAAGGCCCCGGAGTCGTCGGTCGAGAACTCCTTCGCGAGCTCCACCGCCTCGTCGATGGCGACGGCAGTGGGAACCTCGTCGTTGTGGAGGATCTCCCACACGGCGATGCGCAGCAGGGCGCGGTCGACAGCGGGCATCCGCTCGAGCTTCCAGTCCCTGCTGTGGGTCGTGATCTGCTCGTCGATCTCGTCGCGCGAGTCGATGATGCCGTCGACGATCTCACGGGCGTACAGCCACGAGGCCTCACGGGCGGGCTCGCTCGCCGCGCGTTTCGCCTCGGCAGCCAGCGTCACCGCGAGGTCGTCTCCGCGCACGTCGGAGGAGAACAGGATGTCGAGAGCGCGCTTGCGCGCCTTCGTCCGGGCGCTCACGCCTTACTTCTCGCGGCCGAGGTAGTCACCCGTGCGAGTGTCGACCTTGACCTTCGTGCCGCTCTCGACGAACAGCGGCACCTGGATCTCGTAGCCGGTCTCGAGCGTGGCGGGCTTGGTCCCGGCCGAGGAACGATCGCCCTGCAGGCCAGGCTCGGTGTAGGTGATCTCGAGGACCACCGACGCCGGCAGGTCGATGTACAGCGGGTTGCCGTTGTTCAGGGCGATCGTGACGTTCTGGTTCTCGAGGAGGAAGTTCTTCGCGTCGCCGACCGTGGCGGCGCCGACCGTGATCTGGTCGAAGTCGGTCTGATCCATGAAGACGTAGCCGTCGCCGTCCGTGTACAGGTACGTGTAGTCGCGGCGGTCGACGTTCTCGATCTCGATCTTCGCGCCGGCGTTGTAGGTGCGGTCAACGACCTTGCCGGAGACGACGTTCTTGAGCTTGGTGCGCACGAACGCACCGCCCTTGCCGGGCTTGACGTGCTGGAACTCGATGACGCTCCAGAGCTGCCCGTCGATGCTGAGGACGACGCCGTTCTTGATGTCTGCGGTAGATGCCATGCGCTGCGAGTTCCGTTCGTGAGTCTGCGGGGTCGGGCGGAGCCGACAGTCGATTCTAAGGGATGAGTGCTGCGAGCTGCCGCACGGCGTCCGCGTAGCCGTCCACTCCGCGCCCGACGACGCGCACGGCGGCGACGTCGTCGAGGTACGAGTGGTGCCGGAACGCCTCTCGAGCGTAGACGTCGGAGATGTGCACCTCGGCGAAGGGCAGGGACACTCCGGTGAGCGCGTCGCGAAGGACCACGGACGTGTGCGTGAGTCCGCCCGGATTGATCACGATGGCCACGCAGTCTTCACGTGCCGCGTGGATCGCGTCGATCAGCACCCCCTCGTGATTGCTCTGCACTGCGCGCACCTCGAAGCCCACGTCCGCCGCGGCATCGGCAGTGAGGCGCTCGACGTCGGCGAGCGTCGCGGTGCCGTAGATCTCCGGTTCGCGCGAGCCGAGCAGATTCAGGTTCGGCCCGTTGACGAGGAGGATGCGTCGGGTCACGCGCCCACCTCCTGGTAGGCGGCGAACATCAGCGATTCGTCCGGGGCCTGCAGCACCGTCGGCTTCGCGATGTCGTCGAGCAGGATGAACCGCAGCATGCCTCCGCGGCTCTTCTTGTCGCGCTGCATCGTGGCGAGCAGCTGCGGCCAGGCACCGGCACGGTACGACGTCGGAAGTCCCAGCGATTCCAGGATGGTGCGGTGGCGCTCGGCTGCCGTGTCCGACAGCCGTCCCGCGAGACGCGAGAGCTCGGCCGCGTACAGCATGCCGACCGAGATCGCGGCGCCGTGACGCCACCGGTAGCGCTCCGCGTGCTCGATCGCGTGGCCGAGGGTGTGGCCGTAGTTGAGGATCTCCCGCAGTCCGGCCTCGCGGAAGTCGTCCGACACGACCTCGGCCTTCATCCGGATCGCGAGCTCGACGGCACGACGGAACTCCTCGGTCGTCGGGTCCACGGCGCGTGCGGGATCTGCTTCGACGATGTCGAGGATCTCGGGCGCCCAGATGAAGCCGGCCTTCACGACCTCCGCGAAGCCCGCCGTCGCCTCGTTCGGGCTCAGGCTGGCGAGTTCGTCGAGGTCGCCGACCACAGCCGTCGGTGCCCAGAACGCTCCGACGAGGTTCTTGCCCTCGGCCGTGTTGACACCTGTCTTGCCGCCGACAGCCGCGTCCACCAGTCCGAGAACGGTCGTCGGCACCTGGATGAGCTGCACGCCGCGGAGCCAGGTCGCGGCGACGAAGCCGGCGAGGTCGGTGACGGAGCCCCCGCCGTAGCCGATCACGGCATCGGAACGCGTGAAGTCGGCCTGGCCCATGACCTGCCAGCAGAAGGCGGCGACCTCGATCCGCTTGCCCTGCTCGGCATCGGGGATCTCGGCGAGGAGCACCTCGCGCGGCCCATCGGCAGCATCGGCGAGGAGGCGGTCGCGCAGTTCGGCAGCGCGGGCCGCGAGCGTCGGCGGGTGCACGACGAGCACCTTGCGCACCCCCGGCGCGAGCGCGGCCGAGACCTGATCGAGGATCCCCCGTCCGAGCGTGATGTCGTAGGCGTCGTCTCCGGTGACGCTGATGGTCGTCGTGCTCATCGCTGCTCTCTCCTCCATGCCACGATGTCGTCCGCGATCTTCTGCATCGGACGACGTGAGGTGTCGAAGGTGGCCGAGGAGACCTCGTCGTACCACCCTCGACGCTCCTCGAAGATCTTCTTCCAGCGCTCCAATGGGTCCTCCCCCGCCAGCAGCGGACGGCTGCTGCCGCGCAGCCGATCGGCGACGGCCTCGGGACTCACGGTCAGGAACACCACCGGATGCTCGACGAGCAGATCCCGCGTCGCGGCCTTCGTCACCGCGCCTCCGCCGAGCGATATCACTCCCCCTTCGGAGAGCGCCTCGGCCACGGCCGCCCGCTCGAGGTCGCGGAAGTGCTCTTCGCCGTGCTGCTCGAAGATCACCGAGATCGGACCGTGAGCGGCGACGATCCGCTTGTCGGTGTCGATGAAGTCGACTCCGAGCCGACGCGCCACCCGCCGACCGACACTGGTCTTGCCGGCGGCCATCGGACCGACCAGCACCAGCGTCAGCGGATCAGCCGCGCTCGTCATGCGCGATGAGCGCCGCCTCGGACGCGGGGGTCGTGCGCAGCTCTTCGGGGATGCCAGCCAGGTATCCGTCGAGGTTGCGACGGGTCTCGCGGATGCTGTCTCCGCCGAACTTCTCCAGCACGGCGTTCGCGAGCTCGACCGCGACCATGGCCTCGGCGACGACGCCCGCCGCAGGCACGGCGCACACGTCGGATCGCTGGTGGTGGGCGGTGGCATCGTCTCCGGTGGAGATGTCGATCGTCCGCAGCGCATGCGGCACGGTGGCGATCGGCTTCATCCCTGCGCGCACGCGGAGAACGGTCCCCGTAGACATGCCGCCCTCGGTGCCACCGGCCCGATCGGAACCGCGGGTGATGCCCTCGGCGGTGGCGAACAGCTCGTCGTGCGCGGCGGACCCCCGCCGACGAGTGGTCTCGAAGCCGTCGCCGACCTCGACGCCCTTGATGGCCTGGATGCTCATGAGCGCCTGCGCGAGGCGCGCGTCCAGGCGACGGTCCCAGTGCACATGGGAGCCCAGTCCGGGCGGCAGCCCGTACGCGAGGACCTCGACGATGCCACCGAGGGTGTCGCCGTCCTTCTTGGCGTCGTCCACTTCGGCGACCATCAGCGCGGACGTCGCCGGGTCGAAGCACCGGAGCGGATCCGCGTCCAGCGTGTCCACGTCGTCCGGTGTGGGCAGCGAAGATCCCTCCGGCACGCGGACCGGACCGATCGACAACGTGTGGCTGACGAGCCGGATACCGAGCTCGCCGAGGAATGACCGGGCGATCGCACCGAGTGCGACGCGTGCGGCGGTCTCCCTGGCGCTCGCCCTCTCGAGGATCGGACGGGCCTCGTCGAAGTCGTACTTCTGCATGCCGACGAGGTCGGCGTGACCAGGACGTGGACGCGTGAGGGGTGCGCTGCGGCCACGGGACTTGTCCGTGAGCTCCACCGGCTCGGGGTTCATGACCTCGATCCACTTCGGCCACTCGGTGTTGCCGATCCGGAGCGCGATCGGACTGCCGAGGCTCTTCCCGTGTCGCACGCCGCCCGAGATCGTCAGCTCGTCCTGCTCGAACTTCATCCGTGAACCGCGACCGTAGCCCAGCTTGCGCCGAGCCAGATCGGCCTGGATGGCCTCGGAGGACACAGGGACGCCGGAGGGCAGTCCCTCCATGACGGCGATGAGTTCTGGGCCGTGCGATTCGCCGGCCGTGAGCACGCGGAGCATTGCTCCAGTCTCCCACGGGTTCGACCTGCCCCGCGCCGCGTTTCGTCGTCCGCGCCGACCGTCTCAGAGAGCGGCGCGCATGGCGGCGATCACCGAGTCCTCGTCCTGCAGCGCGATCGCCGGATCTCCGTTCCGGAAGATGCGGATCTGGCGCACGGCCTGGTGCAGCAGCATGCCGAGTCCGGAGACGGCACGGTCTCCGCCCCACAGCGCGGCGAGGGCAGATGGCCAGGGTGCGTACGCCACATCGAAGAGGACTCCGCCTGACGCGGCCAGTGCTGCGGCGACATCCGCGGAGAGCTCAGCGCCTCCGGGCAGCGTCGCCACGGTGAGGTCCACGTCAGTCAGCGGCGCGTCGAAGGAGTCGACGTCGACGATCACTCCGAGCCGTTCACCGAGTTCCACGAGTGCGGCAGCGGCTTCGGGGCGCCGCGCTCGGACGTCGACACGCACGGCGCCGAGCTCGGAGGCGGCGACGAGTGCGGACGACGCCGTGGCTCCCGCGCCGAGGATGCGCACCTGCCCCGCCTCGGGCACGTCGGCCTCGGTGAGAGCGTCGACGATGCCACCCACATCGGTGTTGAAACCGGCGAGATGCTCCCCCAACAGGAGCGTGTTGACCGCTCCTGTCAGCTCTGCGTGACGATCGACCGTCACCGCCGCACGGAACGCCGCCTCCTTCAGGGGCATGGTCAGCGAGAGGCCGCGCCACGTGTCGTCCAGCCCCGCGAGTGCCGGCTCGAACTCCTCAGCGGCGACTTGACGCCGGCCATAGACCCAGTCGAGTCCGAGCACGCGATATGCAGCGGCATGGAGCGCAGGCGACTTGGAATGCCCGATGGGATCGCCCCAGACCGCCAGACGAGACCGCGTCACCGGCTCAACAACCGGCGTCGGGGTTCGCCCGGCACCACTCGCGCCATTTCTCGATGCCCTGCTCGTGCTCGGCCATCGTCTCGGAGAACTGCGTCTCCCCCGTCGCCAGGTTGATCGTGACGAAGTACAGCCACGGGCCGTCGGCGGGCGCCATCGCGGCCTTGATGGCGGCATCGCTCGGGCTGGCGATGGGCGTGAGCGGCAGACCGGTGCGCACATAGGTGTTCCAGTCGTTGTCGTCCTCCAGAGCTTCCTTGGAGCTCGAGACGACCCCCTCATGCAGCGAGCCGTACCCGTACTGCGCCGTCGAGTCCATCTGCAGCTTCATGTCGATGTCGAGACGGTTCTGGATGACCCTCGACACCTTCGCGAAGTCGTCGAGCCGGCCTTCGCGCTGGATGATCGACGCGATCGTGAGGATCCGCTCCGCATCGGCGGCGGGCACGCCTGCCGCGTCGAGCGATTCCCGCGTGCGGTCCACCATGCGCTGGATCACCTGCGGCGCCGTGACTCCCGGGTCGAACTCGTACACCGCGGGGAACAGCCAGCCTTCCAGACTCGGTGCGTCCACTCCGTACGCCGAAGGATCCTGAACCGCCGCTTCGAAGTCGGCCAGCGGAAGACCGAGCGTCTCAGCCATACCGGGGAGCGACGAGACGATCGTCCCGCCCTCGGAGACGGAGACGGCGTTGGCCATCTTGTTGCCATCGTCCTTCAGCGCCGCAAGGGCGGCTTCTGCCGTCATCTTCTTCTGTAGGCGGTACACGCCCGGATAGAAGGTCACGGCGAGGTTCTCGTCGACGATGTAGTCGTAGAAGACGTCTTCGGTCTTCGTCACACCGGCTTCATAGAGGGCGGTGGACACGGGACCCCCGGTGTCCCCCTGCTTGATGGTGACGAGGGCTTCGCCGTTGGCCAGCCCGGGCTCCCAATCCTTCGACTCGCCCCACCCCATCGCATCACTGATCTTGTCGCCGTAGGTGTTCCACACCCACGCGCCGCCGGCGGCGATCCCGCCGAAGATCGCGAGAACGATCACGAGCGCGATCAAGCAGCCCTTCCGCCGCTTCTTCTTCTTGGGCTTCGCGTCGACGTTCTCATCGTGGGGGACGAAGAGGGCGTCGAGGCCACCGCCGATCGCGGGCCCCGCTGCATCGGCGACGGGAGCCGACGCCGGGACGGCCTCGGCTTGTGCCCGTGTCGTCGCGTCAGCCGCGTCAGCAGAGGCCCGCACCGGAATCGGAGACGGTGCCGACGCGTCCGCGCCGACGGCGTCATCGGCAGAGGCTCGCACCGGCGCGCTCGAAGGCTGCGCCGCCGGGCCGGCGGTGCCGCGGGCCGGTGTGGCCGTCCCCTCCCCCGAGGCCGCTTCCCTCGCGGCACGTCGCGATCCGGGAGCAGGCGCGCTGTCGTCTACGGTCGGAATCTGTCTCGTCGGTTCGGGCAGATTCTCGAACAGGTCCCCCAGCCGGGCATCGGTGTCGGGCTCGGGTGTGGCGCTGTCACGTTCAGACATCGTCAGGCGTGCTCCTCGTCAGGCGAGATGGTGGCACCGGCCGGGTTTCCGGTGCTCTTCTCCATGTCGATCGCCTGCTGCAGAAGCACCACGGCGGCGACCTGATCCACAATGCTACGAGACTTCTTCTGAGATCTCCCGGAACTGCGCAATGCCGCGTGGGCGGTCACGGTGCTCAGCCGTTCGTCCACGAGCCGCACCGGGAGCCCACTGCGCACCTGGAGCGCGGCCGCGAACTCGCGAGCGTCCGTCGTCGAGGGGGTGTCCGTTCCCTGCATGTTCACTGGCAATCCGACGACGAACTCCAACAGGTCGTACTCCTGTGCGATCTGGACGATGCGGTCGATCGAGGCGTCATCTCGCGGCACGGTCTCCACCGGCACCGCGAGCATCCCGTCGGGATCGGAGCGCGCGACACCGACCCTCGCTCTTCCCACGTCGATGCCGAGACGCACTCCGCGACGGAACCCGCTCACGCGCTGTGCAGCTCCTGGGAGATGGCGTCGAGCGCCGCGGGGAGTGCGGCGACATCCGCTCCACCGCCCTGTGCGACGTCGTCTCGTCCGCCGCCGCCGCCGCCGAGCACGCCGGCTGCGCGCTTCGCCAGCGCACCGGCCTTCGCGCCGGCCGACCGCGCCGCCTCGTTGGTGGCGACGACCACGACCGGGCGTCCGTTGACCACGGCGCCCAGTGCCACGACAGCCGCCTCAGAACCGAGCCGATCACGGACACCGTTGACGAGATCGCGCACGTCATCTGCAGAAGCCACGTCACCGAGGTTCTGCGCAGCCAGGCGGAACTCTCCGACGCGCGTCGCAGCCTCGACGATCGACGGGACCTGACCCGCCCGCTCCTTCGCCTCGAACTGCGCGATGCGCTTCTCCGCCGCCTTGAGGCTCGCGGTCAGATCGGCGATACGCTCGGGCAGCTGCTCGCGAGGAGTCTTCAACGAACTGGTGAGCTGCGACACGATGGCACGCTCAGCGGCGAGCTCGCGGAAGGCATCGGCGCCGACGAGCGCCTCGATACGGCGGTTCGATGCCCCGACCGACGACTCGCCGACCAGGCTCACGAGTCCGATCTCGGCACTCGTGCTCACGTGCGTACCCGCGCACAGCTCGCGGGACCACGGGCCGCCGATGTCGACCATGCGCACCACGTCGCCGTACTTCTCGCCGAACAGGGCCATGGCCCCGGCTTCCTTGGCCTCGTCGAGCGAGACGATGCGCGTGGTCACTTCGAGCGAGTCCTGCACCGCGCGGTTCGTGATCTCCTCGATCTCGCTTCGGGTGTCTACCGAGAGCGCCTGCGACCACGCGAAGTCGAAGCGCATGTAGCCGGCGCGGTTCAACGATCCTGCCTGCGTCGCCGTCGGACCGAGCGTGTCGCGGAGCGCGGCGTGCACGAGGTGCGTCGCCGAGTGCGCCTGGCGGGCGGCACGGCGGTTCGCGGCATCGACGACCGTGGTCGCGATGTCGTCGACGGCGACGCTTCCGCGCGTGACCTCGACGGTGTGGCTGATCAGACCGGGAACCGGCTTCTGCACATCCAGCACTTCGAGGACGTAGCCCGGGCCAACGATCGTGCCCTTGTCAGCGACCTGGCCGCCGGACTCTGCATACAGCGTCGTCTCGGCCAGCACGACCTCGGCGATCTGACCCTCGGCGGCGCTGCGCACCGGAACGCCGTCGACGAGGAGTCCGAGCACACGCGACTCGACCTCGAGCGCCGTGTACCCGTCGAATCCGGTCTCGCCCAGGGCGCGCAGTTCACGGTAGACCGACACATCGGCGAGCTGCCGCTTGCGGTTGCGGGCGTCGTCCTTGGCGCGCTGACGCTGCTCCTGCATGAGATTGTCGAAGGCGGCACGGTCGACGTCCAGCCCCGCCTCCTCGGCGACCTCGAGCGTGAGGTCGATGGGGAAACCGTAGGTGTCGTGCAGAAGGAACGCCTCCGGCCCGCTCAGCGTCTTCCCGCCGCCCTTCCTGGTCTCGTCGAGCGCGAGGTCGAGGATCGTGGAGCCGGCGACGAGGGTGCGACGGAACGTCTCCTCCTCGGCGAACGCCGACGCCGAGAGCACCGGCCAGTCCTTCTCGAGCTCGGGGTAGGTGGTCTTCATCACGTCGCGCGACGCGGCGAAGAGCTCGGGGAAGACCGGCTCGTCGACGCCGAGCAGCCGCATCGAACGGACCGTGCGGCGCATCAGACGGCGGAGGATGTATCCGCGCCCCTCGTTGGAGGGGCGGACTCCGTCGGAGAGGAGCATGAGCGAGGACCGGACGTGGTCGGCGACGACGCGGAACCGCACGTCGTCCTCATGCTGCACGCCATAGGGCCGTCCGGAGAGTTCGACGGCACGATCGAGCACGGGCCGCACCTGGTCGGACTCGTACATGTTGTCGACGCCCTGCTTGAGGAAGGCGACGCGCTCGAGGCCCATCCCGGTGTCGATGTTCTTCATCGGGAGCTCACCGACGATGTCGAACTCGGTCTTGCCGCGGATGTTCTCGATGAAGTCCTGCATGAACACGAGGTTCCAGATCTCCAGGAACCGCGAGTCGTCGACGGCGGGGCCGCCGTCCTTGCCGTAAGCGGGGCCACGATCGAAGAAGATCTCCGAGTCGGGGCCACCCGGGCCCGGCTGACCGGTGTTCCAGTAGTTGTCCGCGCGGCCGAGACGCTGGATGCGCTCGGGCTTGAGCCCGATGATGTCGCGCCAGATCGCTTCGGCCTCGTCATCGGTCTCGTAGACCGTGACCCAGAGGTCCTTCTCGTCGAAGCCGAGACCGCCGTCGGACTCCGCGCTGGTCAGCAGCTCCCAGGCGTAACGGATCGCGCCTTCCTTGAAGTAGTCGCCGAAGGACCAGTTGCCCAGCATCTGGAAGAACGTGCCGTGACGGGCGGTGCGGCCCACCTCTTCGATGTCGTTGGTGCGGATGCACTTCTGCACGTCCGCGATGCGCGGGTGCGGAGCGGGCACGACCCCGGTGAGATACGGGATCATCGGCACCATTCCGGCGACGGTGAACAGCAGGGAAGGGTCGTCGCTGACCAGAGAGGCGGAGGGGACGATGAGATGGTCGTTCTTCTCGAAGAAGTCGAGGTAACGCTGCGCGATTTCCGCAGTTTTCATAGGGGTGCCAGGTGTCCTAGGTCGCGTGGAGGGATGGTCGCGTTGAGCGATGCTGCGCGAGGCGCGCGGGAGGTGTCAGTTCTGTTCCGGCTCTGCGAGCCGAGCGTCTTCGGCGCGGTAGGCGTCGCCGATCAGGGAGGTGAAGCCGTTGATGCGGGCATCGACCTCGGCGAGGATGTCACGACCCCGCGGGTCCTTGTTCATGAAATGGGCCGCGACGAAGCCGCCGATCACTCCGATCAGGAACCACTGCAACTTCTTCATGACGCCATCCTTGCCTCTGAGCCGCGAAGGCGCGGTGATCCCATCGTATGCAAAAACGACGAGAGGCGTCGGGTTTCCCCGACGCCTCTCGTGTATGCGGTGTATCAGCGAGCCGCGTAGTACTCGACGACGAGCTGCACTTCGCAGGTCACGGGGACCTCAGCGCGCTTCGGGCGACGGACCAGACGTGCCTGGAGCTTGTCGAGCTCGACCTCGAGGTAGCCGGGAACGGGGGGCAGGACCTCGGCGTGACCGCCGGCTGCTGCCACCTGGAAGGGCTCGGTGCCCTCGCTCTTGGGCTTGACGTGGATGAGCTGACCCGGCTTCACGCGGAACGACGGGCGGTCGACAAGCTGGCCGTCGACCAGGATGTGACGGTGCACGACGAGCTGGCGAGCCTGTGCGGTGGTGCGGGCGAAGCCCGAACGCACGACGAGGGCGTCGAGACGCATCTCGAGAAGCTCGACCAGGTTCTCACCGGTCAGGCCGTCCTGACGACGAGCCTCGTTGAACGTGTTGCGCATCTGCTTCTCGCGGATGCCGTACTGCTCACGCAGGCGCTGCTTCTCACGCAGACGGACGGCGTAGTCGCTGTCTGCCTTGCGCTTGGTGCGGCCGTGCTCACCCGGAGCGTACGGGCGCTTCTCGAGGTAGCGGGCGGCCTTCGGGGTGAGTGCGACGCCGAGGGCGCGGCTGAGACGCACCTTGCGGCGGTCCTGGGACTTCGTGGTCACGAAGCGTTCCTTCCGATGACGCGGTCGCGGCTTTCGCGACTCGCGGACGTATCGTCCGCGTTCTGCCTTGGAGCGCACGCCGGGGCGCCAGCAAGGTGTGGTGTGAACGAGGAGATGCCCGAAAACTCGGTTTCGAGCCGCTCAAGTCTAACAGATCGTGTCTCTCGACCGGATCTGCGGGTCAGCGATCGCCGAGGATGCGACGGATGCGCTCGAGCCTGGAGCCGATGTCACGCTCCGCACCGAGGTTCTTCGGCTGGTAATAGCGTCGGCCGTCCAGCTCATCCGGCAGGTACTGCTGGGGCACGATCCCGAACTCGCTGTCGTGGGAGTAGACGTACCCGCGGCCGTGCCCGAGTCGCTTCGCGCCCGGATAGTGAGCGTCGCGCAGATGAAGCGGCACCCTGCCGAAACCTCCCGCACGGATGTCGGCGATCGCGGCGTCGATGCCCACATAGGCGGCGTTCGACTTGGCTGTGGTCGCCAGGTACACGGTCGCCTCCGCGAGTGGGATGCGCCCCTCCGGCATACCGATGAACGCCACGGCATCGGCAGCGGCGACGGCTATGACCATCGCCTGCGGGTCGGCGAGGCCCACGTCCTCCGACGCGGAGATGACGAGGCGCCTGGCGATGAACCGCGGATCCTCCCCCGCCTCGATCATGCGGGCCAAGTAGTGCAGCGCCGCATCGGGGTCGGATCCCCTGATCGACTTGATGAACGCACTGATGACGTCGTAGTGCTCATCACCCTGACGGTCGTACCGCAGCAGCGCCTTGTCGACCGCCTGGGCGATGTCATCGGCAGAGACCTCGGGCGGCCCCGCACTCGCGTCCTCCTCGCCACCAGCACCGTCACCGGGCTCTCCTGTCGTGGCGTGCGACAGGGCCACGGCCGCACCGGCCTCCAACCCCGTGAGGGCGCGCCGAGCATCCCCCGATGCGAGTCTCAGGAGGGCGGATCGAGCTTCGTCGCTGAGCGTGACGGCTCCGTTGAGTCCCCTGGCATCGGTCACCGCACGGTCGACGAGCACGCCGATGTCCTCGTCGGTCAGTGGCTGCAGGGTCAGCAGCAGAGAGCGCGAGAGCAATGGTGAGATCACCGAGAAGGACGGATTCTCCGTGGTCGCGGCGATGAGGATCACCCACCCGTTCTCGACCCCGGGGAGCAGAGCGTCCTGCTGCGCCTTCGTGAAGCGGTGGATCTCGTCGAGGAAGAGGATGGTGGTCTGACCGTAGAGATCGCGTTGGTTCACCGCCTCCTGCATGACTTCGCGCACGTCCTTGACGCCGGCGGTGATGGCGGACAACTCGACGAAGCGTCGCCCCGACGAACGCGCGATGGCCTGTGCCAGCGTGGTCTTGCCGGTGCCCGGCGGCCCCCACAGGATGATCGATACGGCTCCCGGCGCTGCCGCCTTCGGATCAGCGAGGGCGACGATCGGCGAACCGGCCCGGAGCAGGTGACGCTGCCCGGCGACCTCGGCGAGGGAGGTCGGGCGCATGCGCACGGCGAGGGGCGTCTGCCCGGAGAGCAGCGGCGCGGAAGGGGTCACCCGCCAAGGCTACTCGGGGCGAGCGACATCGCCGTCTCAGGAAGTCGCCGTCACTGGAAGAGGTCGACGAACTCGAGCTGCCTCGCCTGCCCGGTCGTGCCGAGGGAGATCTGGTTGCCCGGCGCCGAGGAGACCACGCGCGGTTGCCACCCGATGCTCGACACGTGTCCTCGTCCGGACACCGTGTTGCCCGGACTCCACACCCGGAGAGCCTCCATTCGAAGCCCTCGACCGGTCGTCCCCGCCGTCACCTCGGTACCGGCACCCTGCGTGCAGACGGGTGTCATCCACCCGATGTTCTGCACATGGGCCTGAAGGCAGATGACCTTGCCGGTCTGCTGCCGCACCGCGACGGCTTCGAGACCCAGCCCCTGCCCCGTGGTGCCGCCTCCGGCGATCCATCCCCGCTGAGCGACGTGGCTGCGCACGGAGGCGTCCTGCCGCGAGACCGTCGGAGTGGGCGTCGATACCGGATACTTGGCGAACACCTGCGTGGCGTAGCCGTTGACGAGACCGATGCCGATCGTCGTGTAGTCGCCGAGGATGTTCGCACGGTGCCCCGGCGAGTTCATCCATGCGGCGACGACGGTCGCCGACGAATAGCCGGATGCGACGTTCTCGGCTGCCCTGCTCCAACCCCCGGGGATCTGGCTCGAGTACTGCGGGTTGTGGTACATCCGGCCTTCGCGGGACTGGGTCGCCGACCAGTTCTGCGCGACCGTCGTCACATCCCCGTCCAGCACCAGCGGCGCCAGTCCGTTGGCGGCCCGCGCGGCGTTCGTATCCGCGAGGATCCGTGCGACATCCGCGTTCGGCGGTGGGATCTCCGCCGCGCTCACCGGCGGCACGACGCCGAGTACGGCAGTCGCGCTGACGACGAGGGCCGCGACGAGGTTTCGGGTCCACCGCATGAGCGTTCTCCTTTTCGGACTGAGGCGATCAATAGCCTAAAAGTAGTCAGTCCATCACGGAATGACGAGCGTTCGCCGTTGAACCGTGCCGAACGGCCGAACGCAGCGCATCGGTGCGACGGGCCGACGACGCTAGGCTCTGAGGCGAGGTCGCACAGCGACACAGTGAGGGGAAACAGGGCAGATGGCAGCACGCGGGTCCAAGAATGCACAGCAGCGCACGCAAGCGGAACGCGCCCGCATCCATGCGGCCCGCAACGCCGTGCATGAAGGACTGATCCGGCGCCGCACCCGAGACAACGCGATCGGGATCATCGTCGGCGTCGTGATCGTGTCGGCGGCGATCGCGAGCCAGGTCGTGCACGCGCAGGTCACTGCCCCCGAACCCACGCCCACACCCACGGTCGCTCCGACCGGGACACCGGCCCCCAGCGAGACACCGGCTCCCACCGAGGAGCCCGTTCCCAGCGAGGAACCGGCGCCCACCGAGTAGCCTGCACACGCTCTCCTGACGAGCGCCCTCATCGGGGCTCGGCCACCGCCAGGCGATAGCCCCGCTTGACGACCGTCTGGATGAGATCGCCACGCCCCAGGGAGTCGCGCAATCGCCCGACGGCGACTTCGACCGCTCGATCGCTGCGATGGCCGCCGGGAAGCACCTGACCGAGCTCCGCGCGCGAGAGCACGCGGCCGCGGGCAAGGAACAGCGCTTCGATCAGTGCCGCCGCTCCACCCGACAGGGGAACGAAGCCGTCGTCGAGAATGACGCCTCCGCTGCGAACCTCGAGGCGTCCAGCCACCGTGAGAGCGGATCCTGCCCCGCTCCGATAGTGCGCGAGGACGCTCTCCGCCAGCCCGGCCTGCGTCGACGGCTCGACGTGTCGAGCACGCAGCCCGATCGCCCGCAGTCGGGTGGCCTCCCGTTCCTCGACGGCGATGAGGAGCAGCCTTTCCGCCTCCGTCCGCCGCCGGTTGGCGTCGAGGGCGCCGGAACTCTCCGCCGCGTCGACCCACGCCGCCGTCGACGCCGTGAACAGCACAGCGTCAGCGCCGCCGGCACCTGCGCGGTGGACGGCGCGACACAGGGCGACCGGAGCCGGTGTCGTCACTCGAGGCGTGACGACACGCAGCAGCTCCGCCCCCGCTCGCTCCAAGACGCGACGCCAGCCGTCGTCGTTCGACACGCCCCTCCCGGCGGAGGGACCTCCGGCGGATCGCGCCTCGTCTGACACGATGATCCTGCATCCTGCGAGCACCGGGCGTGCCCCCGAACGCCCGGTCGTCATGCGGGGTTCTCCGCGCGCAGCGGCGAGGCGAGGTGCCGACCCATCGAGTGACCTCGATCGGCCCAGCCTGCGTCCATCGCTCTGACAGCGTTCCGTGCAGCATCGCTTGACGGCCTCGGATGCGGTGACACAGACTCGCCGCTGGGGAGCGACTGCTCCTGGGCATCGCCCGAGCCCGTGCGCAGCGGGGACTCTTCGCACAGGATCCCGACCGCGCCCAGCCGTTCCCGCAACGCCGAACGCTGCCCCCGACGGACTCCCCGCAGCTCGATCCGCGAGTCGACGACCTGCAGCGACAGGCCGAGGTCCAGCGCGATGCAGCCGATGTCGACGAGCTGCTGCGGGCCGAGCTCCCCTCCCCCCGCTGCGGAGAGGCTCACGCGACTGCCGGCAGACGCCGACCCGACCACACGACGTGCCCGCTCGCTGGAGGCGTCTTCCCCTTTCTGCGGCAACCGCTCGTCAGCCAGCTCCAAGAGCGCGCGAGCCACAGCCAGACTGCAGCGCGCACAGTCGGGCTCCCTTCCAAGACGCACCCCGAACTCGGTGAATGTGGTCAATCCTTGTGTGCGGATCACTCCCCGGAGTTCGCGCGACGACATCCCGATGTGGACGCAGGCCGGGATCGTCCCACCTTCGTCCGGAGCCGTACGCCCCAGTTCCTCGGCGACCTCGCCCCGTAGCCGTTCGCCGACGGCCCGCCGAAAGGCGACATGTCCGCTCGTATCGCCCACGAGGATGCCCCCGAGGAGAGTCTGCGCATCGTCGCTCAGGACCAGCTTGCGGTAGACACCGCCGCGACGGGAGAGCGTGACGACGTCGACCGCACCCGGAGAAGCCGCCCACGGCTCGCCGAAGCTCACGATGTCGACCCCGGCGATGGTGCGGTGGAGATAGGCTTCATGCCCCGTGAACCGCGTCGCTCCCCCGCACGCCCGCTCCGCTGCGACCTCCGCCGTGGAGTGCGCGCCCGCGGCGGAATCGACGGCACGGTCGTCGAAGCGGGCCGCTTCGCCGATCGCGAGGATGTGTGGATCCGAAGTGACGCACCGATCGTCGATGATGACCCCGCCCTGCGCGTGCACACCGAGCCCCGCGTTGCGGGCGAGTTCGTCACGCGGACGCACGCCGACCGTGAACAGCACGACATCCGCCCGTTGGAAGGTCCCGTCCTGGAACTCGAGAGCAGTGACCGCACCCGAGTCGTCCGCGTCGAGCCGCGTCGTCCTCGTACGCGTGCGCACCGCGATGCCTCGATCTGCGAGAGCGGACTGCAGCACGCCGGCACCCACCTCATCCAACCGGTCGGGCAGCAAGCGATCCGCATACTGCACGATCGTGGTTGCGACCCCCGCCGCGTCCAGAGCGACCGCCGCTTCGAGCCCGCGTCGACCTCCCCCGATCACGACGCCGCGCAGCGGGCGCCCCAGGACGCCGGATCGCGCCTCGACGAAGGTCCGGATCGCTTCCGCGTCCTCGATCGAGTGCAGCACGAAGCACCCGGGAAGCCGAGCTCCCGATACGGCAACCTGCGAAGCGAACGAACCGGTGGCGAGCACCAGCGTGTCGTAGGAGTATGTGCGCCGGGAGCGCGTTCGCACGGTGCGGGCCGTGCGATCGATGCGCAGCACGCGGTCATCACGCACCAGCCGGACGCGGTCGTCACGGAAGACGGAGCGGTCCAGTTGGAGCTCTGCGGGATCGTCGCCGGAGAGGAGCCCCGCCACCTCGGACCTGTCGTACGGACCGTACCCCTCGTCTCCGATGACGGTGACCCGCGCGGCCGTTCCCGGGTCGCGGAGCAGCCGCTCGACGAATCGATGCGCCGCCATCCCCGCTCCGACGACGACGATCTCGCCCGGTAGGGATGTGGTGTCCTTCATACTGCTCCTGTCGACCGGATGACTGTCGTCCTGGCGACCCTAAGAGGGTCGTGTTTCCCGGAGATGACGAGCTGTGTGTCCTCCGTCGAAAGATCTCATCACAGAACGGTAACGATCCCGCGTGACGCCCGGGCCTCACCCGCGGCGCTTCGGCGTACTAGGCTGAGCCTCGTCCTTTCCGCCTCCCGCGGCCCGACCGCGCAAGGAGAATCACGTGTCTGCCAA